>CAUJFL010000050.1 GCA_963169165.1 Myxococcota bacterium | reverse complement strand
CTCGACCACCGGCGGGACCTCCAGCGGAGGGAACTCGACCACGGGTGGCGCCGCGGGCAGCGCGGGCTGCAAGGCAGCGGGCGACTGCGACGGCGACGGGTATCCGACGCCCCTCGACTGCAACGACGCCAGCGCGGCGATCAACCCGGGCGCGATCGATCTGCCCGAGCTCGACTCGACCGGCGCGCCCGCGGCCGAGCAAGTCGACGACGACTGCGACGGCACCCCCGCGGCCGGGCCCCCGGCGGGGTGCGACGAGGGGCTCGGACCGGTCGCGATGACCCCGCTCGAGGCGGCGCGCGCGATGGGCCTCTGCTCGGTCGGCGTCCCTCCCGAGACGGCGCCGCCGAGCGACTGGCGCTGGGGGGTCATCGACGCGCGCTGGAGCGACATCGCGGGGCCGATGCTGGCGTCGCCGCCGAAGCCGAGCCAGTTCACCCCCAACCTCGACACCGGCATCGTGCCGACGTTCGGTCCGAGCACGACGCCGCGCGAGGGCACCCGCATGTTCGCGCTCTCGACCGGCGTCGCGCGCGCGACGGGACAGCCGAGCGCCCCAGCGGGCGGACAGTGCGAGACCACCAGCGCGAGCGACAAGACCACGACCTCCGCGTCCCCGGGCACGTTCGTCAACCAGGTGAGCTGCGGCACGGCGGGGACGCCGCACGACGGCGTGGCGCTCGACGTGAAGCTCCGCGTGCCTTCCAACGCGACCAGCTTCACCGTCAGCTATCGGTTCTTCTCGTGCGAATATCCGCAGTACACCTGCAGCTCGTACAACGACGTGTTCGCGATCCTGATGTCGCCGAGCCCGTTCACGCCGGGCGATCCGATGTCGCCCGACGTCGCGTTCGAGGCGTTGACGGGCGGGAACAAGCGCGTGATCGGCGTGAACAACACAACATTCTTCACCGCATGCAAGCCCGGCACGCCGAACTACACACAGTGCATGGGTGACGCCGAGCTGGCGGGGTCTGGGTTCGAGGGCCACGCGGCGAGCGGCTGGCTTCGCACGACGGTGCCGGTCAAGCCGGGCTCGGTCATCGAGCTGCGGTTCGGCATCTGGGACTCGGGTGACGGGCTGTTGACGTCGACCACGCTGATCGACGGTTTCACGTGGGGCACCAGCCCGGATTTCGGCACCGTGATCGAGCCGCCCGACGGGCTCGGGCAAGCGGGCGCCGCTGGCGCTGGCGGAGATCCCTTCGGGGGCGCGGGAGGGGTGGGAGGCGGCGCGGCGGGCAGCGGTGGCTCGGCTGGGCTCGCGGGCGCCGGGGGCGCGGGCAGCCTCGCCTGCAGCGACGGCACCTGCAGCATGCCGGGCGAGTGTTGCAAGGGGCTCGGGCAGCCTTGCGGGCAGGATCTCAGCGGCTTCTGCTTCTGACGCTCGGAGCAGTGGCGCGAGGGGCCCTCGCGCCAAGGCCTCGCTCGAATTGTTAGCTTCGTGTTGCGTCGTACAATCGGCCGGCGGGGCGGTCGAGGCACACCAGTCTGCCCGTATCCGTGCCCTTCTCGGCGTCCGCTTGCTGATCGACCGAGACGCCTCCCAAGCGCGCGAGGACGGGCAGGCGAGGAGCGTCAGCTCGCCGCCAGCCCGACTGGTATGTCACTCCCGCCGCGCCGCGAACCCCCGCGCGCGGCGCCGGCGCGCGGCGACCAGGCCGACCGCCAGCGCCAGGGCCGCCGGGCCCGCCGGGCTCGTGGGCTCACCGGGCACCGTGCAGCCGCAGCCGCCGCTGTCCGACGACTGGGCGGGCGGGGGCGTCGCCGCGGCGCCTCCCTTCGAGGTCGTCCCCGCCGCCCCGCCGGCCGTCGAGCCGGACTGTCCGCCCGCGGTGGCCCCGCCCGTCGACGTGCCGCCGGCCTTGCCGCCTGCGCTCGCGCCGCCCTGGCCGCCGGAGGTCGCGCCCGCCTTGCCCGCCGCGCTCGAGCCAGCGGTGCCACCGGTGGCACCACCCTTCCCCGCCGCGCCGGCCGCGCCGCCCGCGCCGCCCGACCCCTTGACGCACTTGGTGCTCACGCAGTCATACCCGCTCGCGCACTCGCTCGGCTTCGTGCAGATCTCCGCGCACTTTCCGGCCTCGCAGCGGTAGGGCGAGCAGGCGACCTGCTTGCCGTCGGCCGTCTGGATGGTGAAGGCGTCGGCGCACGTCGCCCCGACGAACGCGCACTGCTGCGAGCCGCTGTTGCACGACGCGCCAGCCGCGCAGTCGCCCGCGAGCGCGCACTTCGTCTTGCACGCGCTCGCGGCCGTGTCGCACGCGTAGGCGCCGCACGGCGTCGTCAGCTTCTGGCAGGTGCCGACGCCGTCGCAGCGCGCCGAGACCGCCGTCGCGTTGTCGCACGCGTTGACGCCGCACTTCGCGCCGTCCGCGGCGAACTTCGCGCACTCGCCGCCCGGCCCGCACGTCCCGGGGAGGCCGCAGAGATCGCCGTCCTTCGTCGGGCAGGCGCTCCTCGGATCCTTGCCGACGACGACGTCGTCGCAGGTGCCGTCGACGCCGCCCACGGTGTTCTCGCCCACGCACGAGCGGCACGCTCCGTCGCACGCGCTGTTGCAGCAGACCCCGTCGACGCAGAACCCGGTCGCGCAGTCGGTCGCCAGCTGACACTTCGCGCCCGGCGCGGCCTTCAGCACGCACTGGCTGCCCTTGCAGGTGTGCGTCGAGGCGCACTCCGCGCTGGTCGTGCAGTCGGACGCGCAGGCGTTCCCGTTGCAGCCGTAGCCCGCCTGGCACTTCGTCCCCTGGCCGCTCGCGCAGGTGCCGAACCCGTCGCACAGCTTGCCGCTCGTCACGCCCGCGGTGCAGGTCGTCGGGCCGCAGGCCTGCGAGGTGGTCGCGAAGCTGCGGCACTGGCCCTGGCCGTCGCAGAGGCCGTCGGCGCCGCAGAGGTTGCCTGCGTCCTTCGCGCAGGTGTTGTGTGGATCGCTGCCGTCGGTCGCGTTGCTGCACTTGCCGTCGGGCTGACCGGTCTTCGACGCCGCGCACGCCTGGCAGGTGCCGTCGCACGCGGCGTCGCAGCAGACGCCGTCCACGCAGAACCCGCTCTTGCACTGATCCGTGCCGGCGCACGCCGCGCCGCTCGCCTGGGTCGCGACGCAGGCGCCCTGGTTGTTGCAGTAGAAGCCCTTCTGACACTGTGTGGAGTCGGCGCACTGGCTGAGGCAGCTGCCAGACGCGCAGCCGTAGCCGCCAGGGCAGAGGGTGTCGCCGGTCTTCAGGCAGGCGCCCAGGCCGTCGCAGGTCTGGTTGGCCGTCGAGCTGCCGACGCACACGACCGAGCCGCAGAGGGTGCCCGCCGCGGTGGTCGTGCGGCACTGGCCCTGGCCGTCGCACATGCCGTCCGGCCCGCAGGGGTTGCCGGCGTCCTTCGAGCAGGCGCTCTTCGGGTCGAGGCCGTCCTTCACGTTGTCACACTTGCCGTCGACGCCGCCCGTCTGGGTCGCCTTGCAGCTCTGGCATGAGCCGGTGCACGAGCTGTCGCAGCAGACGTTGTCGACGCAGTGTCCGTTCGAACACTGAGCGTCACCCGAGCAGGCGGCGCCGTCGGCGAGCAGGCTCACGCAGGCCTTCTGATTGCTGCAGAAGTGACCCGCGACGCAGTCGGCGCTGCTGCCGCACTCTGCCGGGCACTGGCCCGCCGCGCAGAGGATGTCGTTGGGGCACGCGACCGGCGTCCCCGCAGGCGCGCACGTGCCGTTGCCGTCGCAGAGCTGGCCGCTCACCGACGGGCCGACGCACACCGTCGCGCCGCAGGCCGTCCCCGCCGGGGCCTTCGCGCGACACTGCCCGAGGCCGTCGCACAGGCCGTCCGCGCCGCAGGCGTCGCCGCCCGTCGCGCAGGCGCTCTTCGGATCGGTGCCGCTCTTGACGCTGTCACACTTGCCGTTGATGCCGCCGACCGTGTTGAGGCCGGAGCAGCTCTGGCACGCGCCGCCGCACGCCGACTCGCAGCAGAACCCGTCGACGCACTGCCCCGTCTTGCACTGCGCGCTCGAGCTGCACGCGAGCCCGGTGTCGAGCTGCGGCGTGCACGAGCTGGCGTTGCAGAAATACCCCGCCGCGCACTTGTCGTTGCCGGTGCACGACGACGGGCAGGCGCCGCTCTCGCAGACGTACCCGCCCGCGCAAGCGGTCGGGGTGGACTTGCACACCCCCCCGGCGTCGCACACCGGGTTGACGACGCCGCCGCCCGAGCACGAAGGGGCGCCGCACGAGGTGCCGGGCGTCTTGTTGCCGCGGCAGGCCCCGACCCCGTTGCACATGCCGTCCGCGCCGCACGGCGTGCCGGAGTCCGCGCAGTCGCCGTCGGGATCGAGCCCGCTCTGCACGGCCGCGCAGGTGCCGTCGGGCTGACCGGTGCTCGCGCCCTTGCAGGAGAAGCACGCGCCCGCGCAGGGGGTGTTGCAGCAGACGCCGTCGACGCACTGCCCGCTCTGGCACTCGGTGCCGTTGGAGCACACGTGCCCCGGGCCGAACCCGATACCGCAGGCGCCGTTGACGCACTGCTTGCCGTTGGTGCACTGAGACGAGTCGGTGCACGAGGTGCGGCAGCTCGTCGCGTCCAGGCAGGTGTAGTCGCCGCAGGTGCCTGACGCCCCGGGGACGCACGTGCCGCCCGCGTTGCAGGTGGACGGCGGGGTGTAGGTTCCGCCCGCGCACGTCGACGGCGCGCAGACGGCGCCCTGCTGGTTCTCGCAGGCCCCCGCGCCGTTGCACATCCCGGAGCGCGCGCAGCCCGGGTCGCCGCCGCTCGCACACTCCCCCCCCGGGTCGGTGTTGATGGGCACCGGGGCGCAGGTGCCGTTCGGAGCGCCGGTGTCAGCTTGCTTGCACGAGACGCACTGCCCGGTGCACGCGCTGTCGCAGCAGTACCCGTCGCTGCAGAAGCCTGACCCACACTGGCTGTTCGATGAGCAGGTGTTGCCGTTCGCGATCGGGCCGCACGTGCCGGTCGGCAGGCCGGTCTTCGCGGTCAGGCAGGAGTCGTTGGTGAGGCTGCAGGCGGCGTTGCAGCACACGCCGTCGGAGCAGAAGCCGGAGCCGCAGGACGTGCCGGTGGAGCACGAGGTGCCGTTGATGATGGGGCCGCACGTGCCGGTGGGGAGGCCCGTCTTGCTGGCAATGCAGGCGTCGCTGGTGAGGGAGCAGGCGGTGTCGCAGCAGACGCCGTCGGAGCAGAAGCCGGAGCCGCAGGTCGTGCCGGTGGAGCACGAGATGCCGTTCATGATGGGGCCGCAGGTACCGGTGGGGAGGCCCGTCTTGCTGGTGATGCAGGCATCACTTGTGAGTGAGCAGGCCGTGTCGCAGCAGAAGCCATCCGAACAGTATCCCGTCGCGCACTGGAGGCTCGATGTGCAAGCGATTCCGGTGACGTCCTGCACCAGGAAGTAGGCGTTCGTCTTCCCTCCGCCGCCTGCAACAAGAAAGCGTCCGTCGGACAGTGTCTGTGCGACCGGGGACGAGAGGGTTGTCGGCAGATCGGCTACCTTGCTGCCGCCGGTTGTACGGACGGTGTTCCCTCCAACGAAGAGGCCGGCGCCTTCGAACGTGGCCCCAGTTGGGCCCGACTCGGCGGCCGATGCGTGCGTCATCCAGGAGGTTCCGCCGGTCCAGCAGTCGATGTCGCTGCTGTTGCTTGCGAAACAATCGCCCGTGTGCGCGGGATAGCTCCGTGAGCGGGACATGCTGCCGGCTGGGATGACGCCTGTCGCAGTGACTCTCTCCGCGGAGGAGAGGTTGCCTGAGGCTCCCACCCCGCCGACGACGAGCTCGTCGGACATGGCGTGTCCGCGGCGAGGCGTGGCCAGGGAGTAAGGGCCTGCTGACCAGCCACCGCCCGTGGAGTTGGAGCGCTCGACGCTCGCAAGTAGGCTGCCCCCAGAGTCCAGTCCGCCGGTGACCATGATCCTGGAGTAGCTCTGGAACACTACGTCCATGGCGTGTTGGGAGCGTGGGGTGAGGAGCCCCGCCTTCCCCGACCAGGAGCCCGTTGACGTGCTGTATGCCTCGCATGTGGCGAGCGTGACGCCGGCGCTGGTCCCGCCCGACACATATACGTCACCGCCGAATTTGGTTGACGCCGCGTCCGTACGCGCCGTGCCCATCGATCCAGTGGCTGCCCAGGTGGCCGTCGTCGGGTCGAACAGCTCGGAAGACTGCCCGCTTCCATCGATACCGAACACCAGCACCCTGCCGGTGGACAACCCATAGCCGATGGGCTTCGCCCGCGCCGTGATCAAGCTCCCCGTGGTCGCCCAGGTCGGGTCGAACAGCAGCGGATAGCTCTCCGCCCTGGCCTGCCACGACAGCTTCACAGTGCACTCGCTCGCCCCCGGCGGGGTCACCGGCCTACCCCACGGGCCTCTCGGGTCGCGGTCGACCGCGCAGCCCTCGACGTCGACGTGCGCGGCGAGGCGCTCCCCTTCCGACGTGAGGGCGTGCCCTCCGGTGTCGCGCGGTGCACGACGTCCGAGCCCTCGGGGCCGCCCTTCGCGTACACGACCATCCCGTCTGCCTCCGCGGCCGCGGCAGGCGCGGCGCCCTCGAGGACGGCCTCGAGCGCGATCTTGGTCTTCTCGTCGCCGACGCGGAAGGCGCCGCTCGCGTGCCGCGGCAGGCGGACGTCGGCGCGACGCGCGGTCGAGCCCGATCCTGGCCGGATCGCGTGGAGCTGCTCTGGCGAGAACGTCGGACGCAGCGCCTGGCCGTCATGCTGCCAGGAGACGCCGGCGGCCGGCGGGAGGGTCGGAGGAGCCGCGCCAGCGTCCGGGCTCTGCGAGCGCAGCCGGATGCGGTCGCGGATCGCCGCGACGACGCCCTGCGCCTCGGGCGTGCTCCCGACCGGGCTCTCCGCCGTCTGCGGCGTCCGGGGCTTCGCGTCGTGAGGCGCGCCCTCGGAGCTGCACCCCGCCCACCCCGCCGTCCCCAACATCCCCAGCCAAGCCAGCCCTCGTCCCAGTCGCCTCATCGCTCGTCTCCTCCGTCCCGCGGCAGCTCCCGCGTGGATGCGCACGCCAAGCACCCGCCGTGCCACCTGGCCTGGCGGGGCCGAGGAGCCGAAAAGTCTCGGGAATTCTGCCCGTGATCCCCTCATCGGGCGCCCACGGACGGTCCGCGCGGACCTCGCGCGGAAGGTCCGTGCGATGCGCGGAAGGTTCGTGTGCGCGGGACGGAGGGTCCGCGCGGACCGCCTCCGGCGCCTACCAGTGTCTCCCTTCGAACTCCTCGCGGGTCGCGACCGGAGGCGGCGGCTCCCGTCTCACCCGCGGCCGCGAAGACGCTCCGGCTCGTTGCAGGCGTTCGCCCTGGGGTTGCCGAGGGGCGCCGCGATGATGCCGCCGTAGAGGGGGGAGACTCGCGGCGGGGCGGGTGTCGACCTCGCGGCGCCGCGGATGGTACCGTGCCTCCCACCGCGCGCGCTGCCGGCCGCGGCGACGCGGCAACTGCGACGGGGCGGCGTGAGCGCCTCGAGGGAGCGAGCATGAGTCAAGATGATCTCTGGTACGTGAGGGTCGACGGCGAGGGCACGGTCGGCCCGGTGACGCTCGATCAGCTGAGGCGCGGCGTCGCCGCCGGGAGGGTCCCCGATACCGCGATGGTCAACCTGCTCGGTTCGCCGGAGTGGCTGCCAGTGCTGAGCGTGGTGCGATCTGCGCAGCCGCTCGCGCCCCACGGCTCGCCGACGCCGCCCGTAGCCCCCGGAGCACAGGGAGAGCGATGGCTGCGACTCGTGGGCGTCGCGGGTGTGGTCGGCGTCGTGGCGATCGTCGCCGGCGCGGTGCTCCTCCTTCGCGGCCGCGCCGCACCCGCGGGGGGCGGCCCGACAGCGAGCGCTGCGCCGAGGCTCGCCCACCTTCCTCCGCCCTTCGGAGCCCTCCGCATCGGGATGTCCGCGGAGGAGGTGCGGCGGGCGTTCCCGCCCGTTGAACCCTGGGAGTCCTGCACGTCCGAGGTCCTCGGCAGCGAACCGCCTGGCGCGGAGGTCCCCGACCAGGGGAAGAACGCACCCCACTCGACTTGCCCCAGCGCCGAGGGCAAGGCGCGCGTGACGACCGACGAGAAGCTCGCGTCCATGGAGCTCGGGGCCGCCTCCGACTCCCCGACCGCGCGAGCCATGACCACGTTTGGTTTCTGGACCGCAGCGCGACAGGTGCGGGCGGTGGTGCGAGCCGGAAGCGTGACGAGGGCTGAGGTCGCCTCGTTTCATCGCGGACGCGGCGGACGGGCGGGCAGTCCCGTCGCGATGGCGGCCGCCGAGCTGCTCGATGGATCGATGACCTTCGTGCGCCCGAGGCCCGCTCGCCGACCCATCTGCGCCACCGTCAAGGAGGACTGCACGGGCCTCGACGTGGACCGCATCCGCCGATACATGGCTGGCGGGTTCTCGCTCGGTGAGCTGGACGCCGCGGCCCGCGCGCGCGTGTCGAACGGGCGGTGCCTGGGCCAGTACCTCGCGCGGGAGCGGGAGTTTCAGGTCGAGTTTGTGAGCATCACGGGCGGGCTCGCGGGGATCGGGCTCGCACGGTCCTCACAGCCGGGTCGGGCGCTCGATCCGGCGCGCCCGGCGACCTACGCGGTGTTCAAGGCTCGCAGCGGGCTCAATCCGGACGTCGCCGCCTTCGGCGTGCGGGTCGCGAACGGGCTGGAGGCCACGAAGGCCTACTTCGCAGGCGCCATCGAGCTGCACGTCGGGAACGCCGCCCCCAGCGCGCTCGTCTGGCTCCGCGACGGCCTGGTCAGCCGGGTCCTCATGAACCTCGACGGTGCGACCCCCGGCCTGCAGGAGGAGCTGAGTTCGCTCTACGGTGGGCCTCCCGACGACTCGGGAACGGAGCAGACTTGGCAGGTCGACGCCGGCGCGGTCACCGCGAGGCTCGACACCGTCGTAACAATGTCGCTGCTGCTCGAGCGCTCCGTCAGCACCGACACGAGCAGCGCGCCGAGGCGGCCGACGCCGCGATCCGAGAGCGCCCCGGCGGGCACCGCACCGGCCCCGCCCCGCTCGAGCACGGATCCGCTGACGGAGCGGTGAAGAGCTACCGCGCGGGAGGGTCACGAGTGGTAGTTGGTGTTCCTGTGCAAGGTGCACGCTCCGGGGACGTCGACAGAGCACCCGAAATCTACGCTTGTGGGGCCGCCAAGCGTGCCCCCCCTCGCCGCCACCACCGACCTCAGTAATGCCAGGGGAAGCGCTTGAAGTCCTTCGGGCGCTTCTCGACGAAGGCGTCGCGTCCCTCGCTCGCTTCTTCGGTTCCGTAGGCCAGCCGGGTCGCCTCGCCGGCGAAGAGCTGCTGACCGACGAGGCCATCGTCGGGGAGATTGAAGCCGTATTTCAGCATCCGCATCGCCGTCGGGCTCTTGCTGTTGATGACGCTCCCCCACTCGAGCGCGGTCCTCTCCAAGTCTTCGTGGTCGACGACGAGATTGACCATGCCCATCTGGAACGCCTGCTCGGCGGAGTAGTCGAGGCCGAGGAAGAAGACCTCGCGGCCGCGCTTCTGGCCCACCTGCCGCGCCAGCAGCGCCGAGCCGTAGCCGCTGTCGAAGCTGGCGACGTCGGGGTCCGTCTGCTTGAAGATCGCGTGCTGACGGCTGGCGATGGTGAGGTCGCACACCACGTGCAGCGAGTGGCCGCCGCCGACGGCCCACCCCGGCACCACGGCGATCACCACCTTCGGCATGAAGCGGATGAGGCGCTGCACCTCGAGGATGTGCAGGCGCCCGAGCCTGGCGAGGTCGATGTTCTTCGCGTCGTCGCCCTCCCCGGGCGCGGCCTCGTACTTGTACCCGTCCTTGCCGCGGATGCGCTGGTCGCCGCCCGCGCAGAACGCCCACCCGCCGTCCTTGGGGCTCGGGCCGTTGCCCGTGAGGAGCACGCAGCCGACGTCGCTGGTCTGGCGGGCGTGGTCGAGGCAGATCGCCAGCTCGTCGACGGTGCGAGGCCGAAACGCGTTCCGCACCTCGGGGCGGTTGAAGGCGATGCGCACCGTGCCGTGCGCCTTGGCGCGGTGGTACGTCATGTCGACGAGCTCACCGACCTCGGCGATGCGGTCCCAGGCGTCGGCGTCGAACAGGGGCGAGAGGGTCATGGCGCGACTCCCTGCCACAGCCGCGGCGCGACGGTGAGGGGTGGCGCGCGTCGCTCCGAGCGATCGCCATCGGGCGGCTGATGCGGCTCGTTCGAGGTCGTCGACTGGCGAAACACCTGCGCCTCGTCGGCTGCGTCGCGCGAATGAATTGCACGTCGTCGACGCTGGGGCCGCTGGTGCGCCAGCGTCGCTTGACTTGCTCCTCCTTTGGCGCGAGGCATGGCTTCATGAGGGGACTCGCGCGCAACGGGGCGATTCTGGGTTGGGTGGCGCTCGCGGGCTGGGGCGTCGCGGCGTGCTCGGGCGGGAGCGACGAGGCGACGCCCGCGGTGTACGCGCCGGGATCGGGCGGCTCGGGCGTCGCCGGAGCGGCCGGGAGGGGCGGCGCGGCCGCGACGAGCGGGGCGACCGGCGCAGGCGCCGCGGGCGCGAGCGCGGGTGCCGGAGCCGCAGGTGCCGGAGCCGCAGGTGGGAAGGGCGGCACAGGTGGGAAGAGCGGCGCGGGTGGGAAGAGCGGCGCGGCGGGCGCGGGCGGAGGAGGCCCCTGCGTCACGTCGGCGGACTGCGCGGGCAAGTCGCTGACGACGACGCCGGCGAGCTGCGCGGAGCCGTACTGCGACGTCACCGCGGGCGCGTGTCGGTTTCGCTCGAAGGACTCGGACGGAGACGGGCACCGCGCGTCGAAGTGTGTTGCCAACGACGCAACCCCGGTGGAGCTCGGCGCCGACTGCGACGACTCGAACCCGCAGGTGAGCCCCGACGGATGGGACGGCCCGAAGGGCGACGGCAAGCCCGACCACTGCGCCGACGGCATCGATCAGGACTGCTCGGGCAAGGACGGAGACCAGAAGCTGTCGAACGGCGCGAGCTGCACATGCACGCCGGGAGACGTCGTGTCGTGCTCCGAGCTGTCGAACGGGCAGCCCGTCGCCTTCCCGAAGCTGGACGGCACCGGCAAGCCGCTCGGCGCGTGCAAGGCGGGCGCGAAGACCTGCCAGGGCGACGGCACGTGGGGCCCGTGCGCGGGGACGATCGGCCCGATCGCGGAGTCGTGCAACTCGCTCGACGACGACTGCGACGGGCAGACGGACGAGGGCTCGCCGCCGGACGCGCCGTTCTGGTCGTACGACGCGGATCTCGATCTGTTCGCGCCGAAGGGGTGGAAGAAGGTGCAGTCGTGCAGCGCGCCGGGCAAGCCGCCGGAGGAGTGCCCCACGTGCGACCCGTCGAAATGGATCTCGGCGAACCTGCCCGCGACCGACTGCGACGACACCGCGCTGGAGGTGAACCCCGGCGCGACCGAGTCGTGCAACGGCGTCGACGACGACTGCGACGGCAAGATCGACGACGCGGACACGAACGTCGCGGGGCAGGTGATCCGCTACTACGACGCGGACGGTGACAACCACGGCGACAAGGCCATCACTGGCATCAAGACGTGCGTGGCGCCGGTCGACCCGCCGTCGTGCGTCGGCTGTGACCCTGCCAAGTGGAAGGACAGCATCCCGAACGACGACTGCGACGACGCGGTGGCCGAGGTCTTCCCCGGCAAGGCCGAGGTGTGCGACGGCTACGACAACAACTGCAACGGGCAGACGGACGAGGGCGCGACGGACATCGCGATCTGGTGGTTCGACGGCGACGGCGACCACCACGCGCCAACGGGCGCGGCGTCGAAGACGCAGTGCTCGAACCCCGGCGGCGAGGCCGCGAATTGCCCGGGCGGCGCCGCGCCGTGCGACTGGCTGTGGAAGCAGAACCTCGTGGCGGACGACTGCGACGACGCGGACGCCGGGCGCGCGCCCGGCAAGGCGGAGGTCTGCGACAAGAAGGACAACGACTGCAACGGCAGCGTGGACGACAACGCGGCGAGCGTTCCGCAGTGGTCGTACGACGCCGACGCGGATGGGTTCTCGCCGCAGGGCGCGGTCGCGCTCACGCAGTGCTTCAACCCAGGCGAGCAAGTCGCGAATTGCCCGGGCCAGACGGTGGCCTGCCCCGAGAAGTGGAAGCCCGGGGTGCTGCCGCCGACGGACTGCGACGATCTCGACGTGACCACCTACCCGAGCGCGTGGGACGGCCCCGCGTCGGCGCCGCGCGCGTTCGGGTTCAAGAAGCCCGGGCTGACGGGCTACTTCTTCAACGGCGTGACCACCGGCCTCCCCGCGGGCAACGCCGGGGCCACGCAGGTGGTGGCCGAGGTCAACGTCGTCGACGCGAACCTCGGCACCGGCGCGGTGTCGCCGGGCGTGGGGCGTGACAACTGGGCCGTGCGGTACGAGGGCGCGCTGGTGGTCGAGCAGGCGGGCAGCTTCGTGTTTCACGCGTCGGTGGGGGACGGCGCGTACCGGCTGAAGGTGGGTGGCGTGACGGTGATCGATCAGTGGGCCTCGACGGGCACGGGCGTGACCGACTCGCCCCCGCAGGCGCTCGCCGCCGGCGAGACGACCTTCCTGCTCGAGGCGTACGACGTCGCGGGCGCGTTCTCGCTGAAGCTCGAGTGGTCGAGCGCCGAGGTGCCGCGGCAGCCGATCACGACGGTGTTCCAGCCCGGCATCGGCGTGAGGCCCAGCCGCTGCGGCGGTGACAACAACTGCAACGCGACGCTCGACGACAGCCTCGTCGTCGACGGCGCGCTGTCACTGTCGTGCGGCTCCGTGTGCACGCCCGGCGCGCTGCGCCCGTGCGGCAACGGCGTCGGCGAGTGCAAGGAGGGCGTGCAGGCGTGCGACGCGACCGGCAAGTGGGCGTCCGCCTGCGACGGCGCGGTGCTGCCGACCACCGAGAGCTGCGACCTGAAGGACAACGACTGCAACGGCGAGATCGACAACGGCGTCACGTGCGCCTGCGAGGACGGGAAGATGCAGGTGTGCGGCGTCTGCGAGGACGGCCTGCAGACCTGCTCGAGCGGCGCGTGGGGCGCCTGCTCCGTCCCCGACTCGCGGGTCGACCACTGTCCCGACCTCGACGCCGACGGCTACTGCTGGCTCGGCCAGGCCTTCGCGCCCTACACGTACGACGCGTGCAAGCGCTACTGCGCGAACGCGGCCGCGCCGGTGAACCAGCGCCCTCCGCTCGGCGAGAGCTGGAGGCTGAAGAGCGCGTGCCCCGCCGCGGGCGACTGCCGAGACGACGGGGCGAAGGGGGCGCTCGCGAAGCCTGGCGGTGTAAACGAAGAGGCGCTGAGGGCGACCGACGGCGTGTGCGACGACGTCGACAACGACTGCGATGGCGCGACCGACGGGGGCTCGGCCTGCCTCGACAGCGCGTGCCCCTTGTCGCTCGCCCCCATCGAGGTCTTCCCGCTCCGGCGCAGCGGAGGCGGCATGTGGGCGTCGACGATGCCCACGTGCATCGCCACGCTCGAGACGACGTACGCTGTCAGCGGGGCGGACCTCACGCTCACCTCGGCGCATTTCTCGTGCGAGGCCAGCGGGCGGGCGCTCTCCACCACGGTCTCGCCCGGCCGCGTCGACCGCGCCGCGTCCCTGCAGGCGATCTCGGGCGACGGCTGGAGCCTGCCTGGCGAGTGCGCAGGCTCGTTGTCCGGGTTTGTCTGCAGTCAGTACTACGTAGACGCCGCCAAGAGCGTGGACACCGGCGAGATCGGCCCGCTCGGCTACCGTTGCATGGGGATGGGCGCGCAGACGACCTCGTGCGTCGGCGATCCGGCGCTCGGGGTCTGCGGCGGGTGCGACCTCGACCCAGGACTGAACCGGTGCTTCGAGGTGCGCGTGCAACCTAAGCCGTGAGACCGAACGCCTCGACTCGCACACGGCTCGCTGGCTGCGCCGCGCGCTCACACTCGGCGTGGAGGGAACGCTCGTTCCCTCGCGACCGTCGCGCTACACCTTGGCCGCGCGAAGCTCGTCGCCCCAGCCGCGCAGCCACGCCTCGCGCGAGATCGCGCGCCAGGCGATCGAACGTCGGGGGAGAGACGCTGTCGGGAGGGCGCCTCACGCGAACGATCGGGTCGGAGGCCCTCGCGCGCTCGAGCGCGAACCCCAGCGATCGCTGGGCGTCGTCCACGTGGTTGCGAACCGTCCGCTGCGTGCGAGCGCCTGCCGGAGCGCGAGGGCGATCCCGACGAGACACCCCGACCGCACATAGATTCAGACGAGCGCGCCTGGGACCGTCTCCACGGTACGAGGGGACCACACTCCGCGCCCGACCCGTAGGCCCAGCCATGTCCCGCGGAGCGAGAGTTGGCGACCATGCACCGGTGGACGGGCGTCGCTTCCACAAAGTCACCGGGCGGTGCATTCACGCATTCAATCGAGCGATGACCAGGTCCTCCGTCCTCCGTCCTCCGCTCTCCGCTCTCCGCTCTCCGTTCTCCGTTCTCCGTTCTCCGTTCTCCGTGCTCCGTGCTCCGTGCTCCAACACCCATCGCGCTGAGGCTGACTACCACCCTGCGCAGACTCCTCGTCACCCGCGCATCAGCGCCCTCGCGAAGCCCTCGAACAGCGCGGCGAGGGCCTCGGCCGTGTCAGGCGACGCCTCGATCCTCACGGCGCCCGTCGCGGTCCGCTCGATGTGCAGCGACGCGAAGAGGCGCGCGGCCGAGCCGAGCTCGAGCGGCGGCGCGTCGGTCGGGATCACGTCAGCTGCGTCGGTCGGCGCCGCCGCCGGCGGGTCGAGCGGATCGAGCGCGTCGGGCGGCTCACTCGCCGGCGGCCCCTCTGGCTCCTCGGCGTCGTCGGCTGCGCCCGCTCTGTCAGCGGCGGGTCCTCCGACGATCTAGCGCACGCGCCCGAGGAACGAGCTGGCCGCGTCGAGCTTGACAGCGTCGCTGGTGCCGTCGAACAGCCCGGCGAACACCGCCTGCTTGGCGCCGACGAGCGCCGCGATCCGCGCCTCGATGCTGCCCTCGGAGACCAGGTTGAACACGTCGATCGGCTGCTTCTGCCCGAGGCGATAGATGCGACCGATGCGCTGCTCGAGGACGGCCGGGTTCCACGGCAGCTCGAGGTTGATGCAGGCGGACGCGGCGCGCTGGAGGTTGAGCCCGACGCCGCCGGCGTCAGTCAGGAACATCACGCGCGCCGTGGGATCGTCGTGAAACTCGACGAGGGCCTGCGCGCGCCGCGCCTGGGACTCGGCGCCAGTGAAGAAGAGGGCGCGCGTCTCGGACTCTTCGAGGAGGTCTCCGAGCGACCAGGCCGCGAGCCGGAGCATCCTTCGCCACTGGCTGAACACGACCACCTTGCGCGACTGGTTCACCGCGAGGTCCGAGAACAGCCGCCGCAGCTCGTGGAGCTTGGGCGAGAACAGCCCGTCGAGCAGGGCAGAGTCGGGGCGCGCCCCGGCGTAGGCGGGCCAGAGCTCGTCGAAGCGCGCCTGCCCGAGGCCGTTCGCGGCGATGCGCTGCTGGGTCAACAGCGACATCAGCCGCAAGAACTCGGGCTGCGTGAGCGGGCGGTGCTGCGCGCGTCCGACGATCGCGGCGATCGGCGCGTGCAAGTCATCGTGGACCGCCTGCTGCTGCGGGGTCATCTCGACCGGCACGCGCGTGTCCGTCCTCGGCGGCAGCTGCGTGAGCACGTCCCTCCGAACGCGGCGCAGCACCGCGGGCTCGAGCCGCGCTCGGAGCGTCTTCAGGTTGCGCGCGCCGCCCTTCTCCGCGCCGCTGCCGTCGCCTGGCTCCGTCACCATGTACCACGGCTCGAGTCGCCACTTCGGCGCGAGGGCCGTGTCATCGATCCAGTCGAGGATCGACGCGAGCTCGCCCACGCGATTTTCCATCGGGGTGCCAGTCAACGCGAGCCTGTACTGTGGGGTCAGCGCCTTCAACGTCATCGCCGACTTGGTCTCGTGGTTCTTGATGCGCTGCACCTCGTCCGCGACGGCCACGTCCCAGGGTGAGCTCATCACTTGGGATGCGTCGCGCAGCAGCTGCTCGTATCCCAGCAACAGGTAACCCTCGCGGTGCGCCGAGTATTGCGCCGCGCGCTCGCCCGGCGCGCCGTCCACCGTGGTGAGCGGCACGTCGGTCGTCTCCGCCCACTCGCGCTGCCACTGCGGCTTCAGCGCCGCCGGGACGATGAGCAGGCCGCGCCGTCCGAGCCGCGCGTGGTAGAGCGCGTGACAGAACGCGACCGCCTGCGTGGTCTTCCCCAGGCCCATGTCATCGGCGAGCAGCAGCCGCCCGCGCTCGAGCGCTCGGAGCACGCCCTCTCGCTGGTACGGATAGAGCTTTCGCCCGAGCGAGCCGAGCGTGGCCTCGACCGCCGCCGCGTGCCGCGCGTTCTGCGCCAGGCGCGCCGCGGCCTCGAGCTCGACGCGCACGATCGCGAGCGCCGCGGGGGACGCCGCGAGCGGCGGGCTCCGGTGCGGCGACGCGTGGTCGGGCGTGAGGCGCTCGAGCAGGCGCGTGAGGGTCCTCACGCGCGCGATGGGGTGCGCGATCGCGTCCTCACGAAGCCGCGCGCCGTCGAAGTCGCGGCGTGACGGCCCGAGCGCGGTCCGCTTGACGGCGCCGGTGAGCGACAGCCCGCGGAGGCGATCGTGCGCGCCGTGCAGCGGCACCGCGGGCTCCCACGCGAGCCCTGCTGCTGCCTCGGGAGGCGAGGCGACGGCCGCGCGCGCGGACTCCACGCGACGCGGCTTGTCGAACACGTCCTCGAGCGCGACGAGCAGGTGCTTGCAGAGGCCCAGCGAGCTCAGGAGATAGTCCGGGCAGTCGCAGCTCCCCCGCGGCGGAAACACGCTCTCGAGCGCGGTCTCGTAGGGTCGGTGAACGCGCCTCGTCGCGCTGGTCGTGCGGTACGGGCCCAGCGCTCCCAGCGGACGCGCCGTCACGCGCAGCTCGTCCCGCTCGGCATACTCGCGACGCCGCGCGAGCGCGTGGAGGGCGGCCTCGTGGACAGGAAAGTCGGCGCCGGTACAGACCGCGAGGACGTGGTCCGCGACGAGCTCGGGCGGGAGCGCGGGGAGCTTTCGGCGGGCGAGCTCGGCGAGCTGGCGACGGGTCTCTTCGAGGCCCTGGGGCGGCGGGGTGAAGCGCGACACCGCGGCGATGTACAAGGAGGCGCGCTCGGAGAGAAGCGCCGCGGCGCCCGAGCCTCACGCGCGCAGCGCCGCCAACAGCTGGGAGACGGTCTTCTTCGCGTCGCCGAACAGCATCAGCGTGTTGTCGAGGTAGCAGAGCGGGTTGTCGACGCCCGCGTAGCCGGCGGCCATGCCGCGCTTCAGCATCACGACGCGCGCCGCCTTCCACGCCTCGAGCACGGGCATTCCGTAGATGGGGCTCGCCGGATCGTCGAGCGCGCTGGGGTTCACGATGTCGTTGGCACCGATCACGAGCACCACGTCGGTCGATGCAAAGTCATCGTTGATGTCATCCATCTCCTCGACCACGTCGTACGAGACGTCGGCCTCTGCGAGGAGGACGTTCATGTGCCCCGGCAGCCGCCCCGCGACGGGGTGGATCGCGTACCTCGCGCGGACCCCTCGCTCGGACAGCAGCGTCGTGATGTCCCGCACCGCGTGCTGGGCCTGCGCCACCGCCATCCCGTAGCCGGGCACCACGATCACCTCCCTCGCCGCGAGCAGCAGCTCCGCCGTCTGCTCCACGGTGGTCTCCGTCACCTCTCCGACCGGCCCGCCGCCCTTGGCCGACGGGGTCGCGCCCGCGCTGGCGCCGAAGCCCCCGAAGACCACGCTCCAGATCGAGCGGTTCATCGCCTTGCACATGATGGCGCTCAGGATCGCGCCGCTCGAGCCCACCAGCGCGCCTGTGACGATCAACAGATCGTTGGACAGCATGAACCCCGCCGCCGCCGCCGCCCAGCCCGAGTAGCTGTTGAGGAGCGAGACGACGACGGGCATGTCGCCGCCGCCTATCGCCATCACGAGGTGGACGCCGAGCGCCGCCGCGACAGCGGCGATCGCGAGCAGCGGCGCGATGCCAAGTGAACCCTCTGCGCGCGCGAACGGGACCGCGAGCCCCGCGCACGCCAGCACCATCGCGGCGTTGACGAGGTGGCGCCCCGGGAGCAACAGCGGCTTCGGGCCGAGCGTGCCGCGGAGCTTCAAGAACGCGACGATCGAGCCGGTGAACGTGATCGCGCCGACGAACGCGCCGAGCGCCGTCTCGACGTGGTGCACGAGCCGTGCGCCCTCGCCCGCGTCGTGAGGTTGCAAGTACGAGCCGACGCCGACCAGCACCGCGGCCGCGCCGACGAAGCTGTGCAGCACGGCGACCAGCTCGGGCATCGAGGTCATCGCCACGCGCGCCGCGAGCACGGCGCCTATCGCGCTGCCGACGCCGAGCGCCCCGCCCGCGAGGCCGAGGCCTGTCACCGGCACCTCGCCGACGAGGGTGAGCGCCGTGATCGCGACCGCGAGCGTCATGCCCGCGATACCAAACGCGTTGCCGTGGCGCGCCGTCTCCTGGGTCGAGAGGCCGCGCAGGCTGAGGATGAAGAGGAGCGCGGCGACCAGGTACGCCGCGGTCGGGAGGGTCGCGGGCATCATTTGCGAAACATCCTGAGCATCCGCTGCGTCACCAGGAAGCCGCCCGCCACGTTGATCGACGCGAGCAGGACCGCGACAGCGGCGAGCGGCGCGATGGCGCCCGAGCCGCCGCCCCGGAGCGTGAGCAACCCGCCGATCAAGATGATTCCGCTGATCGCGTTGGTGACGCTCATCAGCGGAGTGTGCAGCGCGGGCGACACATTCCACACGACGTGCCAGCCGACCACGCACGCCAGCAAGAACACTGTCAGGTGCGGCAAGAGCTCGGGCGGGGCGAAGGCGCCGACCGCCAGCAAGAGCGCCCCGAGCAGCGCGAGCGCGAGCGGGCTGACGGACGACGGCGAGGCGCCGTGGGAGGGAGTCGGGGGCCTCGGCGCGATCTTGGGCGGCACCGGCGCACCCGAACGGGGCTTGGGGCGGCTGGGCGGAGGCCACATCAACCTCCCCGCCTGCAGCACGAGCGCGCCGCGGTGCACCTCGTCGTCCAGCTCGAGCGCGAGCGCGCCCTGTCTCGTCACGTCCTCGACGAGGTTGATGAGCGTGGTTCCGTACAGCTCGCTCGCCTGCAGCGACATGCGACTGACGAGATCCGTGTGCCCGAGGATGGTGACCCCGAACCTCTCGACGACCTTGTCCCGCTCGGTCAGCGCG
>CAUJFL010000049.1 GCA_963169165.1 Myxococcota bacterium | reverse complement strand
CGGCCCCGGCCGCCGCTGGCCGCGCGTGTCCCCCGGCCTCGCCCCCCCGGCCCCCCCCCCCCGGCGCGTTCTTCGTGTCGGCGGGGCGACACCACGTGTGGCAGGCGCGCGCGCTCGGCGATCCGACCCTCGACTCGCTGCTCGTCCGCTCCGAGAAGGCGTTCCCGACGCCGGGGCAGCTCGACTATCGACCCGACAGGCTGACGTCGCTGGTCGCGCTCCGCTACGTCGAGGAGCATCGACCGCGGTGCGCGTTCATCGGGCTCGGCGACGCCGACGAGCACGCCCACCTCGGTGACTATCGCGCGTACCTGCGGGCGCTGCGCGCCTTCGACGGCTTCGTCGGCGAGCTCTCGGCGCTGCTCGCGCGGCAAGGCGAGCACGGCGCCGCGACGACCGTGGTCGTGACGACCGATCACGGGCGCGCGGACAGCTTCGTGAGCCACGGCGCGAAGCACCCCGAGTCGTCGCGTGTGTGGCTGTTCGCGGGGGGCGGGGCGGTGCCCGCGCGCGGAGAGGTCGCGCTCGCGCAGCCGGCGAAGCTCGCCGACGTCGCGCCGACCCTGCGCGCGATGCTCGGGCTGCCGGAGGCGCCGCTCGACGATCGCTCGGGCCGCGTGCTCGACGAGCTGTCGCGGTAGCCCCCTGGCGAGGTCGCGGGCAGAGCGTCGACGTCAGGCGAAGCGGCGCCGCTGGCAGGCCACCTCGACGTGGTAGCCCTCGGGACGCGTGGCGTAGAGCATCGTGCCGCGCCCGTTCTCGATGAGCTCGCTCACCGGGACGTCGTCGGCGCGGAGCCGACGGTGCAGGGCCTGCACGTCGTCGACGTCGTCGACGAGGAACCCGAGGTGGAAGCCCCCGGGGTAGGGGTCGCCAGCCCGCTCGCAGCGTTGGAGCACGAGCACGAACCCGTGCCCGTCCGTGAGGATCGCGAGCGCGGGCGAGCCTGGGTTGCTCTGGAGCGTGAGGCCGAAGTAGCGCTCGAAGAACGCGACGGTGGACGTGACGTCGTGCACCTGGAGATCGAGGTGATTGAGCTTCATGCGCCCCAGGGTGCCCCCAATGAATCGGGACGTGCAGTGATTGTTCATGTCACTATCCATCACTCCGTGAAATGGATCGCGAGCTCGCCTCCGTCGACCTGAACCTCCTCCTCGTGCTGCACACCGTGCTCGAGCTCGGGAGCGCGACCGCGGCCGCGCGCGCGCTGCACGTCACGCAGTCGGCGGTCTCGAACGGGCTCGCGCGCCTCCGCGTGCTGCTCGACGATCCGCTGCTCGTCCGGCACGGGCGCGGGCTCGCGCCGACGCCGCGCGCGCTCTCGCTGCGGCCCGTCCTCGCCGACCTCGTCAAGAGCGCGCGCGCCGCCTTCTCGGGCGCGAGCACCTTCGACCCGGCGACGACGACCCGCGAGTTCTCGCTCGCGTGCAGCGACTCCTACGGCGTCGTCCTGGTCCCCGCGCTCGTCGGGCGGCTCCGAGCGCGCGCGCCGAACGCTCTGCTCCGGGTCATCACGCTCGACCAGCTCGCGCGCACCGACGGCCTCGCGCGCGACGTGGATCTGCACGTCGGCCTGCCCCCCAGCGTGCCCGAGGGGTGTCTCTCGGCCCCGCTCCTCGAGGAGCGCTTCGCGTGCCTCGTACGCGCGCGACCTGGGAGGCGCCGCGCGCGCCGGATGCCGCTCGCCGAGTTCGCCTCGGCGTTCCACGTGCGGACCAAGGTGCTCGACGGCGCGCGTGACCCGGTCGACGCCGTCCTCGCCGCGCACGGCGTCGTGCGGCGCGTGGCGGTGACGGTCCCGCACCTCTCGAGCGTCCCGTTCGTGGTCGCCGAGCTCGGCTACGTCGCGACGCTCTCGCGCCGCCTCTGCCAGGTCTACGCGTCGCTGCTCCCGCTAGAGGTGCTCGAACCTCCGGTCGACGTCGGCGCTCGGTGGTCCCAGCTCATCTGGCACCGGCGCACCGACGCCGACCCGGGCGCCCGCTTCTTCCGCGCGCTCGTCCAGGAGGTCGCGGCGACGGGGCGACGAGGCGCGGGGTCCCGCTAGCCGAGCTTCGACCTCACCATCCCCTCGAGCTCGACGATCGCCTTCGCGAAGCCGTCGATGCCCTCCTGGAGCTTGTCCTTCGCCATCCGATCCTCGTCGTGCATCTTGCGGAAGACGGCCTCGGTGACGTCGAGCCTGTCGCGACCGCGCGCCCTCGAGACCTCGGGATCGAGCTTCTTCGGGAGCGTGCCCTCCGTCGCGTCCAGCTCGGCGAGGAGCTTCGGGGCGATGGTGAGGAGATCGCAGCCGGCGAGCTCGGTGATCTCGCCGACGTTGCGGAAGCTCGCGCCCATGACCTCGGTCTTGTGACCGTGGCGCTTGTAGTAGTCGTAGATCGCCGTGACGCTGACGACGCCCGGGTCCTCGCTCGGCGCGAACTCCTTCTTGTCGCCGTTCTTCACGTGCCAGTCGAGGATGCGCCCGACGAACGGAGAGATGAGCGTGACCTTCGCGTCGGCGCACGCGACCGCCTGGTGAAAGCCGAACAGCAGCGTGAGGTTGCAGTGGATGCCCTCCTTCTCGAGGACCTCGGCGGCGCGGATGCCCTCCCACGTCGAGGCGAGCTTGATCAGCACGCGCTCCCGCGAGATGCCCGCGGCGGCGTAGAGCGCGATGAGCTCGCGCGCCTTCGCGATCGAGGCCTGGGCGTCGAACGACAGCCGCGCGTCGACCTCGGTCGAGACGCGCCCGGGGACGATCTCGAGGATCTTCCTGCCGAAGCCGACCGCGAGCCGATCGAGGCTACGCTCGAGCAGGCGCGCGCCGTCGCTCGAGCCTGCCTCGGCCTTCGCGTCGGCGATCGCGCCCGAGAGGACGTCCGCGTACTCGGGCATCTTCGCGGCCGCGAGCACGAGCGACGGGTTGGTCGTCGCGTCGCGCGGGCGAAACTGTTTCATCGACTGGAAGTCGCCGGTGTCGGCGACCACGACGGTGAGCGTCTTCAGCGAATCGAGGAGCGTCTGGGCCATGGGGCGGAGAGGTTAGCCCCGAGCGTGGCAGGGTGCAGGCTTTCGTGGTTATAAGCGCGCCCTCCGATGCTCCCCGATCGCCCCGCCGTGCCCTTCCTCGACGCCGCCGCGAAGTCCCTGCTCGTGTTCGACGGCGCGATGGGCTCGCTCCTCTACGAGCGCGGCGTCTTCGTCACGCAGAACTTCGAGCAGCTCAACGTCACGCGCCCCGAGCTCGTGAGCCGCGTCCACCAGGACTACCTCGACGCAGGCGCCGAGGTCATCCTCACCAACACCTTCGGCGCGAACCGCTACCGGCTCGAGCGGCACGGCCTCGTCGACGCCGTGCGGCGGTTCCGCGCGGCGGGCGCCCGGCCCGCGCGCGCCGTCGCCAAGGACAAGGCGTACGTCGGCGGCTCGCTCGGCCCGACGGGGCTCCTGCCGAGCACGTCCGCGCGCGATCGCGCGGCCGTCCGGGCGACCTTCGTCGAGCAGGCCGCGGCGCTCGCGGACGGCGGCGCGGACCTGCTCGTGCTCGAGACGTTCCGACACCTCGACGAGCTCGCGGTCGCGATCGAGGCGGCGCGCGAGGCGGCGCCGAAGCTCGCGCTGCTCGCGAGCGTGACGTTCGACGCGGGCGGCGCCGTCGCCGACGGCTCGGAGCCCGAGGGGGTCGCGGCGCGCCTGCGCGATCTCGGCGTCGACGTGCTCGGCGTCAATTGCGGAGACGGCCCGCAGCTCGCGCTGTCGATGGCCGAGCGGATGCGTCAGGCCGGGCTGCCGCTCGCGGTCGCGCCGAACGCAGGGCTGCCGCGCACCGTCGACGGGCGCATGCTGTACATGGCGACGCCCGAGTACTTCGACGTCTTCGCGAGGCGGATCGTGCAGGCGGGCGCGACGATGATCGGCGGCTGCTGCGGCACGACGCCCGAGCACGTGCGGTGGATGAGCCGCTCGGTGAAGATGCTCGCGGGGCTCCGCGCGCCCGAGCCGTCGGCGCGCGTCGAGGCGGTGCACGAGGTCCGACGAGGGCGCGAGCCGCTGCCGCTCACCGAGCGCAGCGCGTTCGCGAAGAAGCTCGCCGACGGGAAGTTCGTGGTGTCTGTCGAGGTCAACCCGGCGCCAGGGCTCGATCCGTCGGGCGCGCTCGCGGCGTCCAAGATGCTGATCGACGCCGGCGTCGACATCGTCAACGTCGCCGACGGCCCGCGCGCGATGGCGCGCATGTCCAACCTCGCCTTCTGCGCGCTCCTGCGCGAGGCGCACGGGATCGAGCCCATCGTCCACGTCTGCGGACGCGATCGAAACCTGCTCGCGCAGATGGCGCACCTGCTCGGGGCGCACGCGCTCGGCCTGCACAACCTCGTCGTCATCACCGGCGATCCGCCCAAGGTCGGAGACTTCCCCGAGGCGACGGCGGTCTACGATCTGGACTCGGTGGGCCTCCTGTCGATGGCGCGCGACATGAACCGCGGGCTCGATCCGTCGGGCAAGCCGCTCGCGGGCGGACAGACGCACTTCCTCTGCGCGACCGGGTTCGAGCCCGGCGCCCAGGATCTCGAGCGCGAGATCGCGAGGCTCGAGGCGAAGAAGGCGGCCGGCGCCGATCTCGTGATGACGCAGCCGGTGTTTCAAGAAGAGCTGCTCTCGCGCGTGCTCGAGCGGATCGCGCACCTCGAGCTGCCGGTGATGGTCGGCGTCTTGCCGCTCGTCTCCCACAAGAACGCCGAGTTCCTGCACCACGAGGTGCCCGGCATGCAGATCCCCGAGCCCATCCGCGAGCGCATGCGCAAGGTGGCGCCCGGCGCCGAGGCCCGCAAGGAGGGCGTCAAGATCGCGCGCGAGCTGCTGTTCTCGGTGAAGAGCAAGGTCCAAGGCGCGTACCTCATGCCGCCGCTCGGCAAGTACGAGCTCGCGCTCGAGGTGCTCGACGGGCTCAGCGGCTAGCTGCCGGCGACCTCCGCCTGACCACCCGCACACCGCCGATCCCCTGCACCCGAGCGGGCGCTCGAGCGCCGAGCTCGCGAGAGCTTCAGCGTCCAGCGCGTGATCAAGCCAGGCGGCGCCCCGATGGTAGGTCTGTCGGCGGCGCCGCCGTGGCGGTCACGGCGCGGCGTCGGAGCAGCAGCGGAACCCTAGATCCTGGAAGGCGTACTGGCCCTGCTGCAGCACGAAATCGAACTGACAGCTCGTGCCGAGCGCGTACGACGTGTAGGCGCCGCCCTTCACCTGGTAATAGGGCTTGCCGTCGACGTCGATCTCGTTGCTCACCCACTCGGCCACGTTACCCGAGAGATCATAGACGCCGTTGACTTGGCACATGCCGCCGTCACCCGTCTTCCACGGCGCGGCGAGGCCCCGATCGACGCCGTTGCATTTGTTGGTCGAGTAGGAGCCGGGGGCGCCGCTGTACGACCAGCTCGGGGACGAGCCGCCGCTCACGCACGCGGCCTGCCACTCGGCAGTCGTGCAGAGGCGCATCGGGTTGCCCGCCGAGTTCGTGATCGCCGCGCACGCGGCGGCGGCCTGCGCGTGGTTGACGCTCGTCCAGGGCTGCACGCCGACGACGCCGCACGCGCGGCTCGTGTCGGTGCCGCCGTCGGCGCCCGTGGCGCCCGGACGCGACGCCTCGTGGGCGAACATCCACACGGCGCCGACCTTCACCGTCGCGTCCTTCCAGCCCTGGCACGGGTGCGCGCCGCCGTTGAAGCAGGTGCCACCGGCCGGGACGGCCTCGTCGATCGCGCCGTCGCAGTTGTCATCGACGCCGTTGCAGCTCTCGTCGACGGCCTTCGTGGCGTCGGGCACGGCGCCGCAGGTCGAGCCGCTCTTGTCGCCCTTGCACATGAACTGGGCCTTGGTCTGGCAGCGCCCGTTGCCAGCGAAGCAGTCTTGACCGACGTTGAACGTCTCGTCGACCTGACCGTTGCAGTTGCCGTCCTTGCCGTCGCACAGGGCCTCGACGAAGCGCACCGTCCCGTCGGGGGCGAGCTCGATGTCGGCCGCCGTCGGCAGCTGCGCGTAGTTGCACTTCCATCCGCCCGCGCCCTGGCAGGTGGGCGCGGCGCCCGCGCACGGCCCCGCCGAGAGACACACTGAAGGAGGCGCCGTCAGGCCGTCGTCGATCTGGCCGTCACAGTCGTCGTCCTTGCCGTTGCAGGCCTCGCTGGTCGACGGGTTGACGGGGCAGGCGTACTCGCAGCCGTTGGCGGGATCGCTCTTGTCGACGTCGCCGAAGCCGGGCTTGCAGGTCTGCAGCACGCAGCCGCCGTTGACGCACGCGCCGATCCCGTTGGGGAACTCGCACTTCTTCCCGCAGACCCCGCAGTTGGTCGGATCGCTCGAGAGGTTGTAGCCCTCGTCGATCTGGCCGTCGCAGTTGTTGTCCTTGCCGTCGCACACCTCGAGCTTCGGCTGCGCGCCCGCGATGCAGACGACCTGCCCGGTCTGACAGGTCAGCTGCCCCTGGGTACACTCGCCGCAGCACCCACCTTGGCAGGTCGACAGCGTGGCCGCGCAGTTGCCCGCGGCGACGCACGGCGCGAGGGCGGGACACTCGGCGTCGCAGGTGCCCCCGACGCCGCCGACCGCGTCGTCGACCAGCCCGTTGCAGTCGTCGTCGACGCCGTTGCACGTCTCGGGCCCGACCGCGACGGTGTCACACTTGTACTCGCAGCCGTTCGCGGGGTTCTTGTCGGCGTCATAGTAGGGCGGCGAGCAGGTGAACTGGCACTTGCCAGCGATGCACTTGTCGTTTGCCGCGCAGGAGACGCCGCACTTTCCGCAGTTGGTCGGATCGTTCTGCAGATCGTAGCCCTCGTCGGTCTGGCCGTCGCAGTCGTTGTCCTTGCCGTCGCAGATCTCCGCGGCCGGCCCCACGCCGTTGACGCACACCAGGCCCTTCGAGGTGCCGGTGCACACCGTCTTGCCAGCCTTGCACTCACCGACGCACTTGCCGCCCGGACAGTGCGTCTCGCAGGCGACGTTGGCGCCCGGCGCGCCGTCGTCGATCACGCCGTCACAGTCGTCGTCGACGCCGTTGCACGTCTCGGCGACGGGCGGGTTGGTGGGGCACTTGTAGCCGCAATTCGACGACTCGGAGAAGCCGGGGTTGCACTTGGGGGTACACTTGCCTGCCACGCAGCTGACGGTGCCGTTGGGCACCTGCGCGCACTTCTGGTTGCACCCCCCGCAGTTGTTGACGTCACCCTTCAGATCGAAGCCGTTGTCGGCGGCGCCGTCGCAGTCGTTGTCGACCCCGTCGCAGATCTCGGCGGATTTCTTGCACTCGCAGCCGTTGGCGGCCTGTTTGTCGACGTCGAAGAAGCCCTCGGCGCAGCTGCCAACCGTACACTTTCCGGCGGCGCACTCGCCGAAGGCGCCCGGCGGGGCGCAGACCGCGCCGCACGCGCCGCAGTTCTTCTCGTCGGTCTGCAGATCGGCCGCGCAGGCGCCGCCCGCGCCGCCCTTGCCCCCGACGCCGCCGGCGCCGCTCGTGACGAAGCCTCCGCTCCCGCCGCTCGTGAAGCCCCCAGACTGAGCGCCGCCGCGGCCAGCCTGACCGGTGGCGCCCCCGGCGCCGCCGCCGACGGCGTCTTCACACGCGAAGCAGTAGGCCTCGGTGGTGCAGCCGGAGGCGAGGACGCCGCCCCCCGCCACGATCGCGAGGAGCGCGAGCAGCGAGCGCGCCTTCACTTGGCACCTCCCGCCGCACGGCGACGCCGACTCGCCAGCCCGACCACCGCGGCGCCGAGCAACAGCAGCGCCCCCCGGTCCTGGGGTCCGTGACCGCCGGCGTCACAGCCGCCTCCGCCGGTCGTCAGGCCGAAGTTGTCTGCCTTGTCGTCGGTCGAGCCGCCCGCGCCCGCGGTCGCGCTGCCCGTCGGGCCGCCCGCGGCGCTCGTCCCGCCGCTCTGTGCGCCGGCCTTGCCGCCGCTCGAGGTGGCGCCGTTGCCGCCCGCGCCGGACTTGCCGCCGCTCGACGCGCCGCCCGCGCCGCCGCCAGACTTGCCGCCGCTCGACGCGCCGCCGGTGCCGCTGGCGCCCGATTTGCCGCCGCACGACGCGCCGCCCGCGCCGCCCGCGCCGCCCTGGCCAGCGCCGACCGGCACACAGTATCCGTTCTGACAAGTGAACCCGCCGGGGCACTCGAACTCACCCTTCGAGCAGGCCGCCACGCAGAGACCGGTGACGCAGGCCCTGTCGTTGCCGCAGAGGTTCCCGTTGTCCTTCACGCCGTCGCAGTCGTTGTCAAAGTCGTCGCAGACCTCGACCCCGGGCTTCACGGCGCCGTCGCACGCGACCTTGCCACCCGAACAGACCGTCTTGCCCGCCTTGCAAGGCAGGTTGGTCTTCCCTGTGGGTGGAGGGTCACACTCCTTTCCGACCGCGGGATCGTTGACCTCTGTCTTGTCGTCGATCATGCCGTTGCAGTCGTTGTCGAGGCCGTCGCACACCTCCTTGCCCGCGCCCTTGGCGCCGTCGCAGACGAGCTTGCCAGTCATGGCGTCGCACTTCTTCACGCCGGGGCTGCAGACGCCCTTGTTGCACGACTCGGGGGCGGGCCCGCCGTCGGGGCAGCACGCCTCGTTGACGCCGGGCACGTCGTCGACGAGGCCGTTGCAGTCGTTGTCGAGGCCGTCGCACACCTCGGCCGAACCGCCGACGGCGCCGTCGCACAGGAGGCCCGTCGGCGTACATTTGAGCGTGCCGCCCTTGCAGACGCCGGTGCCGCACGCGCCCGACGGGCAACAGTCGAGCCCGGCGCCAGGGATGTCGTCGACGACGTCGTTGCAGTCGTTGTCCTTCATGTCGCACAGCTCGGTCGACGGCTTGACCTCGCCCACGCACTCGAGGCCGTTGGGACCGCAGCCCCACACGCCGCCCGCGCAGACGCCCTTGCCGCATTTGCCCGAGGTGCAGCACGCCGTGCCGATCTGTCCGGGGCCGTTGGCGAGATCGTCGACCTGACCGTTGCAGTCGTTGTCCTTGCCGTCGCAGATCTCGGTGGCGGGCTTGACCTCGCCGATGCACTGCGGCGCGCCGCCCGAGCACTTGAGCGTGCCGGAGACGCAGATGCCGGTGCCGCACTTGCCCGAGGAGCAGCAGGGCTGATCGATGCCGGGCAGATCGTCGATCTTGCCGTTGCAGTCGTTGTCGAGGCCGTCGCAGACCTCGGCGCCAGGCGTCACCTCGCCGACGCAGGCGCCTGGCACGCCGCCCGAGCACGCGCGCTTGCCGCCCACGCAGACCCCGACGCCCGAGGTGCCGGCGGGCCCCGTGTAGCAGGCCTCGATCTGCCCATCGACCACGCCGTCACAGTCGTTGTCCTTGCCGTCGCACACCTCGGGGCCGGGGCCCGTCGCGTTCTTGCAGACGAGGTGATCGGTCGCGTGGGGGAAGGTGAAGCCCGCGTCGGCCTCGCACGCGGTCGTCCCCGGCTTGCACTCGCCGAGGTTGAGGCCGCAGGGTTTGTTGGTGTCGGTGAGGTTGTTGTCGATCGTGCCGTCGCAGTCGTTGTCCTTGCCGTCGCACACCTCGGGCGACGCCTGACACCCCTGACACACACCGCCCTCGTCGATGATGCCGTTGCAGTTGTCATCCTTGCCGTTGCAGAGCTCGGTGGGCGCGGGCGCGCCCGGCTGCAGCTTGGTGCACGCGGCCTGCCCATCGGCGGCGCAGCACGTCGTGCCGCCCGAGTCACACTTGCGGACGCCGGTGCGCAGGCACTCGCCCGC
>CAUJFL010000048.1 GCA_963169165.1 Myxococcota bacterium | reverse complement strand
CGCCCTGTTCGTCGGCGGCGGTGGCGGCGGAGAGGGCGCGCCCGAGCAACCCCCACAGAGCGGTCCGCCCGCCGCGCCGACCCCGTCCGAGCCCTCGGCGTGGTCGTGTGCCCTGACCCCGCGACGCGACGGCGCGTGGCTCGTCGCGACCCTCGTGTGCGCGCTCTCCGCTCGACGACGGCGGCGGATGCCCCCCTGAGCTCAGGGCTTCGGAGCGTGCCGGTTGCGCACGGAGAGCGGGAGGATCGTCTTCGTGATCGTGGCGAGCGCGACGAGCCTGTCTCCGCAGGCGACCTCGACCCGAATGAACGCGGTCGTGCGCCCGCGCTTCGCGACCACCGCGTCGAAGCGCGCGAGCGCGTCGGTCGGCGCCGCCCCGGTGATCGAGAAGTGTGCGTCGTGGGTGACCGCTGCCTCCTCGGGTGACAGCGTCGTCGCGACCGCGAGGAACGCGGTGCAGTCGACGAGCCCGTACAGCTCGGTGCCGTTGAGGTGCCCGCTCACCCCCGCGAGCTCGGGCGTGACTCGCACCGCCCCGCTCGCCCGGAGCGGCGCGTGCTCGAGCAGCTCGAAGCCGCACCTGACCATGAACGGGAACTCGAGCATGCGTCCTGCCAGGTAGGCCGCGTGGGCCGAGAGCGCTTCCATCCCGCGGCGAGTAGCCCGGCTCCACCCCCGCGACAAACCCCGTGGACGCGCTGCGCCATGGGAAACGTGACCAGGGTCATGAGTCTTCAGTTGGAACCGTGACCTGGATCACCAATCAACAGTGGCAAAACGCGGCTCGCGCGGGGACGCCGCCTCCTGTGACTTTCGTCATGGCGATGAATTGGCACTGCCCGGAATCTCGCCCTCGCCATGGGGATTCAAGCCGAGGTCCAGCTGCTCGAGGCGCCGAATCAGCTCCGCAAGAGGACGCTGTCGCTCGAGGCGCGCGAGGGCGAGGCCATCATCGAGGTGCTCGCGTGCGGGCTCTGCCACACCGATCTCGGGTTCGCGAACGGCTCGGTCGCGCCGAAGCACCCGCTGCCGCTGGTGCTGGGGCACGAGGTGGTCGGGACCATCGTCGAGGGGGCGCGCGTCGGCCGGAGGGTGCTCGTGCCGGCGGTGATGGGCTGCGGGCGCTGCGCGTACTGCCTGGCCGGACGCGACAACGCCTGCCCGAAGCAAGTCATGCCCGGCAACGACGCGCACGGCGGCTTCGCGACGCACATGGTCGTGCGCGAGGCCGCGCTCGTGCCGCTCGACGACGCGCCGGCAGACCTCGATCTGCGCGAGCTCTCCGTCGTCGCGGACGCCGTGTCGACGGCGTACCAGGCGACCTCGCGGGCCGCGCTCGCCGAGGGCGACGTCGCGATCGTCGTCGGCGCCGGCGGGGTCGGGGGCTTCCTGGCCCAGATCGCGCGCGCCCGGGGCGCGCGGGTGATCGCGCTCGACGTCGACCGCGCGCGCCTCGAGCGGATCTCGTCGTTCGCCGAGGTGATGCCGATCGACGGGAGGCCAGCGAAGGAGCTGCGCAAGGAGGTGCAGAGGCTCACGGCCGGCGTCCCGAGCCTCCGTCACCGCGTCTTCGAGTGCAGCGGCACGACGGCGGGGCAGCAGCTCGCGTACGCGCTGATCGGCGCGGCGGCGACGATGGTCCAGGTCGGCTACTGCCGCGAGCCGGTCGAGCTGCGCCTGTCGAACCTGATGGCGTTCGACGCGACCGTGCACGGTTCGTGGGGCGCGCCGCTCTCAGCCTTCACCGAGGTGCTCCGCCTCGTCTTCGAAAAGAAAGTCGTCCTCACCCCGTTCGTCACGCACGCGCCGCTGTCCTCCCTCGACGCGCTGCTCGACGACATGACACACCACCGACTCGACAAGCGGGCCGTCCTCGACCCGCGCGCATGAGGTCCGCCATGAGCGAGCTGCAGAACCATGAGTTGGTACCCGGATATGAGTTTCGTCACATCCGCTACGAGCACCGCCCGATCCCCGGGCTCGAGGGGTTGCACCAGGTGTGGATCTCGCTCGACAACGAGGCGCAGCTCAACTCGTACACGACCGCCGCCGTCAAGGACGTGATCCTCGCGTTCCGCCGCGCGAGCGCCGACCGCCGCGCCGTCGCGGTCGTGTTCACGGCCGTCGGCAGCAAGGCGTTCTGCACCGGCGGAAACACGGCCGAGTACGCCACCTACTACGCCAACCGGCCGCACGAGTACCTCCAGTACATGCGCCTCTTCAACGACATGGTCACGGGGATCCTTCTCTGTGACAAGCCGGTCATCTGCCGCGTCAACGGCATGCGCATCGGCGGAGGGCAAGAGATCGGGATGGCCTGTGACTTCACCGTCGCGGGCGACCACGCGCGCTTCGGCCAGGCGGGGCCGGTGCACGGTTCGGCCCCCGACGGCGGCGCGACAGACTTCCTGCACCTGTACGTCGGCGTCGCGCGGGCGGCAGAGTCGCTCGTGCTCTGTGAGCCGTGGTCGGCGCACAAGTCGGTGCGGTATGGCATGGTCAACGAGGCCGTACCCGTCCACCGCACCAAGGACGGCGCGCTCATCGCGAACCCGCTCGTCGTCACGGATCGCTACCTCGATGAGCTGGGAAACGTCGTCCACGGCGAGTGGAAGAAGGGGGCCGAGCTCGAGGCCGCCAAGCAGGTCGCGAAGGGCTGCACCATCGATCTCGGCGAGCTCGACGCGCTCGTCGACAGGCTCGTGGTCAAGCTCGCCAACACCTTCCCCGACTGCACGCGCAAGACGCTGGAGACGCTCCGCAAGAAGAAGCTCGAGCACTGGCAGTCCAACATGGAGACGAGCCGCTCCTGGCTGTCGCTCAACATGAACACCGAGGCGGCGGCCGGCTTCCCGGCGTTTCACTACGGCGATCGCAGCGAGCGCGAGATCGACTTCGGCCTGCTGCGCCGGCGCATCGCGGAGGGCGCGCGGTTCGACGACGCGCTCACGCGCGAGGTGCTGAAGCCGTCGGCGCGCGCCGGCTGGGAGAAGGCGCGATGATCCGGCCCACCCTGCTCGAGGACGGCACCGTGCTGCGCCTCGTCGTCGACGCGCCGCGCGCCAACATCCTGACGAGCGAGGTGCTCGCGGCGCTCTCGGACGCCCTCTCGGCGCACCGCGACGATCCCCACTTGCGGCTCGTGCTCCTGCGCGGCGCGGGCGGGAACTTCTCGTTCGGCGCGTCGGTCGAGGAGCACAGGCGCGACCGCGCCGCGGGCATGCTCGCTCGATTCCACGAGACGATCCGGCGCGTCGCGAGCTTCCCGGTGCCGGTCGCGTGCGTCGTCGAGGGGCGCTGCCTGGGCGGCGCGTTCGAGCTGGCGCTCGCGTCACACTTCGTGTTCGCCAAGGCGGACGCGGCCTTCGCCTGCCCCGAGATCAAGCTCGGCGTGCTCCCGCCCGTCCTCGCCGCGATCGGCGCGCACAGGCTCCCGCCAGCCGTCGTGGAGCACCTCTTGCTCACGGGCGCCGAGCTCGAGCTGTCGACCGCGTGCGCGTCCGGCTTCGTCCTTCGAGTGTTCGACCGCGACGTCGACCCCGAGCAGGCGACGTTGCAGTGGTACCGCGAGACGCTCCGACCGCTGTCGGCGTTCTCGCTCCGCCGGGCGACCGAGGCGTCGCGCGTCGCCCTCCTCGCCGCGCTCGACGACACCCTCGCCGAGCTCGAGCGGGCCTACGTCGAGCGCCTCTTGCCAAGTCATGACGGCAACGAGGGCATCGAGGCGTTCCTCGCCAAGCGCCAGCCGGTGTGGGTGGACGCATGACCTCCTTCGACACCCTGATGCAGCAGGCCCGCGCGTGCGTGGACGATCGGAGGCTCGAGCGGGTGCGCGCGTGGAAGCAGGAGAACCCCGGCGCGCTCGCGATCGGGCACATGCCCATCTACACGCCGCGCCCGCTCCTCGAGGCGCTCGGGTGCCTGCCGGTGGCGGTGTTCGGCGGCGGAGATCAGGTCGACGTCATCCGCGGCGACGCCTACTTTCAGAGTTATATTTGTCACATTCCTCGCAGCACGATCGAGCTCGCGCTCGGCGGTGAGCTCGAGCCGCTCGACGGGATGGTCTTCCCCGCCATCTGCGACGTCATCCGCAACCTCGGCGGCATGTGGAAGCTGCTCTTCCCCGAGAAGTGGTCGGCGTACCTCGATCTGCCACAGAACTTCGACCGCAGGCTCGGCGGCGCGTTCTACGCGGGCGAGCTGCGGCGGTTCGCGCGCGAGCTCGAGGCGCGCGGCGCGCGGCCGCTCGACGAGGTCCGGCTGCGCGCCGCGATCGCCGACGAGAACGCGCGGCGCGCCACGATCGACGAGCTCGACGTGCTGCGCCGCGACGAGCCTCACCGCCTGCGCGCGTCCGAGGCGTACCTGGCCGTGCGCGCGGGCTCGGCCATGACGGCCGCGGAGCACACGGCGTTCCTGCGCGAGGTCCTCGTCGCCGCCCGCGAGCGCCAGACGCGCAAGCTCGACAACGTCCGCGTCGTCGTCGTCGGCTCGTTCTGCGAGCAGCCGCCGCTCGACCTCATCATCACGCTCGAGCGCGCCGGGTGCGACATCGTCGCGGACGACATGCAGCTCGGGATGAGGATGATCGAGGGCGCGATCGACGCGCCGTCGGCCGGGCGAGACTCGGTCGACGCGCTCGCCGACGCGTACCTCGATCGCGGCGCCGCGACGGCGTCCCGCTACATCGGCGAGCTCGTGAAGGGGCGCGCGCTCATCGACCGCGTCCGCGCCGTCCGCGCGGAGGGCGTCGTGTTCGCGGCGGCGTCGTTCTGTGATCCCGCGCTGCTCGATCAGCCGATGCTGGAGGCGGCGCTCCAGCGCGAGGGGATAGCGTTCACGACCCTCAAGTACGCCGAGAACACGGGCCAGTTCCAGACCATTCGCGAGCAGGCCGGGGCGTTCTCCGACTCGGTCAAGCTCTGGGGAGGCGCAGCATGAGCCAGGAGCGTGACAACAGTCAGAAGCGTCAGAAGACCATGATCGCCGATCACTTCGCGAAGCTCTCGCGCGCGAAGGAGGAGGGAAAGAAGGTCGTCTACACGTTCGTACCCGGCAACCTCACGGAGCTCTTGTCGGCGTTCGACGTGCTGCCGGTGCTGCCCGAGATCAACGCGCTGCAGTCGGGCATGCGCGGCCGCTCGGGGAGGTACATCGCCGAGGCCGAGAAGGCCGGCCACTCGGAGGATGTGTGTACCTACGTCAAGTGTGACCTCGGGATGCTGAAGGGCGGCAACGTGGGGCCGACCGGCGAGACGCTCCCTCCGCCGGACCTGTTGCTGCTCTCCTACACGGGCTGCTTCACCTTCATGAAGTGGTTCGAGCTCTTGCGCGAGGAGTACAACTGCCCGGTCGTGATGCTCCAGGTGCCTTACCAGGCCGAGGGAGAGATCACGCCCGAGATGCGCGGCTACGTGGTCGATCAGCTTCGCAACGAGGTGATCCCCGCGCTCGAGCGCCTGACCGGCACGACGTACGACGAGGACAAGCTGCGCGAGAAGATGAAGCTCTCGTCGAGGGCAGAGGACGATCTCGTCGCGGTGTGGGAGTCGGCGCGTCACCGCCCGTCGCCCGTCGACGGGTACTTCGGCGGGGTCTACTACACCGGCCCGATGTTCTCGTCGTTCCGCGGCAGCCAGGACGCGGTCGACTACTATCGCGAGCTTCGCGAGGAGGTCGAGGCGCGCATCTCCCGCGGCGAGGGGCCGACGACGCCCGACGGCCCGATGACCCAGGAGAAGTTTCGCCTGGTGGTGGAGGGGCCCCCCAACTGGACCAATTTCTTCGATTTCTGGCGGATGTTCTCGCGAGAGGGCGCCGTCGTCGTGGCGAGCACGTACACGCGCGTGGGCGGCCTCTACGACCGAGGCTTTCGCCACACCCCGGAGAACCCGCTCGAGAGCCTCGCGGACTATTGCCTCGGCTGCTACACGAACCTCAACCTCCCGAGGCGGCTCGACCTGCTCGAGCACTACGTGAAGACCTACTCGGCCGACGGCTTCCTGATCAACAGCGTGAAGTCTTGCAACTCGTTCAGCGTCGGGCAGCTGCTGCTGCTGCGCGAGCTCGAGAAGCGCACCGGCGTCCCCGGCGGCTTCATCGAGAGCGATCTCGTCGATCCTCGCTACTTCGGCAAGGCCAACATCGAGAACCGCGTGCAGAGCTACCTCCAGATGCTCGACGCGCGGATGCAGCGGAGGGCCTCATGAAGTGTGTCGTTGGCATCGATCTGGGTTCGACGACGACCAAGGCCGTCATCCTCGACGAGGCGGGCCGACAGGTCAGCCGCGGGATCACCAACAGCCGCAGCAACTACGGCGTCGCCTGCGCGGCGGCGCTGGCCGAGGCCCGCACGGCGGCGCGCTTCTCGTTCCTCGACCGCGCGACCTCCGATCCGGACGCGCGAGCGGCGCTGCCGGGCTTGCTCTCGGGGTTCCGCCTGGGGCTCTACCTGGGTGAGCTCGGCGCGTTGCGCGACACGATCCTGTCGGAGCTCGATCGCAACCTGGCCCGCCGGGCGCAGCGCGCGTCGCTCGGGCCCGCGGTCGGCTCGATCATCGAGGAGGCCGAGCGGGACGCGCCGGCGCTGTTCGCGGTGGGGGCGCCGCGCAAGAGCGAGTTCTTCCGCGATCTCGCCGGCGCCGCGTTCGTCGCCAGCGCCGAGACGCTCGCTCGCAACGGCGGGCCGCCGTTCGAGCCGCTCGTCGCCCTCTACGACCGCGCCATCCTCGAGGTCGAGACCCGCCTGCGCCCGCGCGACGAGCGCGCGCTGTTGCGCTCTGCCCTCGCGCGACTCGACGTTGGGGCGGAGACCGCGGCCCGCCTGTCGCGCGCGATCGACGCGGCGCTCGACGAGCCGCTCGACGAGGTCGCGTTCGCGGGGACGGGCTATGGGCGGCAGACGCTGCCCTTCCCCAAGGCCGCCGTCCGCAGCGAGATCCTCTGCCACGGGCGCGGCGCGCACCGCACCTTCCCCGGCACGCGCACGGTGCTCGACGTGGGCGGGCAGGACACCAAGGGAATCCAGGTCGACGAGCACGGCGTCGTCACGTCCTTCCAGATGAACGATCGCTGCGCGGCGGGCTGCGGGCGCTACCTGGGCTACATCGCCGACGAGCTGGGCCTCGGCCTGCACGAGCTCGGGCCGCTGGCGCTCCAGGCGACGCGCGTCGTGCAAGTGAACTCGACCTGCACGGTGTTCGCCGGCGCCGAGCTGCGCGAGCGGCTGGCGCTCGGGCAGCGGAGGGAGGACATCCTCGCGGGGCTGCACCGAGGGATCATGCTCCGCGCGATGTCGATCCTCGCGCGCTCGGGCGGCGTGACGAACGAGTTCACCTTCACTGGCGGGGTGTGCCGCAACCCGATGGCGGTGAAGCTGCTGCGCGAGCTGATCGCCGAGGGCTATGGGGCCGAGATCACTGTCAACATCGATCCCGACTCGATCTTCATGGGCGCGCTCGGCGCGGCGATGTACGCGCTCGACGATCTCCGCGCCGACAGCCCGCAGCTGCTCCCGTCGTTCACCCAGGTCGCCGACGCGCAGCCGCCGCCGACCGAGTCAGCATTCATGGAGAGACCCGCATGTCACACCTGACCGCCGGCATCGACGTCGGCTCGAGCTCCGTCAAGGCCGCGATCTTGCGCAGCGTCGCCGGAGACCATGGGGAGCTCGTCGCGAGCGCCACGCAGCGGATCCGTCGCCGCAACGTGCGCGAGGTGGCGCGCGCCACCTTCGAAGAGGTCTGTGAGCGCGCGGGCTTGCCGTGCCCTGCGCTCGACTCGCTGTCGACCGCGCCGTTCGACTACGTCGCGTCGACCGGCGAGGCCGATCTCGTCGAGGGCGCCACGGGACACTTCTACGGGATGACCGCGCACGCGCGCGGCGCCCTGTTCCTCGATCCCGAGGCGGCCGCGGCGCTCGACGTCGGCGCGCTGCACGCGCGCGCGATCCGCATGGATCCGCGCGGCAAGGTGATGAGGCACCGGATGACCAGCCAGTGCGCGAGCGGCAGCGGCCAGTTCATCGAGAACATCGCGCGTTACCTCGGCGTCCCGCTCGAGGACGTCGGGACGCTCTCCACGCAGTCGCCCTCCGGCGAGGAGGTCTCGAGCATCTGCGCCGTGCTCGCCGAGACCGACGTCATCAACATGGTGAGCCGCGGCATCGGCGCGCCTGACATCCTGAAGGGCATCCACCTGAGCCTCGCGGGGCGGCTCTTGCGCCTGCTCCGCGCGATCGGCGGGGACGGCAAGGTCGTCGTCACCGGCGGGCTCGCCATCGACGAGGGGCTCGTGAAGGCGCTCCGCGAGACGATCGCCGGCGAGCGGCGCGGCTCGAAGGCCGTCACCTCGACGATCGTCGCGGACCCGCGCGGCGTCGTCGCTGGCGCGCTCGGCGCGGCGTTGCTCGGGGCGTTTCGGACCGAGCAGCTGCGGCGGCTCGGGGACGCGCGGATCAGCGCGGCTTAGCGCGGCCTACTCGAAGCGGGCCTTCAGCACGTGGCTCTCGATGTGGACGTGCCGCATCGTGTCCTTCTCGAACTCCTCGAGCTCGGACAGCATCGTGCGGTACGTGCGGCACGCCCACTCCGGGACGACGTAGTCGTCGGCCAGCTCACGCATCCGCGCGAGCAGGTCTCCGACGACGAGGTGCTCGGCGTGCATCTCCGAGAGAGCGCGCACGATCATCCCGCGCTCACCGCCGGACATGATCGCCGGAAACAGCACCTGCTCCTCGCTGTCGAGGTGGGGCTCGAGCTCGGCGACGATGTCACAGAACACGGCGTCGAGCTCCTCGAGCTTGGGGTTGCGCTCGCCGTGGACGCGCGCGACCTTCTCGGTGAGCGTCATGATGAACGGCATCGCCTTCCGCAAGTAGGCGTGGTGCCGCGCCATGATGTGCTCGACGAGCTCGATCTGGGAGAGGTCTCGAGGCTCGTCGGCGCGGTCGCGGCGCTCCGAGATCGCCTCGTCGAGCTCGGCGAGGAGCACCCCGACGTCGACGCCGCGCTCGCCTGCCGCTTGACGGACGCTTCGGTCACCGTGACAGCAATAGTCGATGCCGTGCTTGTGGAACACGAGGGCGGCCGCCGAGTGCTCGCTGACGATGTCGGCGATGGACTGGTCGAGAGAAGGCATGGCTCAGGTTGCTACGGCGGGCCGTGGACGCGCATGACTTCGGTCAGCGCGCCTCCTTCATCCTTGCTCCGTCTCCCGCCCTCCGCGGGCGCGATCGGCTCAGAACGCTCGCGCGCCCACCGTCACGCCCGGCCAGGCGCGCCACGCGGCGCCGCCCCCCCAGTCGAGCGCGCGCGCGCCGAACACGCCGAGGGGTTCGGCGATCTCGGGCGGGCTCTGCGACAGGTTCAGCGTGGGCCCGGCGAACAGTGACAGTCCCTCGCCGACGGAGACGCCGCCGATGACGCGCACCTGGTACACATACGCGATGCGGGAGACGCGTCGGTCCGGCAAGAAGTAGGTGAGCGCGTCGAGGTCGATGAAGGCGCGCGCGCCGATCGGGACATGCCCTCCGAGGCCCGCGACCGCGACAGCGTGCGCGTCGCCGTCCTCTCCCCGTCGCGCGCCCGCGGCGTAGATGGTGTGCATGTAGCGCCCGCCGTGCACGACACCCACCGCCACGCCGGGGAGATCGAGCGCCCACGCGTCGACGTGCAACCTTCCATGTCGGATGACGTTGACGAGTCCGATCGGCGCGTCCGAGTCGTCGGCGATGTTGACCAGCCCGAGCTGCACGCCGCGCGCCCGCCGCGCGACGTTGAGCGCCGCCACCTGCGCGCCTCGGACGTCCCGCGCCACGCTCACGAGCGAGACCTGCGCGCCCTCCACGTCACGCGCGAGCGCGACGGCCGCGAGCTGCGCGCCTCGCACCGTCGACGTCGCCCGCGCGAGCGTCGCCACCTGGACGCCGTCGACGCGGGTCGCCGACACCGCGCCGCCCGAGAGCTGCGCGCCCTTCACCCACCCGAGAGACCAATCCCACAAACCTGATATGTGAAGACCGCACACGGAGCTGCTGCCGTGCGCGCCAAGGATGAACATCCCCAGCCCGCGGGTCGGCCCACGGTGGCCGCCGACCAGCGCGAACGTCGCGGCGCGTGTGGACTGTGGATCGCCCGCGTCGCCAGGCAGCACGACGCCGGGCCAGAGCTCGAGCGCGGGCAGCGCTGGTCCCGTGGTGGCGCAGCTCGGCATCTGCTCCGGGGCTGGCGCCGGCGGCCTCGGCGCTGGCGACCCCGTCGTCGATGAGGGCGCTCGAGGTGAGGATTGTGTGCCGCGCGCGCGTCGGCGCCGCAGCTCGGCCTCGAGGTCGCTCGTCTGGTCCCGCGAGAGGTTCCCTGCCAGCATCGCGGCGGCCTCGGCGACGCGCGACGGATCGGTCGGGCGCGCGATCGCGCGGGTGATGACCCGCCCGTCGGCCAGGCGCGCCGTCACCTCGAGCTCGTCGGCGCCGAGCTTGATCTCCACCGCGCCGCCCGCGTCGTCCGCGGCGAGCTCACGCGCGACCGCGGCGCGTATCCGCGCTTCGTCGCCAGGCGCGCCGCCGCTCACGGTGACGGTCGGCGCGGAGGCGCGAGCGCTCCCCGCCAGCGCGAGCCACGCGGCGCACCACCACAGCGCCCGACGCGCGCTCATCGGACCACCGCGTCGACGCGGCTCCACGCGACGCCCCCGCGACCGTCGTGCACGACCGCCCACAGCCGCATCGGCCCCGTGAAGCCGGGCGTGAGCCTGAGCGCTCCCATCGACTCTCCCTTCGGCCGCCTCCCGCCGGTCGGTTCGAACAGGGTCGCCACCGGCGCGTCGAACGCGCCCGACGTCGTGAAGTATGCGACCCACAGGAGCTCTCCCTCGGCGGAGATGCCCGTCGAGGCCGTGGCGTCGTCGAGCTCGTAGCTCTCGTCCATGACCGCCTGGGTCACGTCGAGCGCGGGACAGTCGTCGCGCGCGTCGGCGTCACATCGCGGCAGCGAGAGCTCGCACCGCCCCTCGACGCAGCGCCGCCCCTCGCCGCAGGCGCGCGCGTCGTCGCACGGCCCGGCGACCGCGCCGCCGACGCTCACCTCGCCGAGCACGGGGTTGTGGTTCACGAGCCCTTCATACGCGCGGATGGGCACGTAGCCGCTGACGAAGCGCGCCGGTCCTGCCTCGCGACCCGTCTCCGCGTCCACGCAGGTCACCGGGATCCCCGCGCGCGGCCGCTGTGCCCCGTCGGCGACGAGCCGCCCCGCGCACACGGCGAAGTACACGTAGGACAACCCGCGCGCCACGGGCTCGCCGACGCGCGCGGCGTGGCGCTCGAGCAGATCGGGCGGCACGCGGTACGTGAAGCGCGGCCCATGTCCGACGCCGTCGCGCGCCACCGTCCCGTCGAGCTCGCCCGGGGACAGCGCTCGGAGCCAGGCCAGGCGCGGGTAGCAGGCGGCAGGGGAGTCGTCGTCGGGGGCGTCACATCCCCCGAACCACGCGATGGAGAGCGGGCGGCCGGCGTCGCGCGGCGCCCCGCCGTCGTGCGCGAGCATCGTCATCGAGACCGCTGCTCCCGGCCGCGCGAACGGGGTGTCGAGCTGCACCGCCAGCACGCGCACCGACGTCACCGACGAGGCGCTCTCGAAGTCGTCGCTGCACGAGGCCGCGCACGCGAGCCCACACAACAAAGCAAGCCTTCTCACAGCTCCACCCGGACGCCGGCGATCGGCAGGATGGGCAGGCCAGATTGCCAAGTGACCTGCGATTTGTCGAAGGAGTAGCTGACCCCTTCGACGTTGCCGCGGTTGGTGACGTTCTGCACATCGAGGTAGGCCGTGACGCTCCATCGCTCTCGCTCCCAGGTCTTGTCGAGCCGCAGATCCAGCTGGTGAAACGCCGGCAAGCGGGCGCTCCAGGGCGCGCCGCCGACGCAGGTGTAGACGCCCGAGTCGGCGGCCAGCGAGCCCCCGACGCAGGGGGTGTACGGCACGCCCGTCGCGGCGCGGTACCTCGCGCCGAGCGTGACCCCGCGCCCCGCGCGCACGCGGGCGACCGCCGAGAGGACGTGCGTCTGGTCGAAATCGAAGAGGCGCGTCGCGCCGCCTGGCGTGTCCCGCCGCGTGGACCGTGACACCGTGTAGCCGAGCATCCCGCTCACGCGCCCGCCAGGAGAGAGGCGCAAGGTCACCTCGGCGCCCACCACGCGGCCCGACGCCCCGTTGGCGTTGGTCGCGACCGGGCCGCGCGAGGGATCGTGCGACGGGATGCCGTCGATTGACTTGTGAAAGCCCTCCAGCGACGCCGACACGCCCTCGCCCAGGCCCTGCTCGACGCCGAGGCTCGTGTGCACCGCGCGGCTCGATCTCAGCGACGGGACCCCAAAGATCGGGATCACGGCGCTGTAGTCCGGGGGCTGTCGGTACACCCCGAGCCCACCCCGCAGCGCGGTGCGCGCGGGCCCGCGGCGCAGCTCGAGGCGGGACGAGAGCCTGGGCGAGACGGTCCACTCGGAGAACCCGGCCGTGTAGTCCGCGCGCAGGCTCGGCACCACCTGCCAGCGCTCGGTCGGGGTGAGCCGCGCCTCGACGTACGCGGCGGGCCGCGACAGCGTCCCCCTGCCTTGCCAAGTGAATGGCCGTTGACTGGTGATGGGGGGCGGCTCGGCGCCGCCGATCACCGGGAGGTTCGGGATCCGAAGCGTGGCGTCATAGGTGCCGAGGAGCAGGTCCCAGCCCGCCCGCGCGGAGAGCCACGGCGCGGCGTCCCACGTCACCTCGCCGCGGCCGCTCAGGTAGTCGATGCGCGAGTCGACCAGCAACGTGCCCAGCCTCTCGCGCTGGAGGTCGGGGCCGAGGGACACCATGGTCGAGAGGCGGAGGCTGGGTGTCGGCTCGGACTCGAACGAGAAGAGCGCCCGCCAGAAGCCGCTCTCGTTGGTCGCCGCGCCCGAGAGCGCGGGCTCGCCGGCGAAGGGTCGCTTGGCGACCAGCTCGTAGGTGTCGCGAGAGAACAACAGGCCGGCCCGCAGCGTCGAGCGGCGCGTCGGCGAGAGCTCGAGGATCACCTGCGCGTCTTCGTAGACTGGCACCCGGCGCGCGCCGACGTCGTTGCGCTCGAGCACCGGGCCGAGCCACGCGTCGAGCCAGCTGCGGCGCGCCGCGGCCACGAGCCTCGCCCCCCACGGCAGCGGCGCCTCGACCATGGCCCGCGCGTCGAGCAGGTCCACCTGCGCCATCACGCGCGGGGCCGTCGCGTCGAGCGCGCGCGACCTGAGGTCGAGCACGCCGCCGTCGTGCCTCCCGTACCGCGCTGGAAAATTGCCTGGGTAAAAATCGATGCGCTCGAGCAGCTCGGTCGGCACGACGCTCGTGAGCCCGCCGAAGTGGAACGCGCGAGGCAAGAAGGCGCCGTCGAAGAACACGCCCGTGCCGGACGGCGCGCTGCCGCGGACGATCAGCAGATCAGTGAACGCTGGCGCCCGCGCGAAGCCGGGCATCGACGTCACCGCGCGCAGCGGGTCTCCGCCGCCGCCCGGCATCGTGCGGAGCTCCTCGCGAGAGGCTGTTCGCCGCACCGACTCGGCCTCCGCGCGCCGACCGCGGACCCCGACGTCGGTCACCGGCGGGGGCGCCGATGGCTCGCTCGTCTCCTCCGTCGCGGGCGTGGCCGCGGGCTGCGCCGACGCCTTCGCGGTGCGGCTCGGCGCCGCCATCACGGGTCGTGGGAAGTCGACCGCGAGCCGCACGCGTGACGCGACCGCGACGCCGTCCCTCGTCGCGGGTTCGAAGCGATGCCGTCGCGCGGCCGCGATCGCCGCGTCGTCGAGCAGCGGTGAGTCCGAGCGCGTCACGCGGGCTTCGGTGACCGCGCCTCCTCGATCGATCGTGACCACGAGCTCGACCGTGCCTGACACGCCCGCCGTGATCGCCGCCTCGGGCAGCTGGGGCTGTGGCGCCTCGGTGAGCACCGGCGGCGTCAACGTCGGGCCAGGTTGCGCGTGCGGCTCGGTCGCGAACGCGAGCGCGAGCGAGACAATCCACCATGCTCTCATCGAGGGCTCCTCCCGCGCGTCTCGCCCTCGGTCGTGAAGCGCGTGGGCTCGGTCGCGGTTCGGCACGTGGTCGCCGCCCGGCCTCCCGGCGTTCAACGAAATCGTCGCGCCCGGTCGAGGTGAGCGACGTGACGAATTCCTTGAACGGTCTGGCCGCCTCGGGTGACAGAGGGCGCGAGTCGTGCTCTTTTCGCAGCGCCTTCCCCTCACGATGCCAGATGCTCCGCGCGACTCCGCTGCGCTGCGGGTGGCGCCGCCTGCGTCGACGAGCGATCCCGAACGGCGCGCGCTCCTCCGTGTCGCAGCGGGCGAGCTCGACGCCCTGGGTGGGCTGTACGACGAGCATCATGAGGGCGTCCGCGCGTTCGCGGTCAGGCTCGTCGGCGACGCGTCGGTCGCGGAGGATCTGGTACATGACGTGTTCCTCGCGCTGCCCTCGGCCGCGGGGCGCTTCCGGGGGGACTCGTCGCTGCGAACGTTCTTGATCGCGATGGCGGCGAACCTGTCGCGCAACCACGTGCGCGCCGCGGCGAGGCGCCGCGCGCTCGCGGCGCGTGCCGCCGTCGAGCCGGTCGAGCAGCCGACGCGGCCCGACGAGGCGTGGGAGCGCCGCCAGCTCGCGGCGCGGCTGCAGCGCGCGCTCGACGAGCTGTCGCTCGACCACCGGATCGCGTTCACGCTGTGCGAGATCGAGGAGCGCTCGAGCCCCGAGGTCGCGCGGATGCTCGGCGTCCCCGAGGCCACCGTGCGCACGCGGCTCTTCCACGCGAAGAGGCGCCTGCGCGAGCTGCTCGGAGGCGAGCGATGACCGATCCGCTCGAGCAGGCGACGAGGGCGCTGCGCGAGGAGCCGATCGACCATGCGCGCGCGGACGGGACGCGCGCCCGTCTGCTGGCTCGCTCCGTCGCGAAGCCCTCGCTCCGCGCGAGGCCGCGCCCCGTCTGGCTCGTCCCGATCGCCGCCGCGCTCGCGGCCTCGGCGGCGCGCGCGGCGAGCAGCGGGCACCACCCCGCGTGGGTCGCGCCGCCGCCCCCGCACCCCGCGCCGTCGGCGCCCGGGGGGTCGAGCACCACGTCGG
>CAUJFL010000047.1 GCA_963169165.1 Myxococcota bacterium | reverse complement strand
GCGGCGCCGCGCGCCGTCGACCTCGGAGCCTGGACTCATGAGCTCCAGCTCCCGGTGACGTCGCTCGCCGTCGGCGCGCCTCGCGTTGCGGCGCTCGCCGACGAGCCGTGGCTGCTCGAGGAGGGCAAGTGGCGCCGCGTGCCGTTGCCTGCGTCGCTGCGACCTCATGACGGTGAGCGCGATCTCGCGCGAGTGTACTTCGGTCGCGACGATCGGCCGCGGAGCATGGGCGAACGACGTGGCCCCGGCGGCGCGCGCCAGCTGTACCTGCGGTGGAAGGACGGCCGCTGGCTCGCCGAGAAGAACGAGCTTGCGAAGCTGCGCGATCCCCCCGCCCAGGCGCTGTTCGGGCTGCTTGGCCACGACGATCCCGAGGTCGTCTGCAAGGTAGGCGACGACTGCATCGTCAAGCGCCGCACCGGGTGGAAGATGCTCCGCGCGGGCGACGCGCCGTTTCGCGTCGAGCTCCACGACGGGTCGGCCTGGGCGCTGCTCGAGGGCGCGGTCGCGAGGCTCGACGGTGACAAGTCCTGGACACGCTTCGCGCCGGTCCCGGCGATCGGCGCGGTCGGCGGGGCGTTCGCGCGCGGCGAAGATGTCTGGGTCAGCGAGCCCGCCGCGGGGCGCCTCCACCACCTCGCCGGAGGCAAATGGACCTCGTACGACGCGCCTGGTGCGCACCCGCGAGGCATGTGGGGCACGTCCACCTCCGACGTTTGGCTCGCGACCGACGACGGCGTCGCGCGCTACGACGGCGCCGCGTGGGCGCGCGTGCAGGGCCCCGAGGGGCCGCTGACAGAGGTCTTCGGGCGCGAGCGCGAGGTGTGGACCGCCGGGCCCTCGGGCGTGTGGCGCCTGTCGCGCGCGCCGCTCCCGTGACGGCTGCGCTGATGCTCCTGGGAACGTCCACCGGGCGCTCGCTCGGAGCGACCGAGCACACAACAGCCATGCCAATGATGTCAGTGTCGGAGGTCGCCGGCGATGTCATGGCGGGCTGGTCGGACCGAAGCGTGCTTTCGGGAGGCACCCGCTCGCCGACTGTGTAAGGTGGCGACATGGACTGGGGCGACGGAGAGTACGAGCGCACGGCCGCGGCGCTCGAGGAGGTGTCGCTGCACATCGTGCGCGCCGCGGGGCTGACCGCTGGGCAGGCGTGTCGCGTGCTCGACGTCGGCTGCGGCACCGGCAACGCGACGCTGGCGGCGGCCCGCCTCGGCGCGGAGGCGCTCGGCGTCGATCCGGCGACGCGGCTGGTCGAGGTCGCGAAGACGCGCGCTCGACAGGAGGGTCTCGGCGCGCGCTTCGTCGTCGGCGAGGCAGGCGCGCTGCCGGTCGGAGACGCGTCGTTCGACGTCGCGGTGTCGGTGTTCGCCGTCATCTTCGCGCCCGACGCCGACCGCGTCGCCGCCGAGCTCTGCCGCGTGGTCCGCCCGGGCGGCGTGATCGCGCTCGCCGCGTGGACGGACTCGGGCGGCATCGCCGAGGTGGGCTCGCTGCTCCGGGAGAAGCTGGTCTCGCTGGCCCCCCTGCCGCCACCCGACGCGCCACCACCGCCGCGGTGGACCGAGCCCGCGTTCGCGCTCCGCCTCTTCGAAGCGCGCGGCGCGACGGCGTCGATCGAGCACCGCGCGCTGACCTTTCGCGCGCCCTCCGCCGAGGCGTGGTTCGATGATCAGGCTGAGCATCACCCGGCGTGGCGCGCGGCGCGCGCTGGGCTCAGGGCGGCCGGACGCGAGCACGAGTGGGGCGAGCTGCGGCGCGCGTCGGTCGATCGGCTCCTCGCGCACAGCGACCACCCGCGCGAGCTGTCGCTGGAGAGCCCGTACTATGTCGTCCGCGCGACGCGGCGAGCGTAGCGCTCGGCGCGCGTCACTGTTGATTCGCGCGACCGTCGCGCAGCAGATTTCCACGGCCGGTGGGCCACGGCATGCAGTTGGGAGCAGACCCCGCGACAGTGTAGAGCTGGACGCTCTCGACCTTGTCCTCGGCGTCCTTCAACGACACCACGATCTCGAGCGCTCCGTCGCCGTCGACGTCGGCGATCGTCGGCACAGGCATCGCGCCCCGGCGAGGCAGCGGCACGCGGTGGAGGACCGCGCCGCTCGGGCCGAGCACGATGAGCTCTCCCTTGCCCTGATCGGGCGAGTACGTGGCGAACACCACCTCGGGGCGGCCGTCGCCGGAGAGATCGGCGATCGCGACGCCGCCCGTCAGGACGCTGGGATCGCTCGTGTACGCTGTCGCCCAGAGCTCGACGCGCGCCGCGCTGACGCCGTGGATCCGCCCGTCGAACCCGGCGAACACGAGCTCCGGGCCAGGCGAGGGATCGAGCTCTGCCACGGCGACCTGGTTGGTCGCGCCGACGATGTTCGTTCCGTCGAAATCCCACAGCCCCGCGAGGTAGTCGGGCGCGTGGAACGGCTCCTGCCACGCGGCGAGGCGGCTCGCGTCGCGGTGTAGCACCCACAGGCCCACTCCCTTCAGGCGATCGGTCTGCGCCGCGTTCTGCACGCTCCCGAGCAGGATGACGTCGAGCACGCCGTCTCCGTCGACGTCGGCGAGCGACGGCGCTGTGTTGGTAAAATGAGCTTGCAGCGCGGTCTCCTCGTCGTCTGCCCAGCCCTGGATGGCCAGAGACAGATCGTGCAGGTAGCGCACGCCGGGCGTCTTCTTGGCCTTGAACATCGGGTTGGCGTCGAAGGCGAGGCCGTCGCCGCGGTGAAAGCTCGCGTACGCGTTGTCGTGCCCGACCACGATGTCCGCCTTGCCGTCGCCGTCGAGATCACCGAGCGCGACGTTCTGATCGTAGCAGCCGGCGATGTAACACTTGGCATCGCAGCCGCTGGTGCCGCTCTTGATGGGTGGAAACCCGGCGACCTTGGCGCCGTCGGCGGCGTGCCACGCGTTCATCACGTCTCCGGCCTTGCCGCCGTCCGCTGGAGCGACCACCAGCTCGAGCGCGCCGTCTCCGTCGAGATCGCCGGCCGCCAGGCTGCGCAGCTCGCTGACCCACGTGACCGGGAAGCCGCTCATCACCGCGCCCGCGGCGTCGACGACGAACAGCTTGTTGCCCGCGGCGAAGGCGATCTCGAGGCCGGGCTCGGGGCGCAGATCTCCCACGACCGGGCTCGACCAGATGCGCCCCGCGCCGGTCGGCACCTTCGCCTTCACCGCGCCTTCGGGGGACCAGATGACGAGCTGGTCGGCGCGCGCCACCACGACCTCGTTGACGCCGTCGCCGTCGAGGTCGGCCACGGCGGGTGACGCTTGCCAGGCCTCTTGCCAGCGATCCTTCAGCGTCGTCTTCAACACTGGCGGCTGGACGGTGACGCTGCCGCCTCCCGGCGCGGCCTTGCACGTGGCCGCGGGAGCCCCTGCGGTGCCGCTCGCCCCGGCGGCGCCGCCGGACCCCCCCGCGCTCCCGCCGCTCGCGTTGCCGGCCGCGCCGCCTGCCATCTGTCCCGCCACGCCCGCGCTCGCCGCGGCGCCCGCGGCCCCGTTCCCCGCCGCGCCTCCGCTAGCCTTCCCGGCTGCGCCTCCGCTAGCCTTCCCGGCTGCGCCTCCGCTAGCCTTCCCGGCTGCGCCTCCGCTCGCCTTCCCCGCGGCGCCTCCGCTCGCCTTCCCCGCGGCGCCTCCGCTCGCCTTCCCCGCCGCCCCTCCGCTCGCGTTCCCCGCCGCCCCTCCGCTCGCCTTCCCCGCCGCCCCTCCGCTCGCCGCAGCGGCGCTCGTGCCCGGCGCGGGATCGTCGGAGCCGCCTCCGCAGGCGACGAACCAGGTGAGCGCGACCAGGCCAGTGAGGACGGTGGAGCGTTGCATGGTGGGCCGAGGATACCCGCGGCGCCGCGCGTCCGGTATGCTCACGCGATGACCTGCCGGCCCGCCCCGCCAGGGACGTCGACGCGGTGACGTCGCTCTGGCTAGTCGACACCCGGGAGATTGTCCGGTCGGGCTCGCTCGCGGAGTGGAGCTCGTGCCTGTCCGACGACGAGCGCCGAACGCGGTCGCGGGGCCTGGATCAGCCGACGCGCGAGCAAGCGCTGGTGTCGCGAGGGCTGCTGCGACGCGCGCTCTCGAAGGCCGCTCCCGTCGCCCCGGAGCGGTGGCGGTTCGACGTCACCGAGCACGGACGCCCGGTCGCCGTCGGTCCGCGCCGCGCGCCCAGCTTCAACATTTCTCACTCGGGAGGGATCATCGTCTGCGTGATAGGCGACGCGCCCGAGCTCGGCGTCGACGTGGAGGACACGAACCGCGTGCTGGACCTCGAGGCGCTCGCCCGCGTGTCGTTCTCCGCTCGTGAGCTCACCGGGCTCCACGCGCTCGCGGGAGACGCGCGACGTGAGAGGTTCTTCGCGCTCTGGACTCTGAAGGAAGCCTACCTGAAGGCGCGCGGCGCGGGTCTGACCCTGCCGCTCGACGGCTTCACGATGGGCGCGCTGCATACTGACGCACCATGCATCGACTTCGAGGCGAGCATCGACGACACGGCCGACGGGTGGCGATTCGCGAGGCCCGCGCTCGGCGTCGGCCTCGCCTGCGCGATCGCCGCTCGTCAACGCGACCCGCTGACGGTCCGCCTTGAAGCCCTGGACGCCGAGGCGCTCCTGCGCCGCTGACGGGCTCCGCCCCGCCGCGCGGCGTTGTCCGGGTGACCCGTGGTGGGACCGAGCCTCATGAGACAAGAGCTGTTGTCGCTGTCCCCGCCTTCTCGGGTCCGCGCGCCTCCAAACGCGCCGAGCGTGCCCGTGCCGCACAGTGGGCGAGGCGAGCCCATGGTCCGCCCATCCTCGGGTCGCCCGCGCGGCCGCGGCCCGCGTGGACGAGGCCCTCTCCGCGTATCGACGTACGCGGCACGCCACGTGCTGAGACCTGGCGAGTCGTCAACCAGCGCGCGTCCCGCGCGAGGAGGCTTGCCACATGAACACCACGTCCCTGTTGCGCGTCGTCGGCGCGCGCGTCGGCTTCCCCGTTCCCTTGTCAGTGGGCTTCGAGCTCACCCACCTCTGCAACTTGAGCTGCCATTACTGTGACAGGCACACCCAGCTGCCCCACGAGATGACCCTGGAGCAGATCCAGCGCGCGCTCGGCGAGCTGAGAGAGCACGGGATGCAAGCGATCTCGCTCGACGGAGGAGAGCCGCTCACCCACCGCCACGTCGCGGAGGTGGTCGACCTGCTCGTGGGCTGGGGCGTGACGGTGCGAATGAACACCAACGGCGTCCTCGTCCCGAGGAGGCTCGACGTCGTCAGGCGCCTCTCGAAGGTGAAGCTCAGCCTCGACGGCCCCGCCGCCAACCACGACCAGATGCGCGGGGAAGGCTCGTTTCGGCGCGCGCTCGCCGGGGCGGAGGCGGCGCGCGACGCCGGCGTTCCGGTCGAGTTCACGTGCGTGGTCGGCGCCCACAACCATGACTCGCTCGACGAGCTGATGGACCTCGTGGAGGCGCTCGGGTTTCGCGTCATGTTCCAGCCGGCGCGCCCCAGCTTGTTCGCCGGCGCCGAGCGCGACGGGGCAGACTACGTGCTCGACAGCGCGAAGATCCGCGCCGCCTTCGCGCGCGTCGAGGCGCGCAAGCGAGCGAGCGACGTGGTGCTGAACGGCTGGTCGAGCCTCCGACACTTTCGCCATTTTCCCCGGGAGACGCCGCTGCCGTGCGCCGCGGGTCACCTGAACGTGACCCTGGACCCGGAGGGCAACATGTTTCACTGTGGTCAGGTGAGCCGACTGAACCGGAGCAACAATGTGGTGCGCTCGGGAGTCGGGACCTGCCTCGCGCGGCTTCGGCGCCGGGGGTGTGCCCAGTGCTGGTGCGCGCGCGTGGTCGAGGAGAACTATGCCTGGGGCGGGCGTCTCGACCAGATGCTGCCGCCGTTGTGACGAGGGCGTCGGCGCGCGGGCATGTCATGTCGAGCCTGTTTCGCGGCGCGCTGCGCGCGCACCGAGCCCTCCATCACTGTTGTCCCAGCGGTTCGAGGATCTCTGCGGCCACCGCGACGCGTTCGAGGCCGCGCGCGACGACGGCTGGCCCGGGTGGCCGCCGGATGCCTTACGAGAGCACCCCGCGCCCCCTCACCCCGCGGCCCACGGCTCCTCCAGCACCCCGCGGATCACCTCCAGCCCTGCGGCACAATACAAGCCATCCTCGATCCGCTCGTCGAGCGTGTACTTGATCGAGCACACCCGGCGCGTGACCACCCTCCCGTCGACCACCGTCGGCACCTCGCGAAACCTCCCGAGCGCGGCGAAGATCGGGATGGTCCCGTACTCGTAGAGGTGGTGATAGGCCGAGTCGAGCCGCACGCTCCCGAGGTTCGCGACGAACATGCTCGCGTACAGCGGATCACCGTGAATGAACCCCGCTGGCAACAAGTTCCACCGATCCAGCCAGCGGAGCGCGCCGACCCCCACCCTGAGCGCCGGCCCTGGCAACCGCAAGAACAGCGACAGCTCCTTGTCGACGTGGGATTTCTCGTCGCTCCTCCCCCGCTCGAGGTCCGCGTACACCTGCTCCAAGAGGTCATCGAATGACACCTCGGGCTCGAAGCGGCGCTTCACGACGACGATGGGCGCGCCGTCGGCGAGCGACTTCTTCGCCGAGTACGACAGCCATATCCCGTCGCGCTGCCAGACGCGGCCACCCATCACGAAGCGGTTGAGGCGCGGCCGCGCCGCGAGCGCCCGGACCGAGGCCCACAGGAACAGGTGAAAGAACGTCGCGCGGCGGCCGGTGCGCGCGGTCGCCTCGTCCACGAAGGCGAGCGCCCCGTCGAGCGGGATCTCCTGCTCGAGGTACACCGCCGACTCATTCCGCGTCGGCATGATGAACGGCATGATCCGGCGAAACGGGGGCACGTCGCCCGCGCGGACCCCGTCGGGTCGAGAGAAGAGCATCGAGCGTCGAGGCTACCCGAAGGCGCGCGGCGTGAGCGCCTTTGCGTCCGCGACGGACCGTGGCATCCCGCCCGGCACCATGGACGCAAACGACGTGAAGGTCTTCGGGGTGCTGGGCGCGGGGCAGATGGGCGCGGGGATCGCGCAGGTGGCGGCGCAGGCGGGCCTGACGGTCAGGCTCTGCGACGTCTCGCTCGCGGTCGCCGAGAAGGCGAAGGCGGGCGTTCTCGCGCAGCTCTCTCGCCAGGTCGACAAGGGCAAGCTCGACGCGGCGACGCGCGACGCGGTGGGCGCGCGCATCGAGCCCATCGGCGACAAGGCCGGGTTCGCGGCGTGCGACGCCGTCGTCGAGGCCGCGACCGAGAACACCGCGCTGAAGCTCGAGCTGCTGCGCGGCGTCGACGAGGTGCTCCGCGAGGGCGCGCTGCTCGCGACCAACACGTCGTCGATCTCGATCACGAAGCTCGCGGCCGTCACCAAGCGACCGACGCGCTTCATCGGGATGCACTTCATGAACCCCGTCCCGGTCATGAAGCTCGTCGAGATCGTGAAGGGCACCGCGACCAGCCCGGAGACGGTCGAGCTCGTGCGCGCGCTGTCGGTCAAGTTCGGCAAGACGGTCATCACGTCCAACGATTTCCCGGGTTTCCTGGTCAACCGCGTGCTGATCCCGTTCCTCAACGAGGCGTGCCTCGCCTACCAGGACGGCGTGGGCTCGATCGAGGATCTCGATCAGGGCGCGAAGCTCGGCCTCAACCACCCGATGGGGCCGTTCGAGCTCGCCGACCTCATCGGCCTCGACACCGTGCTCGCGATCGCCGAGGTCCTGCAGACCCAGATCGGCGGCGACAAGTACGCGCCGGCGGTCGTGCTGCGCAACCTCGTCGCGGCCGGCTGGCTCGGCAAGAAGACGAAGCGCGGGTTCTATGTCTACGACGAGAAGGGCCAGCGGGGCGCGGCGTCGCTGGCGCGCTGAGAGGAGACGAGGCATGAGCACCACCACATACGAGACGATCCTGGTCACGCAGGACGGCGCGATCGCCACGATCACCATCAACCGCCCCGACAAGCTCAACGCGCTGTCCCCCGTCGTCATCCGCGAGCTGACCGCCGCCGTCGTCGCGCTCCGTGGCGTCGAGGGACCGAGCGCCGTGCGCGCGCTCGTGCTCACCGGCGCGGGCGACAAGGCGTTCGTCGCGGGGGCCGACATCGCGGCGATGCAGCAGATGACCGCGCCCGAGGCGTACGCGTTCTCCGCGGCGGGTCACAGGCTCGGCTACGAGCTCGAGATGTCGCCCTTCCCCGTCATCGCGGCGGTCAACGGCTTCGCGCTCGGCGGCGGCTGCGAGCTCGTGCTCGCGTGCGATCTCGCGTACGCGGCCGATCACGCCAGGTTCGGGCAGCCCGAGGTCAACCTCGGCGTCATCCCCGGCTTCGGCGGCACGCAGCGCCTCACGCGCCGGATCGGCCCCGCCAGGGCGCGCGAGCTCGTCTTCACCGGCGATCTCATCGGCGCCGACGAGGCGAAGCGCGTCGGCCTCGTCAACGACGTCGTGCCGCGCGCCGAGCTGCTCGCGAAGGCGACCGAGGTCGCGCAGAAGATCGCCAAGAAGGGCCCGCTCGCGATCGCGGCGGCGAAGCGCGTGATGCAGAGGGGCGCCGATCTCGAGCTGACGGCCGCGCACGAGCTGGAAGCCCAGGCTTTCGGTGTACTCTTCGGCAGTCAGGACCAGAAGGAGGGCATGAGCGCCTTCTTGGCCAAGCGCCCGGCGACGTTCGGCGGCCGCTAAAAGAGAGAGGGAAAAGCGCATGATCAACGATCTGGTGAAGGATCTCCTGGGCGAGCTCGGCAAGATCGCGTCGAGCGACAGCGTGACCGGCCACGTCCGCGACGCGGGGCAGGCCAAGGTGATGCCGCTCTGCAAGGTGACGATCGGCTTCGGCACCGGCGGCGCCGACGTCGGAGGCAAGCGCGACGAGAAGACCGCGGGCCTCGAGGGCGGCGCGGCGGCGGGCGGCCTCACGGTCGAGCCGCGCGCGTTCGTCGTCGTCGGCCCCGACGGCATCCCGCACCTCGTCAGCATCAACAAGGGCAAGGCCGCCGTCGTGCGCAAGGGCGTCGATCTCGTGCAGATGGCGCCGCCCCCCGCCGCCGCCCCGAAGAAGGAGCTTCCCCCGAAGCGCTGATGGAATGGGCGCTCGCGGCAGCCCTCGTCACGGCGGCGCTCGTGGCCGTCCTCTCGTACCTGTGGCCACTCACCTTCTCGATCTCGCTCGCGGCGCGGCTGACCCCGTCTGGACAGTTCGCGCTCGCGTCGGGGGCGTCGTGGGGGCCCATCTCGCTCGCGCTGGCGACCGCGCGGGGCGTGCCGCCGAGGCTGGTCTTGCAGGGGCTGGGGCGCGTGTGGATCAACGACAGCCTGTCGAACCTGACGCCGAAGCGCACGGGCCCGCCAGCAACGCTGTCGGCGTGGATCGCGCGGGCGGAGCGGGCGTGGGCGATCTTGAATCGCTGGTTCGATCCGATCGATCTCGCGTTCTTCTTGCTCGAAGAGCGACGGGTCGTGCGCGTCGGCTGGCTCGACGCGCGCGTTCGCTTCGGGCTCGACGATCCGGCGGCGATGGGCGTGATGACCGGCTGGCTGCTGGTGCTCGACGGCTGCTTTGGCGGACGGGTGACGATTCGACCTGATCCGATCTGGTACGGTGACCGGGAGCTCGCGCTGAACGTCGACGGCGTGGTGCGCGTGTATCCTGTTCGGAGCGCGTTGGCGCTCGTGTGGTTCGTGGTGCGCAACGTGCGCGTTTTCTCGCGGGGCAAACCCGCACTTCCGAAGGAGGCAACCCATGGCTGAGCGAATTCATGATGTGGTGAAGAACCTGCTCGACGGCATCCACGGCATCGCGAAGAGCGAGACGGTGGTCGGCGTGGCCGAGCCTGCGGGCGACGCGATGGTCATCCCCGTTCACCGCGTGAGGATGGCGTTCGGCGTCGGCAGCGCGAAGGCCGGCGCGCGCGGCGAGCGCCACGGCGGCGAGACGGGCGGCATGGCCGCGGGCGGCGGGATCGAGCTCGATCCGATCGCCGCGATCGCGATCGGCCGCGACGGAGTCCCCAAGATCCTGACGGTCGACGGCGACGCGCAGGGCGGCTGGGGCGACCTCGTCCGCGAGGCGCCCGAGCTGATGGGCAAGGTGATAAGCGCGCTCGGAGATCGCGTCTCCACCGAGGTGAAGCACCGCCTCGAGAGCAGCGCCGAGAAGGCGAAGCCCGAGGTCGCGGCGCCCGTCGACGACAAGCAGCTCGCACCGAAGGGGTGAGATGGTGAGACGCGCGCCCATCGTCGCAGTCCTGTTCCTCGCCGCGGCGTGCGCGAGCGAGGCCCCGAAGCGCCGCGCAGAAGAGCCGCGGCCCGCCGATCCGTGGGACGACGTCCCGCACTCGAACGAGTGGCTCTACGCCACCCGCGAGGCCAAGGGGAGCCACGAGGCCGAGTGCAAGGCCGCGTTCGAGTGGATCGATGGGGAGTCAGGCTGCCGCGGCACGGGCTGCGCGCACGGCAAGGATCTCGCGAAGGACTGGCTCGCGCGCTGCGAACCTCACGACGGCGCCCACGTCGACGCCGTCAAGAAGGCGCTCCCCGAGCTCTCGACCAAGGCCCGGCAAGAGTCGAGCCCCTGCACCGAGGAGGCCGACGTGCTCTTGCGTGACGGCTGCCCCAAGTCCGGCGACTGCGCGGTCGCGGTGCAGAGCTGGGCGACGCGCTGCGCGAAGGCCGAGGGCTCTCCGTTGACGGTGCGGATGCTCGAGCGCGTGGTGGAGCGAAAGAGCGGCGAGCGGGCGAAGCTCGACGTGCGAGGCTGCGACGATCTGCTCGGCGACATCACCAAGGGCGCGGCGTGCGCCAACACGTTCGCGTGCGAAGAGTCGCTGAAAGAGGTCGAGGCCTACCGCACCCGCTGCGAGGGCGCCGGCGACAAGCCGGGGATGGCGACGGCGGTGCTGACGCTGAGCATCCAGCACGGCGCCGGTCGCCCCGCGAAGCCGGTGCTCGCGCGACCGCCCGCGCTGAAGAACCGCGAGCTCCCGACCGCGCTCGACGACGGCATGGGCGCGGCGCTGTGGGTCTGCGGCGAGCGCACGAAGGACCTCGCGCGATACCTCGAGAAGCGCCGGACCTGCACCTCGGGCGAGGTCGTCTACGCGCGCGCGTGGAAGCGCGACGGCGGGTTCGACGTGCGCCTCGGGAAGCTCGCGTTCCCCGACGATCGCACGTTCTCCGCGCGCTTCCCCTCCCTCGCCCTCGACGGTGAGCTCGAGCTGCGCGACGCGCAGGAGCTGGCCGCCTTCGAGGCCGAGCTCACCAAGATAGGCGAGCTCGCGCAGCGGAGCCCCGCCGACGCGGCGGTGTCCCTCGGAAAGGCCATCGTCGCGCGCGCCCTCGCGCTGCACCGGAGCGGCGCGTTCCGCGAGGCGCTCGCCTCGAAGGACGGCGCGCTCGTCCCGGCCATGCGCGAGCTCGGAGCTCGGAAGGCCAAGGCCGCGAAGACGAAGCTCACCGTCGCCGAGCTCGCCGGCTTCGTGGCCCGCGCCCGCACCCGCGCGTTCGCCGACGTCACGGCAGACGGCGCGGTCAGCCCCGGCGTCGCGACCCGCGCGACCGAGCTCGAGACCGAGGGCGTCCTCACCAAGGGGATGGCCGCCTACGTCGACGCGCTCAAGCCCGCCGAGGCGCAGGCCAGGCTCCGGAAGGTCGACGCGCGCACGGCCAAGCTCGCGCTCGCCTACGGCAAAATTCAGGCAGAGACCTGCGGCGCCGCCGAGAAGCGCCTGAACGCGGCCGAGCAGAAGATGCTCGCGTGCGCGTTCGGCGTCGAGCCGTGCGACGAGGCCGGCGCCGCCGCGCTGACCAAGGAGATCGACGACGCGCGTCAGCAGGCCGACACCGCGCGCCACCAGCTCGACGCCGTCGTCACGGGCGCCGCGGCGGCCCACAAATCCGAGCTCGTCGAGCTCGCCTCGAGCGCGGGGTGCCTCGAGCCATGGTGGTGAAGACGGTGAGGCGCGCGCTCGCGGCGCTGGTGGCGTGCAGCTGCGCGTGGGCGTGCAGTTCGTCGCCGCGCTCCGAGGAAGAGCTCAGGGCGGATCTGGAAAGCTTCATCCGCGACAAGCGCGCGTGCGGCGTCGACTCCGACTGCGCGCTCGCGTCGCTCGACTGCCCGGTCGGCTGTCAGACGGCCGTCGCGAAGGCCTACGTCGCCGTGGTCGAGGCGAAGTCCCGCGAGCTGGTGGCCGAGTACAAGGAGCGCGGGCAGAGCTGCGCGTACGACTGCGTGCCGGTCGACGCGCGCTGCCAGGCTGGCCTCTGCACGGCGGCGCCGCGGTAGCGAGCCGCCCCTCCGCGCTCGACGCGTCACCACGTCCGCGCGCCGCGCCTTGACAGGCGCGCGCCGCGATTTAAATGCTCGTTTAACATGAGCGCCAGCCGCCCGCCCTCGCCCTCCCAAGACGCCGACGGCGCGCGCCTGAGCATCCTGTCGGCGGCCCGGGCCGAGTTCGCCGCCCGCGGCCGCGACGCGGCGTCGGTCCACGCGGTCGCCGCGCGCGCCGGGGTGACCGCGGCGATGATCAACTACTACTTCGGCGGCAAGGCCGCGCTGTACGCCGCGGCGCGCGAGCAGGCCGAGCGCGCCCTGCTCTCGAGGCTCGAGGCCGCGCTGCCTGGCGGCCCCCGCGACGGCGCGGCCGCACTCGCGCGGCGCCTCGCGGGGGCCTACTTCGATTTCCTCGTGGAGGAGCGCGACCTGCAGCGCCTGCTCGCGCGCGAGCTGCTCGATCGAGGCGCGGACACCCCCGAGCTGAAGAGGTTCGTGGCGCCGCTCAGGGCCATGCTCGCGGGGCGCTTCGGAGACGACGACGAGGCCGCGCAGCGCGCGATCAGCCTGTTCGGCGCGATCTCCGGCTACTTCCTGTACGACGCGGTGCTCGGCACGGTGCTCGGCGCGGAGCCGCTCTCGCCCGGCGCGCTCGCGCGTCGCAGGCGCCACGTCCTCGCGCTGGCGACGTCGCTCGCGCGGGGCCTCGACCGAAGGGAGAAACCATGAACCAGCTCCAGCTCGCGGCGCGGCTCGTCCGCGCGCGCGTCGCCCACCGCCACCCGCTGTACCTCGTCCACGCGCTCACGGCGCGCTGCAACGCGAGGTGCGGCTTCTGCGCCTGGAACCCCGACTTCTACGATCCTCGCGACCAGCTGACCACGAGCGAGATCCTCGCGCTGCACACCGACGCGGCGGAGGCTGGCTTCGTCGGCGTGTCGATGTGGGGCGGCGAGCCGCTGCTGGTGCGCGACTTCGACGGGATCGTCGCGCACGCGAGGCGCCTCGGCCTCGAGACGCACGTCGTGACGAACGGGTTCCTGCTCGAACGGCACCTCGACGCGGTCGTCGAGCACGTCGACCGACTCTGCGTGAGCGTCGATCACGCGTCCGCGCTGCACGACGAGCTGCGGCGGATCCCGCGCCTGTTCGAGACCATCGTGAGGGCCACCCACGCGCTGCGCGAGCGGGCGCCCCACAAGCCCGTCGTGTTCATCTGCACGCTGCAGCGGGCCAACGTCGACCCGGCCTCGATCACCGCCCTCGCCGAGCTCTGCGCGTCGCTGCGCGTGCGGATCGTGTTCAACGCACTGCGAGAAGAGGCTGCGACCGACGACGACGCCAGCCTGGCTGGCTTCGCGGCCGAGCCCGACCAGCTCCGCGCGGCGTTCGCGCAAATACTCGAGCTGAAGCGACGCGGTCTGCCCGTGCTCAACTCGCGCACGCACCTCGCGATGATGTCGGAGGGGCCGCCCGTGTATCGGTGCCACTGGCCCAAGCTGATGCTCCCGATCGAGGCGAACGGCGACGTCGTCGACTGCATGCACTGGGGCACCCGCCCGATCGGTAACGTCCGCGAGACCCCGCTCGCCGAGCTGCTCGAGCACCCGCGCCTCCGCGCGCTCGCGGGCCCGGAGGGCGAGGCGTGCCACCGCTGCGTGTCCCTGCACCGGGTCGAGGTGTCAGAGGTCTGGGACGGCAACCTCGAGCCGCTGTGGTCGTGGCGTGAGCTGTCGCGCCTGCCAGCGCGACCCCAGGGCTGAGCGTAGGGTTCGGGGCGCTTCGTCGCGCTGGGCGAACCCCTCGCGTCCCTCGGACGCTCTGGGTTCACCCCGTGCGCCTCGAGCCACCGAAGGCTGCGCTGAGTCGTCGGCTACACCCTCCTGCGACTGGAGCGGATCACGCGAGAGAGATCGATCGCGCGGACCGCGCCGTCCGCCGAGTCCCGCGCCATCACGCCGTCGTCCGGCAGCGCGGTCGCGTCCAGGTAGTCGGTCGGTCGGCAGGTGAGCACGACGATCTGCGTCACCGCCGCCTTCTCGCGGATCAGCGCCGCCAGCCGCGCCATGCGGGCGCCGTCGCTCTGCACGAGCTGATCGTCCAGCAGCATCGGCGCGCCGAGCCGCTCGGCGAGGCACAGCCGCAGCACCGTGGACAGCTGCTCACGGGTGCCGACCGACAGGCGCTCGGGGTCTCGCGCCTCCTCTCCGACCACGACGCCGGCCGACTCGAGCGCGCCGCCGATGGTGACAGAGGCGTAGCGGCGCTGCGTCAGCTCGGCGAACGCCTCGCCCACCACCGGCGCGAGCGCCCCTCCGAGATCGCTCGCCTGCTTCGCGCCGGCGTCCTTCAGCGTGTCGAACAGCAGCTTCCACGCCGCGTAGTCGCGCTCGAGGGCTTCGAGGTGTCGCTTCGCGACCGCGAGCGCGGTCGCTGCGTCCGCGAGCCTGTCGCGCGCGACATGCCCGCCCACCTGCTCGAGCGCGCCGCGAGCGCGCTGCAGCGCCGCCTCGGCCTCGGTCCTGCGAGCCTCCGCGCGCGCCAGCGACTCGCCGAGCGCTCGGCGCGCCCCCTCGCCCGGCGCTTCGACCACGGGCAGCCCTGCGAGCGCGTCGGCGAGCGCGGAGGCTTCACTCTTCAACGTGCCGAGATCGACCGCCGCGCGCTGCTCGCCGAGGAGCGCGGCGCGCGCCCGCAGCGCCGCGATCCGCGCGCCGAGCGCGGCGTGCTCGGACTCCGCGGCCTCACGAGCACGCACGGCCGCGGCGCGCTCGTCCGCGGCGCGGGCGCGGACCTCGTCTCGACCCGCCTCCGCGCGAGCTCGCTCCTCGTCGAGCGCGCTGAGTGCGCGGGCCGCAGCCAGCGCGGCGACTTCGCTCTCCGAGAGCTGGGCGCGCGCGCAGCGTTCGGCCTCGTCTACGTCACCCTCGAGCGCCGACACGGCCTGCTGCGCCAACCGAGCCGCGTCGGTCGCGCGCTGTCGCGCTTGCGCGGCGCGCTCCGTCAGCGTGGCCAGTTCGGCCCCGGCCGCACGATCTCGCGCGGCGCGCTCACGCTCGATCGCCGCGGCGACGCGCCCCGCGAGCGCCTCGGGGCCGAGCGACTCGACCTGGGCGAGCGCTCGCGCGGCGTCCTGTCCGAGCTCGACCTCGAGCCGCGTGATGGCGTCGCGCGCGCGCGCCGCCTCCACGGTCGGATCCGACCACGACGACCACGCCGCGCGCGCCGCGTCGCGCACGGACTCGATCCGAACGATCTCGCCGTCGAGCCACGCCGCGCGGTCCATGATCCCGTCGAGCGCCTGGAGATCGGCGACCCCGGCCGACGCGAGCACCGGCACAGCTTCATTTTTCCAACGTAGGATCAGCGACGCCTCGACCTCGCGCGCGTCGGCCCGACCTCCGACGATCCGCGCTCGGCCCAGGCCCGCGACGGTGAGCACGAGCTCGGAGGCGGCGTCGACCGACCACCGCGTCGAGACACGCTCGCCGCGCGGCGCGGCGCCGTCGACCGAGAGCTCGAGCTCCAGCTCGCGCGCGGGCACGAGCTCGAGCGTCAAGCCCACGGCGAGCGCCGCGCGCGCGGCGAAGAGCTCGCGCTCGAGCTCGCGCAGCGCCTACAGCCGCTCCCGCGTCGGCGCGAGGATCGCCGCGCGCTCCGCGCGAACCGCTGCGGCGCTGGCGT
>CAUJFL010000046.1 GCA_963169165.1 Myxococcota bacterium | reverse complement strand
TTGGTTGGGCTCGGGTGTGGAGCTGCGCGCGGCGGCGCCAGGTCGGACGGTGGCGCGGGCGGAGGCGGCGCGGGGGGGGCTGGGGCAGGGGTGGCGGGCGTGGCGGGCGTGGCGGGCTCGGGTGTCAGCGGCGCGGGCGGGGTGGCGGCGCCGGGTGGAGGTGGCATGGCCGCGACCGGAGGGGGGGCCGCTGGAGGCAACTCCGGGGTCGCCGGTCAGTCCGGAGGAAGCGGGGCGGCGGCTGGCGGGCTGGGGGGCGTCGCGGGCCAGGCCGGCGGGAGCGCGGGCCAGGCGGGGCAGGCCACCGACGTCAAAATGCCCAAGTTCCCCGGGAAGCACTGTGACGAGATCAGGCTGTCAGAGAACCCCTATGCGCCGCACCCCAACAACCACGGCAACGTCATCACGAACCACGGCACGGTCGTCGGGGGCAGGCTTCGGCTGGGCAACCCGGAGGGTGCTTCGTCAGACTCCATCGTTGTCCGGGTGTGGGACATCGGACCGACGGAAGAGGTGGTGTCAACAACGTCGAACATCCTTTGGCTGAACGGCGCCTCTCCGGACGCGGTGGTGTTCGGCCTCGACGACCAGTGGCTGATGCAGATCGGCGTGCAAACTCAGTCGACCCCCCCCGCGGTTCAACGGTACGTGGTCGGAGGAAAGATCGGCGGCCAAGCGTGGTCCAAGCAGCTCGGCCCTGGCGTCGACTACGCCTACGCCGCGTTCAACGGCGAGAAGGTGACGCTCGTGTCGCCCGCTGGCACGGTGCGTGAGATGGACTGGGACGGAACGCTGGGACCCGCGTACGACTTCCAGCCACCCCCGATGAAGTGGAGCCCAGCGTTCGGCACCGGCTTCTACGTCACGCCCACGTCGGGCGTGACGTACGGCTGGGTGTCGACCAACACTGGCCTGATGGTGACGGCGCTGCGCCGCGACGGGACGACGCCGCCGGGCCTCGGCGCGCAGCGCTGGGTGATGCTCGACGGGTATGCTTCGCTGTTGCCGGCTGGCTCCATTCTGGCTGCCCATCTCTCCCGCGTCGTCGGGGGGCCGGGCGGGGCGATGGCTGTGTTCGCCGTCGACTCCTCGACCTGGGACGGTGCCATATGGATGCAAGCCATGGACGCGGACGGGGCGGCGAAGCCCGGATTCTTGGTTCACGCGCCGACATATGGCTTCAAGCGCCTCACGGTCGACCTCACGGGCACAGCGACGGGCAACGACAACTACGTGCTCGCGTCATCCAACGGGTCGTTGATGGTGCACTACGCCACCAGCACCCAACTGCTATCGTCGAGAAGAATCCTCGACAGCATCCCGGCAGACTGCATGTACGGCACGCCCAACTGTCGGCCCGACTTGACCCACGATCCCGTGCTTGGTCCTGGCTCCGCCAAGAACCCGGCTGTCGATCACGACTTGACGTCAGCTGACCACCTGCCACTGTTTCTGACCTCTGTGACCTGGGACGGGTCAGCCTGGATCGGCTTCGACGACGCAGACCACCTGTCGGTTCCGTGGGTCAACGCCTACCGCTACGTTCGCGACGACGGCGAGTGCCTGGTCGAGAGCCTCGGTTCGATCGCGCTCCGCGCGAAGTACGGGACGGAGCCGTAGGCCGTCGGTGCGCTGCTCGACGCGCTCCTGCGCGACCGCTGACCGGTGTTACCGAGCGCCAGAATGCGCCCAAATCCAAGCGGCCCGACGTGCCCGCGCTCGCCGCGTAGTTGCCCGACGCCCCCCGGCCGGGGCGACGATGAGGGGACGAGAAGAAGAGAGAGGGCCTGGAAGTCGCGCTCCAGGCCCTCGGGTCGCCGCGCGTGGACGCGTTCGACGTGGGTGCAGATCGTTCAAGACACCTGAACCACCGCAGAAAAATGATCGAATCGTGAGAGACGTCGGGGCCAGACCCGCTCATGTTGTGGTTGCTACGGCCAACCCTGAGAGGAGAGGCCCCGATGACGCGGGACTACGCGAAGTTGTTCGACGCTACCAGGGCGGCGTTCGCCGCGATCGAGGCGCGGCTGGGAGCGCCGGAGGCGGTCCTCACGGAGTTCGACGTGGTGACGCGCGAGGTAGACACGCTGGGAGAGGCGCTGAAGCGGCAGCTGCTGCAGTCACACGCGACCATCCGCAGCGGCCTGGAGCAGCGGGTGGAGGTGACGGAGGCCTCTGGCATCGCGCGAACGCGGGCGCGCCGGGGGTTCCGGCAGGTGATGACGCGCTTCGGGCTCATTTTGCGTCGGTGCCCCAGCACGAGCAGCCAGTAACCAACGCCTCCGGGCTCGCGGCCGACGGGCTCGCAACCTCGTCGACGGCGAGGACGTGGGGCTCACGTAGCGCGTGAGCGCCGCGCGACGCGGTGGAGAGGTCCTCGATGAGCGCTGCGGCGGTCGTGAAGAGCACCTCGAAGCCGTTCTGGTCGAACAGCCACTTGCAGCAGCTGCAGCCCCTGGTTGGCGCCGCACATCCCGTCCGGGGTGGAGGGGTCGAGCGCACCCAGGGCTCACCTCCCGCCGACGGCAACCTCGGTCGCGCGCCGCCGCGGATCACGTCTCGCCGCCGAGCGCCCGCCGCAGCCGCTCGGCGCCGCTCCCGACGCGCGGTCCAGGGCGCAGCACGGCCGGATCGGCGAGCGCCACCACGCGACGCTCGCGCACGGCGCGCACCGCGGTCCACGGCCCCGCCAGTCGCTGGGCGCCGTGCTCCTCGGTCGCGCCGTCGAGCACGACGTCGGGATCGAGCGCGATCACCCGCTCGAGATCGAGCGTCGGGTACGGCGTCGACGCGACGACGACGTTCTGTCCGCCCGCGAGCGTGAGCAGCTCGTCGGCGTAGCTGCCCGGGCCCGCGGCGACGATCGGCGTCACGCCGAACAGCAGCAGCGCGCGTGTTCGCGGTCGGCCCGCCGCGCGCGCTCGCACGGCGTCGACCTCGGCCGTGATCCGCCGCGTCAGCGGGGCCGCGTCGACCCCGAGCCGCGCGCCGAGCCCGCGCAACATCGCGTCGATCTCGGCGAGCGACTCGGTCGGCGGAAAATACGTGTCGATCCCGAGCCGCGACAGCCGCTCGCTCAGGGCAGGGCCCGACGGGCCGCGCGCCCCGGTGACCAGCGCGGGGCGGAGCGCGAGGATGGCCTCGAAGCTCGGATCGACGAACCCGCCGACCGCCGGGACGCGCGCCGCCTCGGGTGGATAGTCGCAGTAGCGTGAGCGTCCGACGAGCCGCGCTCCCTCTCCGAGGGCGAACACGGCCTCGGTCGTGCTCGGCGACAGCGAGACGACGCGCGCCGCGCCCCCCTTCGCCGTCGCTGTCCGGCGAGCGCACGCCGCGAGCCCCAGGAGCCCCGCGACGAGCGCGCGCCTGCTAGCGAGCACGTCGACGACGCAGCGACGCGAGCGCGAGGCCGGTGAGCGCGAGCGCCGCGGACCTCCACGGGACGGGCTTCGCGGGCTCGTCGCCCACGAGCGCGCACCCGCCGCTGCTGCCCGACTCGTCCTGGAGGTTGGTGTCGGTGCAGACCTTTCGATCGCTGCCGACCACGGGAGTACACGCGTAGCCAGAGCTGCCCGGGCAGATCGACTCGTCGGCGGCGCAGTCGGCCGTGCAGTAGCTGTAGCCCTTGTCGGTCACGCACACGCCCGCGGGGCAGTCGCTGTCGACCTTGCACGCGCTGCCGAAGGCAGGCCCGCTCGACTGAGGCGCGCCCGCCGCCGCCGCGGGCTCGCCGCCCGCGCCCGTCGGAGCCCCCGCCGCGCCAGGCGCGCCGCCCTCGGACGTCGTGCCTGCCGCGCCGGGCGCGCCCGCCGCGCTCGGCGCGCCCGCCGAACCCGCCACGCCCGGTGAGCCCGCCGCGCCCGTCGAGCCCCCGGCCCCGCTCGTCGGCTCACCCTGCGCCCACGGGGGCGGAGCGTAGCCGCCCTTCTGCGCCGCGACGAGCGCGGTGTCCTTGATCCAGTTGCCCCACTTGGAGACGCTGCCGTAGATGGGGCTCGAGCAGCCGTTGCCGCCGCGCGACACGACGCCGAACACGCGGTTCTGGGTGTCGAGCGCCGGACCGCCCGAGTCGCCCTGGCAGATGCCGGTCTGCCCGACGATCTCCTTGTCGGCAGCGCCAAACTGCAGGCACGACGACGCGCAGGTGAGGGTGAGGTTCTCGCGGACGCGGCGCGTGCCGGCCTGGTTCTGGCCGCTCTGGGTGTCGCTGGTCGCGCCGTAGCCGACCGCGCGGTAGATCTCGCCCTTCTTGGGTGACTCGTCGACGCGCGGGATGAGCGGCTGCGCCTCGGTCACCGGCTTGCTGAGGATGAGCAGGGCCATGTCGTAGCCGCACGCCGCGTCGCTCTCGGGCGGCACGAGGACCTCGCTGACCTTGTACTTGCCGTTGAAGCCGATGGTCAGGTTGGTCGTCGCCGAGAAGCTCGTCGCCGCGTGCGGCTCGCCGAAGGTCGACTGACCGCACGCGACCGCGCCCTCGGGGAAGCCCGGCGGGTTGTTGAGCTCGGAGACGCAGTGACGCGCCGTGAGCACCAGGTTCGGCGCGATGAGCGAGCCCGTACACATGCCGCCCGAGTTGCCGAGGATGATCGCGATCCCGACGACGTTGAGATCGGTCGTGTCGTTCGTCCCGCCCTGGATGGGCTCTGACACCTGCCGCAGCGCGGGCGCGTCGCCCTCGGTCGAGCCGCAGCCTGCGCCGGTGAGGGGCGCCACCAGCCCCAGCCCCAAGAGTCCAAACCAAGAGAGTCGCATCGATGTCTCCGCCTGCTCCGTCCGTGGAGTGTGGCCTCCTTAGCAACCTCTCCGCGGGCGAACCAGGCGCGGCTCGCAGATTCTTCGTTCGGTTCCGGCGTCGCGCGATGATTTCGACGTCACTGCTCTCGGTGGCGTCGGAGGCGGAAAAATCAACCGCGCAGCAGCGGGTGCCCCATCGCCGCGCGCTGCGCGACGTAGGCCTCGGCGACCGCCTTCGCGAGCGCGCGCACCCGCCCGATGAAGCGCGCGCGCTCGGTGACGCCGATGGCGCCGCGCGCGTCGAGCACGTTGAACTGGTGCGCCGCCTTCGCGACGAAGTCGTACGCTGGGAGCACGAGCTTCTTCTCGGGATCCTCGTCGCGCGACAGCAGGCGCTTCACCTCGGCCTCGCAGTGATCGAAGGCGCTGAAGTGCGCGGGCACGTCGGCCTCCTCGAAGTTGTAGGTCGACCACTCCCACTCGGCGCGCTTGTAGACGTCGCCGTACGAGACGCCGTCGCCGTACGACAGATCGTAGACGCTCTCCTTGTCCTGCAGGTACATCGCGATCCGCTCGAGGCCGTAGGTCAGCTCGCCGCACACGGGCTTGCAGTCGATGCCTCCGACCTGCTGAAAATAGGTGAACTGGCTGATCTCGAGGCCGTCCAGCCACACCTGCCAGCCGAGCCCCCAGGCCCCCAGCGTCGGCGACTCCCAGTCGTCCTCGATGAAGCGGACGTCGTGCGCGAGCGGATCGGTGCCGAGCGCCGCGAGCGACTCGAGGTACAGCTCCTGGATCTCGAGCGGGGACGGCTTGAGGATCACCTGGAACTGGTGAAACTGCTGGAGCCGGTTCGGGTTGTCGCCGTAGCGGCCGTCCGAAGGCCTGCGTGACGGCTCGACGTAGGCGATGCGCCACGGCTCGGGCCCGAGCGCGCGGAGGAAGGTCTGCGGGTTGTAGGTGCCGGCGCCGACCTCGGTGTTGACCGGCTGCACGACGAGGCAGCCGCGCTTCGCCCAGAACGCCTGCAGCGTGAGGATGATGTCCTGAAAGTGCATGACCGCGGGCGCGGCACGTACCCGTTCGCGCGGCGGGAGCCAAGCGCGCGGCGCGGCGCGGCGTCCGCGACCGTTGACACCCGAGCGCGCGGGCCTCTACCGTCCGGCCGCCATGCTGAAGAACGCGCGCGTCCTCTCCGCCCTCGCGACCCGCCTCCTGCTCGGCTCCGCCCTGCCGCTCACCGTCGTCGCGTCCGCGACGCTGCTGGTCGGCTGCGAGGACGAGAGCCAGCCCGAGACCTGGGTCAAGCGCCTCGACGATCCTGCCAAGCGCGCCGGCGCCGTGAAGCGCCTGAACCAGTTCTACGAAGACGGCATGACGAAGGCCAACAACAACCGCGAGGCGCCCGAGATGAAGGCGCTCTTGGCCAAGATCGTGAAGCCGATGTCCGACGCCTACGTGAAGGGCGATCTCGACGAGAAGACCCGCAAGGATCTGCTGAAATCCCTCGCTGGCACGCGCGATCCCAACGCGTCGGGCGCGATCATCAAGGCCCTCACCGATTTCGCCGCCGGCAAGGCCGACGCCTCCGAGGCGACCGAGGCCGCGCACTTCGTCAAGACGCTGAAGACCAAGGAGGCCGCCGGTCCGCTGCTCGACGCCTTCATGCGCGTGAACCCCTCGAAGAAGGAGCTCGGCCCGCCGTACATCGCGGTGCAAGAGGCGATGCTCGCCATCCCCGACCCCGCGTGGAAGGGCAAGCTCATCGACGAGGTCAACAAGCCCGTCGATCCGAAGAACATCGACGAGCTGCGCAACGCGATCTACCACCAGACGGTCTCGGCCATGATCCTCGGCGAGCTGAAGGCCGCCGAGGCCACGAAGGTGCTCTTCAAGGCGATGGTCACGCCCGACAAGAAAGACGTCGCCGCGACCGCGCTGATGGCCCTCGTGAAGATCGGCAAGCCGAGCGTGATCATGCTGCTCGACGTGATGAACGGCAAGGACGCCGACATCGCCGAGTATGTGAAGAAAGTGAACCCCAAGGGCTACGTCGCGTCGGCCGCCGCGACGATGGGCCTGCTCGGCCGCACCGAGTCGCTGGCGCCGATGATCGCGGCCGGCCACGCGGCGACCGACGAGGGCGACCAGGCGCACCGCGCGCGCGAGCTGGCGAAGCTCCCCGCGAGCCCCGAGTCGATCAAGACCGTGCAGACCGTCTTCGAGAAGACGAGCAACGGCGCGGCGCTCGGCAACGGCCAGAACGCCCGCATCGCGCTCGCCGAGCAGATGGCCGACTGGATGGACAGCAGCATCGTGCCGTGGCTGTTGAAGCAGGTCGAGGCGGTCGCGAAGGGGGCGAAAGAGAAGGAAGAGGCCGACCTCATCCAGGGCGCGCTGCTGCAGTCGGCGATGAAGCTGATGCGCAAGGAGCAGGTCGACGACGTGAAGAAGCTCGTCGACAAGGAGGGCTCCGAGCTCGAGAAGGCCGCCTTCAAGCTGTCGAGCGACGTGCTCACCGCCTGCACCGAGAACCTCGGCTGCTACCTCGGCAAGCTGGAAGACGAGAAGGTCCAGGAGAAGAACCAGCAGTTCACCGGCATCAAGGCGGCCTTCATGCTGGGGATGCTCGGCAAGGACGACACCAAGGCCGAGATCGTGAAGCGCTGGCCCAAGATCAAGAACGCGTCGATCAAGTTCGTCTCCGCCAAGGCCATCGACAAGCTCTCGCCGAAGGGCGACGCCAAGATCGCCGACGAGCTGCAGAAGATCGTCGAGGCCGACGCCGCGCGCGGCGACGCGCTGGCCGTGCAGGGCAACAGCCCGCTGAAGCAGTACATCCCGCGGCTCCGCGCGCGCGCCGAGTGAGCCCGCTCGGCGCGTGATTCGGATCGAGGTTCGCGCGGGGGCGCAAGCCGGGCGCACGATCGAGGTGCCCGGCGACGTCTTGCGCGTCGGCAGCGCGGCCGACGCCGACATCCACCTCTCCGACGCGAGCGTCGCGGCCGAGCACGCGCGGCTCGTCGTCGGCGCGGGCGGCGTGCTGCTCGAGGCGCTCGGCTCCGACCACGGCACCGCGCGCATCCGCGACGGCGAGCGCACCCAGCTCTCCGAGGCCAACGGCGGTCGACTGGCGCTGCGGGTCGGCGATCTGGTCGAGCTCGGCTGGGGCGAGGACGCGGCCGTGCTCTACGTCGCCGCCCTCGGCGAGGCGGGCGACGCCGCGCACGTGATGGCGCTGCGCCGCGAGGGCGAGGCGGGCGCGCTCGATCCTTCGCGGCTCGCGCAGCTCATCAAGGTCGAGCGCGCGATCGGCGCCGCGAGCGGCCTCGACGACGTGCTCGTCGCCATCGCCGACGCGGCGCTCGAGCTCGTGCCCGGCGCGACGCACGCGACCCTCGCCCTGCGCGACGACGACGCGTACGTCCCGGTGTTGACGCGCGTGCGCGACGAGAGCGGCAAGGGCACGTCGCCGACGGGGTCCGTCCCGGTCGCGCGCGCGGTGTTCCGCAAGGTCGTCGCCGAGCGCGCGACGGTGCTGGCCGCCGACGCGCCGCGCGACGTCGCGGGCTCGCAGTCGCTGATCGGCGCGCAGATCAAGAGCATCGTCGGCGTGCCGCTGTTTCGCGGCGACGATCTCGAGGCCGTGCTGCAGGTCGACAACCGCTCCGCCCCCGCAATGCTCGGCCAGGTCGACGTCGACGTGCTGTCGGTGCTCGGCACCTCCGCCAGCCTCGCGGTCGCCAACGCCCGGCTGATCGACCGCCTGCGCGTGGCCGAGCGCGAGCTCCGCCGCGAGAACACCTACCTCAAGGGCCGCGAGGCCGCGCACCGCGGCACGCGCGACATCGTCGGGCGCGGCCTGGCGATGCGCGAGCTGCTGGCGCAGATCGACAAGGTCGCCGACACCAAGGTGAGCGTGCTCATCGAGGGCGAGACGGGCGTCGGCAAGGAGCTGGTCGCCTCCGCGCTGCACCACCGCTCGCGCCGCCGCGACAAGCTCTTCGTCACCCAGAACTGCGCCGCCTTGCCCGAGCAGCTGCTCGAGAGCGAGCTGTTCGGCCACAAGAAGGGCGCGTTCACCGGCGCGACCGACGAGAAGAAGGGCCTGTTCGAGATCGCCAACGGCGGCACGCTGTTCCTCGACGAGCTCGGCGAGATGGCGCTCTCGCTGCAGGCCAAGCTCCTGCGCGCGCTGCAGGAGGGCGAGGTGCGGCCCGTCGGCGCGACGCACGCGAAGCACGTCGATGTGCGCATCGTCGCGGCGACCAACCGGGCGCTCGAGGCCGAGGTGAAGGCCGGCAGGTTTCGTGAGGATCTCTACTATCGCCTCAAGGTCTTCCCGCTGCGCGTGCCGCCGCTCCGCGAGCGCCGCGACGACGTGCCGCTGCTCGCCGGGCACTTCCTGCAGCGGTACGCGCGCGAGATCGGCAAGACGACCAGCGGCTTCGCGCAGGCGACGATGGAGATGCTGGTCGCGTACGACTGGCCGGGCAACGTGCGCGAGCTCCAGAACGAGGTGCAGCGGCTCGTCATCCAGGTCGACGCGGGCGGCGTCGTGACCCCCGAGCTCCTGTCGCCGCACCTGCGCAAGGCCGAGGGCATCGCGACCCGCGCGGGCGTCTCCAAGGGGACCTTGCGCGACATGATGGACACCGTCGAGCGCTACCTCCTGGTCGAGTCGCTGCGCGAGCACGACAACAACAAGACCGCGGCGGCGCGGACGCTCGGCATCACGCGAGAGGGCCTCCACAAGAAGCTCCGCCTGCTCGGGCTGACCTCGCGCGCGAGCGACGGAGACGAGCCGTGATCCTCTCGTCGAAGGTCGTCGAGCAGTCCGTCGACCGCGCCGACAAGGACCGCTTCGTCAAGGAGCTGGTGATCACCGACGGCCCGGTGCCGCTCGCGATGGTGCGCAAGCGCAGGGCCACGCGCCACGGAGATCCAGGCGGCACGCGCGCGACGGTGCTGACGATCCACGGCTACGGCCAGAACCGCTACGCGTGGCACCTGCCGAAGCGCAGCATGAGCTGCCACCTCGCGCGCGCGGGGTTCGACGTCTTCAACCTCGAGCTGCGCGGGCACGGGCGCAGCGGGCACCTCGGGGCCAAGGCGCCCCACTCACCAGACGACTACGTGCGCGAAGACGTCCCGTCGGCGCTCGAGAAGGTGCAGACGATCAACGGCGGGGCGCCGGTGTTCTTGGTCGGGCACTCGCTCGGCGGGCTCGTGTCGTACGCCGTCGCGCCGCGCGTCGGCGCCGCCGTCGCGGGCGTCGTCTCGATCGGCAGCCCGTATCACTTCTGTCAGGGCGCCCACGGCCTGCGGCGCATCGGCGCGCTGCTGCTGTCGCTCGATCGACGCGTCCAGCTGGTCGAGCACCTCCCGGCGATGGAGCTGCACCTGGTCGGCGAGGCCGTGCGCGGCTTCCGCGCGTTCGTCGAGAGCCCGCTGTATCCGCTGCCGTTCCGAGGCTACTACCCGCCCAACATCGAGCCCGACATCATCTCGCAGCACATGTCGCTCGCGATGGATCTCGGGTCGATCCGCGTGATGCGCGCGATGTTTCGGTGGGCGATGGAGCGCGGGCAGCGCACCGACGTGCCCGGCGGCATCGAGGGCTTCGGCGAGGCGTTCGAGGCGATGACCGACACTCCGCTGCTCGTCGTCGGAGGCACGCACGACGATCTCGCGCCGCCAGGCGGGGTGCGGACGGCGTTCGACCGCAGCGAGGCGCGCGACAAGACGTACCGCGAGTGGCCCGCGGGGCACATCGATCTGCTGGTCGGGCGGCTCGCGCCGCAGGCGACGTGGCCCATCGTCGAGAGCTGGCTGGGCGCGCGCTCTGGCGCGGGCTCGGCGCGCGCGGCCTGAGCGCGGCAAGGGTGGTATCGTCGCCGCGCGCCCTCGGCGCTCCACACTTCATGCGCGAAGCCCTGCCCCTCCTGCCCCAGATCGCGGTGACCGTCGTCGACGACGTCACCCAAGGCTCACGCTGTGACGAGGGCTTCCTGCGCGTGCGAAGGCGTCGGCTGTCGCTGTCGTTCTCCGACGGGCGCGTGTCGCCCGTGTTCGCGTACGACGAGGCGTGGCGCGTCGCGCTCGACGCCGTGACGATGGCCGCGCACTTCGCCGATCCGCGCGGCGTGCGGAGGGTCTATCTCCGCTCGTCGCTGCGGCCGCCGGTCGCGCTCCGCCCCGAGGAGCCGATCGCGCGCGGGCCGCTCACCGGAGCGCTGTGGGAGCTGCCGGCCGGCCTCGTCGAGCCCGATGAGCGCGGTGAGCCGGGGCTGCGAAGGTGCGCCGCGCGCGAGCTCGAAGAAGAGCTCGGCATCGCCGTGGCCGACGAGGCCCTCCGCCCGCTCGGCGCGGGCATGTACCCTTCGCCCGGCGTGATCGCCGAGCGCATCTACTTCTACGAGGTCGAGGTCGATCCAGCGACGCGGCGACCGCCGGGCCTCGACGGCTCTCCGCTCGAGGAGGGCGCCGAGATCGTCGCGTACCCGCTCGCCGACGCGCTCGCGCTCGCCGACGAGGGCTTCTTCGACGACATGAAGACCGAGCTCGGCCTCCGACGTCTCGCCGCGCGGTACCCGGTCTCGCGATGAGCGGGCGCGCGCTCGTCGTCGTCAAGCGGACGAGCTTTCAGCGCTCGGTCGAAGAAGAGCGCGATCCGCGCATCGTCGCCCTGCTCGACGCGGGCGATCCGGCCGTCGCGCGCATGCGCGGCGCGCACGAGGCTCACCTCCGCGCGCTCGACGCCGTCTCCCAGGGCCTCGCGCGCGTCGGCCTCTCCGCGGTGATCGTGGGCCCGAGCGAGGCGTTCGACACGACGGGCGCGGCGGTGGTCGTCACGGTCGGCGGCGACGGCACGCTGCTCACCGCGTCGCACCAGGTCGGCGCGGGCGTGCCGGTGCTGGGCGTCAACAGCGCGCCCGACCACAGCGTCGGCTTCTTCTGCGGCGCGGACGCCAGCACGGTCGACGGCGTCCTCGCGCGCCTGGTCGCCGACGACTTGCCTCGCATCGTGCTCACGCGGCTCGAGGTCCTGCGCGACGGCGCGCTCGTCTCCAGGCACGTGCTCAACGACGCGCTCTATTGCCACGAGTCGCCCGCGGCGACCTCGCGGTACCTCCTGTCCTTCGGCGGACGCGAAGAGGAGCAGCGCTCGAGCGGCTTCTGGATCGGCCCGGCCGCGGGCTCGACCGCGGCGCAGCGCTCGGCGGGCGGCGACGTGCTCCCCCTCGACTCGGATGAGCTGCAGCTGGTCGTCCGCGAGCCCTACACGCCGTACGGCCGCCCGCTCGTGATCACCAAGCTCCGCGTGCCGCGCGGCGAGCGCGTCCAGATCCGCAGCAAGATGCACGAGGCGCGGCTCTTCCTCGACGGACCCGCCGAGCGCGTCGCCGTGCGCTTCGGCGAGCTCCTGACGTTCTCCGCGTCCGACGAGCCGCTCACGCTCCTCGGCATGCGCGCGGACCGCACGAAAGGGTGAACATGCTCGACGATCGACGCCTCGGAGGTCTGTTTGGTCTGTTGGTGGGGGACGCGCTGGGTGTCCCCTACGAATTCCGCAGGCCGGCGCAGATCCCACCGCTCGCCGAGATCGAGCTCGCGCCGCCGCGCGGCTACGATCGCGCCCACCCGCGCGCGCCGGCCGCCGCGTGGTCGGACGACGGCGCGATGGCGCTGTGCCTGCTCGACTCCCTGCTCGAGGCGGGGCGGCTCGACCCCGACGATCTCGCCGTGAGGTTTCGCAGGTGGGCGTTCGAGGGCTACCTCGCGGTCGAGGGGCGCGTGTTCGACATCGGGATCCAGACCAGCCAGGCGCTGCGGGCCATCGAGCGCGGCGCCCCCGCGGTCGATCCGATCCCGGCAGAGGAGCGCGGCAACGGCAACGGCGCGCTGATGCGCGTGCTGCCGCTCGCGCTGTGGCACGCGGGCGACGACGCGGCGCTCGCGCGCGACGCGCGCCTGCAGACTCGCGTCACGCACCCACACGTCCGCGCGCAGCTCTGCTCGGTCGTGTACTGCCTGTGGGCGAGGGCCCACCTCGACGGCGCGGCCGATCCATGGGCCGCCGCGGTCGCGCGCACGCGCGAGCTCGTCGCGGACGATCCCGCGGCTACGCGCGAGCTGCCCGCGCTGCGGCTCGACGATCCCCCCGGGGGCAAGGGCAGCGGCTACGTGGTCGACTCGCTGCACTCGGCGCGCTTCGCGCTGACGAAGGGCAGCTACGAGGCCGCGGTGAAGGCCGCGGTCGCGCTCGGCGACGACACCGACACGACCGCGGCGATCACCGGGGGCATCGCGGGAGTGCGCGACGGTGCGGGCGCGATCCCGTCGAGGTGGCGCGCGGCGGTGACCGAGCGCGCGGCGCTCACCGCCCTCGTCGAGCGGTGGGCGGCTCAGCGCGGGGCGCCCTGAGACGCGGCGCCGCCCGGCGTGCGCCCGTCCATCATCATCTTCAGCTCGTCGGGCTCGGTCGAGCGGCCGATCGCGTCCTCTTGCGAGATCATCCGGCGCGAGAACAGCGAGAACAGCGACTGGTTCATCGTCTGCATCCCGAACTTCTCCTGACCGACCTGCATCTGGCTGTAGATCTGCGAGATCTTGTTCTCGCGGATCAGGTTTCGGATCGCGGCGTTCGGCACCATGATCTCGAGCGCGAGCACGCGGCCGGGCGCGTTGTGCCTCGCGAGCAGCTGCTGCGTGACGACGCCAGCCAGCGAGAACGACAGCTGCGCGCGGATCTGCTGCTGCTGATACGGCGGGAACACGTCGACGATGCGGTTGATCGTCTGCGCGCAGCTGTTGGTGTGCAGCGTCGCGAACACGAGGTGGCCCGTCTCGGCGATGGTCAGCGCGGCCTCGATCGTCTCGAGGTCGCGCATCTCGCCGACGAGCACGACGTCGGGATCCTGGCGCAGCACGTACTTCAGCGCGGTCTTGAAGCTCTCGGTGTCGGCGCCGATCTCGCGCTGGTTGACCACGCACAGCTTGTGCGGGTGCAGGTACTCGATCGGGTCCTCGATCGTCATGATGTGCTGGCGCGTCTCGGTGTTGATCTTGTCGATGATCGACGCGAGCGTGGTGCTCTTGCCAGAGCCGGTCGCGCCGGTGACGAGCACGAGGCCGCGCGGCTTCGCCGCGAGCTCGGAGATGACCAGCGGCAGCCCGAGCTCGTCGAAGCTCAGGATCTTGAACGGGATCGCGCGGAGCGCGCCCGAGACGGCGCCGCGCTGCATGAAGATGTTGGCGCGGAAGCGCGAGAGGTTCTTCACGCCGAAGGACAGATCGAGCTCGTTGTGCTTCTCGAAGTGGATCTTCTGCTCCTCGGTGAGGATCGAGTAGCAGAGCGCCTTCGTGTCGACCGGCGACAGCGGCGCGAGCTTGAGCGGGACGATCGAGCCGTCGATGCGCAAGAGCGGCGGCGAGCCCGTCGTGATGTGCATGTCGCTCGCGCCCTTCTCGATCATCGCCTTCAGGAGCTGGTGAAGGTTGACCTTCAGGCCCTCGTTGCCTTGCGTCATGCAGGCGACGATACCCGAGAACGAGCGGGCGGCGTGCGCTACTCGGCCGACGTCGCCGCCTCGGCCTTGTCGGGCGCCGCGGGCTTCAGCACGAGCTCGGGCGGCTTGACCGCGACCTTGGACCCGGGGGGCACGCCGTAGGTCAAGAACACCGCGCCGCCGATCGTGCTGCCCTCGCCGACGACGGTCTGGCCGCCGAGCACGGTCGTGTTGGCGTAGACGGTGACGCGGCTCTCGACGGTGGGGTGGCGCTTCTCGCCGCGGATCACGCGGCCGTCGCGGCCCTTCGGGTGAGAGAGCGCGCCGAGCGTCACGCCCTGGTAGAGCTTGACGTGCGAGCCGATCTCGGTCGTCTCGCCGACGACGACGCCGGTCGCGTGATCGATGAAGAACGAGCGGCCGATCTTCGCGCCGGGGTGCAGATCGGCGCCGGTCTGCGCGTGCGCCCACTCGGTCATGATGCGCGGCAGGAGGGCGACGCCGAGCTCGGCGAGCTCGTGGGCGATCCGGTACACGCTGATCGCGAACAGGCCGGGATACGCGAGGATCACCTCGTCGAGGTTGGTCGCCGCCGGGTCTCCGTCGTAGGCGGCCTGCACGTCCTCGACGAGCATCGCGCGGAGCTCGGGCAGGCGGCGCAAGAACCTGGCGGTGACCTCGCGCGCGTCGCAGCGCACGAGGCCGGGCTCGGTGTCCTTGCAGCAGTTTCCGCTGAGCTCGCGCTGATAGCAGAGCGACAGCCCCACCTGCTCCTCGAGCTTCTCCTTGACGGCCGAGAGCGTGACGCCCGTGTAGTAGGCGATGTTGTCGTCGGTGAGATCCTGGCGCCCGAAGTAGCCCGGGTACATGAGCTCGAGCAAGAGGCGGGTGATCTCGATGATCTCGTCGCGCGACGGCAGGAACCTGCGGTTGATGTGGTGGGCGCGGGCGTCGTCGCGGTAGCTCTTGAGCAGCGCGTCGACGAGCTCGGGCAACAGCGGCTCGCTGGGCATGGGTGGAGCCTGCCCCTTTATCGGGAAGTTTTCACCGTTGAAACGACGAGTCATCCCGCGGTCAGCATCTGCCAAGCGACGCGCGCGGCGAGCGCCAGCGACACCACGACGGCGAGCGCCCGGACCAGCCCGGCGCCGCGACGCACGACGAGGCGTGAGCCCACGAACGCGCCGAGCAGCTGCGCCGCGCCCATCGGCAGCGCGAGCTCCCAGCGGATCGCGCCTGCCCAGGCGAACAGCGCGAACGCGGCGAGGTTCGACGCGAAATTGCCCACCTTCGCGTTGGCCGACGCCTGC
>CAUJFL010000045.1 GCA_963169165.1 Myxococcota bacterium | reverse complement strand
CTCGTCGGCGGCGCGTACCTGCCCGAGACGATCCGCGCGCTCGCGCCTCGTGGCCGCGTCGTGCTCGTCGGGCTGACCGCCGGTCGCAGCGCCGAGCTCGATCTTGGGGCGCTGCTCACGCTGCGCGCAGAGCTCATCGGGACGGTGCTCCGCTCGCGCCCGCTCGAGGAGAAGATCGAGGCCGCGCGGGTGCTGTCGCGCACGCTCGCGCCGTGGCTCGCGCGCGGCGTCGTGCGGCCGGTGATCGACCGCGTGCTGCCGCTCGAGGACGCGGGCGCCGCGCACGAGCGCCTCGCGTCGAACGACTCGTTCGGCAAGGTGTTGCTGCGGCTCTGACGGCGCTGGTCGTTGCGCGCCTTTCTTGAAAGAATGCGCCGATGCGCCCGCGCTCGGTCCTCGCCTCGGTCGTCCTCGCCACCGCCTGCGCCACCGGCGGCACCGTCGTCGAAGATCCTCCGACCAGCGGGGCGCTCGGCGGGGGCGGCAACGGGACGGGCGCGGCGGGCGTGCCGGGGAGCGGCGGCGCCGGGGCGTCCCAGGGTGGAGCGTCCACCGCCGGACAGGCGGGCGCCTCGTCGGGCGGCGCGGGCGCGGACGCGGGTTCGGCCGGGGCGGCGCAGGCGGGAGCTGGGGGGACGTCAGGTTCGGGAGGTATGTCGGGTGTCGCGGGCGTGTCAGGTTCGAGCGGTTCGCCAGGCGCCGGGGGCTCGTCAGGTTCGGGAGGTGCGTCGGGTGTCGCTGGCTCGTCAGGGGCGGGAGGTTCGTCGGGCGAGGCAGGAGCTTCAGGTTCGGGAGGCTCGTCGGGCGAAGCCGGAGCCTCAGGTTCGGGAGGCTCGCCAGGTAACGCTGGCATGTCAGGATCGGTAGGATCGTCTGGCGTCGCTGGTGCAGCGGGTTCGGGGGGCGCTGGCGCGGGCGGGCAGGCGGGTCCACGTGTCCTCGCCGTCGTCGCGCAGGCCTCGGCGGCGCCGTACGTCGCCACGTTCACTGACGCGGGCGGTTGGCTCGAGGCGCCCGCGGGCGCGACGACGCTGGTGGGACACCCGGGCGTGGCGAGGCGGGGCGACGACGCGCTCGTCGTGATGCGCCAGACGTCGAACATGCTCGTGTCGGCGTCCTGGTCTGGCGGCGCGCTGTCGGCGTTCGCGCCGCTCCCGGGCTTCGCCAACGCGAGCGACGGCGTCTCGCTCGGCTCGAGCGCGGACGGCGCCACGCTGGCGTACGCCTACCTCGGCACTGACAACCTGCATTTTGGCGCGGTCTTCTCCGCTGCCGCGGGGCCCTCGGCGCCCGGCCCGCTCGGCACCGACTCACCGCAGGCGTTCGGTGACAGCGCGGCGTCGGTCGCGGTCGGCGGGGCGGTCGCGCACGCCGCGTACTCGGGCACCAACGACGGTCTCTACTATCTGTCGCACGGTGGCTCACAGTGGAGCACGAGCAGCGCGATCAGCGGCGCCGGCTCGAAGAAGGGCATCAGCCCGACGGTGGTCGTGGCCGGCGGCAAGCCGAGCGTGCTTTACGTCGAGGGCGGCTCCAACCCTACCGACCGCGTGTGCATCGTGCAGAACGGCGGCGGCGGTTTCGGGGCGCCGGCGTGCCTCACGAGCGCGCTCACGTCGCGCAGCGTGGGCGCAGCCGCGCTCGCGAACGGTGACATCGTCGCCGCCTGGCACGGGCTCGAGACCGTCGGCAACGATCAGCGTGTCTTCGCGGCCAGGTTCTCTGGCGGCGCGTGGGGCAACATCATCGAGGTCGATCCGCAGCAGGGCGCGGCGTCTGCGCCTGTCGTGGTCGCCGGGCTCGCAGGCGCCGACGCAGAGATCCTCTACTCGAAGGCTGGACAGCTGCAGCACGCGCGCCTCGTCGCGAGCAAGGCGACGGTCGCTCCCGTCGGCGGTGCGGGCGCGGGCGACGTGGGCGCGGCCGTTCTTCCGTGAGAGCGCGGGCCATCGAGCTCGTGCTCCGCGCGGGATCGATTGAGACCTTCGACTGGGGGCGTGCTCTCCGGTGCTGGCTCGCGGGGCGAGCTCGAGCTGCGCACCCGTCCGTCACCGAGCGAGCCCGTCAACGCGCGGCGAACAGCGCGCGGGTCGAGTTGACGACCGCGGCGCGCCGCACGAGCGCGTCGAGGCGCGCGACGTCGCGGATTGTGTGGAGCCTCTTCTGAGCCGAGCGCGACACCGGGATGCCGCGCGCCTCGAGGATGAGCATCACCGAGCGCGCCAGCCCCGCAGCGCGGCCTTCCTCGCGGCCTTCCTCGCGGCCTTCCTCGCGACCGCGCTCGAGGCCTCGTTCAAGGCCTTCTTCCTTCCACTGACGGCACAGCGCGCTCAAGGGTTCGTAGTGCTTTTCCATCAGGCTCTCCTCCAGCGTGGCCCGCGCGGCCGGGTTCAGTTTGCTCATGATCAGATCGAAGTAAAGCGCCTCCTCGTGCGGGTCCGCGTCCGGCCCCGGCGCGCCGAGCGCGTGCGCGGCGATCTCGACGGCCTCCTCGCTCCTGGCATGCACGAGCGCGGACAGCAGGCGCAGCTCCCGCGAGCCGACCGTGCCCGCGACGAGCTTCGGGATCGAGCCCGGCCCGATGACGAACGGACGGAAGTGGTTGCCGCCGCCGAGCGAGATCGAGCGCGCGGCCCAGCGCTCCACGCTGGCGGTCAGCGCGAGCACGAAGAGCTGCACCGGGCAGCGCTCGCGGACGCGCAGCGAGGACACGTAGGCGGGCCAGGAGTATGACTTGCTGGCGTCTATCCGCCGCTGGACCTCCCACAGCGTCACCAGCCGACCCCGGCCTCGCGCGTCGCGGTGGACGAGCACGCGATCGGCGCGGAGCGCGACCGGCGTCGTGAGCTCCGACTCGAGCTGCTCGATCCTCGCCGCGCGCGGGAGCGCTTCGCCGATCAGCGCCGCCAGCTCTGCCGCGACGCGGGGGCGTGCCACCAGCGTCGCTACCACCTCGTGCTCCGCGCTCGGCATGCGCCGCCATGAGCACGCGGCGCGCCAGGTCGAAGTCTTGGCTGAATTCTCGCGCGCGCGACGTGGAAGTGGACGCGACGTCCAGTGGACGGGGTTGCCACCTTCGAGAACGGGTCGGGGCGCGCGCGCGGCCGCTCAACGCCTGTCGTGGCGAGGACCGAGGAGCTGCGCCTGCGCGTCGGCGACGGCCCTGATCTCGGGCTCGAGCCCGCCGAGCGGCGCGGCGAACTCGACCACGGTGAGGTACGACCAGATCCCGCCGTCGTGCCGGCGCTCGCAGCGCACGACCCGCGCCTCGATCTCGCGCGTGGGCGCGTCGCCCTTCAGGTAGATCGAGAGGTCCAGCGTCTCTCCCGGCTCGCGGCGCCGCTGCGTGAGGATCTGCGCGCCGACGACCGACAGCTCGCAGATCATCCCGGTGAACTCGCGCGCGTCGTCCAGCTTCGCCTGCACCGGCACGCACGCGACGTGGCGCTCTCCCTTCCTTCGTTCGCGGTTGGTCATGACCGCCCACGATACGCGGACCCGCTCGCGCGCGCCCACCGCCTTTGGTACGAGGCGCGGCATGCGTCGCCTCGTCGCCGCCCTCGCCGTGTCGCTCGCGCCGTGCGCCGCGGTCGCCGCCGAGCTTCCGTTCCACAAGTCGACCCTCGACAACGGCCTCACGCTGATCGTCCACGAGGAC
>CAUJFL010000044.1 GCA_963169165.1 Myxococcota bacterium | reverse complement strand
CAAGCACCACGAACCGATGAGCGCACTCTGTCGTCAGTGGAAGGCCGAGGGCCGCGAAGAAGGCCGTGAAGAAGGCCGCGAAGAAGGCCGTGAGCAGGGCCGCGAGGAGGGCCGCGCGGCGCTGGTGCGTTCCATCGCGCTCATCCTCGAGGCGCGCGGCGTCACCGTGTCCACGGCAGCGCGCAAGCGGCTCGGCGCCATCCACGACCTCGCGCGGCTCGACGAGCTCGTGCGCCGCGCGACAGTCGTCGACTCGACCCGAGCGCTGTTCGCCGCACGGTGAGCGTCTACGCGGAGAGCTTCGGCATCTGCTTCATCGCGTCGACGATCCTGTCGAGGGCGAGCGGGAACGTCATGTGCCCTCCCTCGATCCACAGGACGGGCGGCTCTCCCCACGCCGTCGCCTGCTTCGCCACGAGCTCAGGCTTCAGGTACGCGTCTTCCTTGGCGGCGACCCACAGCTGCCGATCGGGCGCGAGGATCGGGGCCGCGTCGCCGATGCGGATGCGGGAGAACAGCGCTCTGCGTCGCGCGTGGTCGATGCCGAACCGATCGAGATCGGTCTTCATTCTCCAGAGGATCCCGGCGTCCTCGACCGCCTCGGACAGCGCGAGGTGCGCGATCATCGGCACCACGTAGTCGGGACCGTCCTCGACGCAGGCTGTCAGCATCGTGATGCTGCCGCCGAGGGACAGCCCGGTGACGCCGATCTCCTCGTAGCCCTGGTCCCGAAAGTAGGACATCGCCGAGCGAGCGTCGCAGACGGCCTGGCGCACGGACTCGAGCGACCGAACGAGGTCGGCGGTCCAGAACCACTCGCCGTGAAACAGCTGCCCACGCGGCGCGCGCCGCCCGTGGAAGGGGAGCTGGACGTGCGCCACGTCGACGCCGAGGTCGCGATACCAGCGCGGCATCAGCGTCGCCTCTTCGACCCACGAGCCCGGCTCCAGCCAGCCGTGGACGTAGATCAGCAGCGAGCGGCGCCGCTTGCCTCGCTCGTGCATCCAGCGGGCGTAGGCGGTCAGGTTCTTCGAATAGACCGACCGGTGGCGCTTCGCGTAGCGCGGGCACAACGGCTCGTGCTCGCTCGTCCAGGAGAGCGTCTCGGTCACGCGCGAGCCGGACAAGAACGGCGTCGCGCGCCGCACCGCCGGGACATGCCGAGGCTTCGGCATCAGCTCGGCGAGCTCCCGGTCGAGGTAGGGGCCGAGGTCCCCGCTCGTGTCGTGCTCGGCGCTGCGGAGGTGGAGGAAGCGGGAGAGGGAGCCGATGACAGTGTCGACGCGCTGGCCGTAGCCCATTCGCGTCAGCCTATCAGGGTTACTCCGAGAGGAGCGACATCGAGTCGACGGCGACGAACGTGTCGTAGCTCGCGTCCCCGACGTCCGTGACGACGAGCGCGATGACGCCGGGAGAGCCGACATCCGTGGAGATCTCGAACGACCTCTTCGACCTGCCGTACATCGCGGGCGGCATCACCAGCCCCTGCATCTGAACCTTCGGGTACACGCCCGCGCTCTCGACGCAGATCGCGTTGACGGTGTCGACGAGCGCCGCGCGCACGCCCAGCGGACCGGAGACGATCGCGAGGAACGAGTCGTCGTACGTGCTGTTCTGGCAGAAGTCTGGGATCTCGGAGGACTGCATCACGTAGTCGAACGACAGGCCGCCGGGGTGGAGCTCGATGGGGCCCGATTCGAGCAGCGAGCTCGCGCCCCGCACCGCCCGCCCACCGAAGACTCCGAACGGCGTGAGGTTTGGATCCCCGGTCGCGTCGCCCGAGGTCGACAGCCCCGCGTACGCGCTGCCCGAGCTCGGCAGCACTGGGACGCCCGCGTCGGTGACCGGGGCGCCGCTCTGGACCGCCACGTCCCCGTACGAGACCCATCCGCTCGGCAGCTCGCGGAGCGACGGCGGGTTGTCTGGCGCGCCTGGCAGCTTCGGCTTCGCGGCGGTGGGGGCGTCGAAATCCAGCGACGCGGGTGACGGCGTCGTGGCCGACGCCATCGTGAACACGAGCGTTCCTTGCGCGCCCATGGCGCTCGCGCGGACGATGATCGTGCCGCCGAGTGGCAGCTGATGCTTCGGCGCGAGCACGTAAATCTTGGCCTTGGCCTGGTTCTCGAGGGGCGGCGCGAACGAGAACTCGGACGTGATGTCCTCCGAACCCGACGGAGTGAACACCTCGACGGTGAAGGTGACGGTCGGGGTGTTCGGCGCCACGAAGAACACAATCGGGCTGAGCGGCGGCACCCCCACGCTGTTGGGCGGGGGGACCGACTGCACGATGAAGGGCGGCAACGCCGTCGCCTCGGGCTGGCACACCATCGTGTCCGAGCACACGAGCATCGCGGTGCAACACGGCGCGCCGCTGGGGCACCCCGTCGACATGCACGGCCCGCCGAGCGTCCCCGCGGGGGGCGTACCGGGCGCGCCTCCGACGGCCGCGCCCGCCGCGCCTCCGACAGCCGCGCCTCCGCTACCGTTCCCTGTCTGGTGGCAACCCTCGAAGGTACACTTGGTGTCCTGTCCGAGCCCGCCACCGGCCGACGTCGAGCCGCCGACCGAGGTCGCTCCCCCGGTCGAGGTCGCGCCGCCCGCGCCGGTCCCGGGGGCCGTCTCCGGCTGCGGGTAGGGGCGCGCCGCTGGGCTCCCGCTGTCGGCGGCGCACGCCGTGACAAAGATTGAACCCGCCAGCGTGAGCATCGACCAACCCCGAGCGCGCATCCAGCGAATGTATCACGGAGAAATCGAGATGGTCGTGCCGCCTCCCGTCACGGCGCTCGGCGTCGCGCCCTGCCAGCCGTCGGGCACGCGCGGCTCGGTGAACCCGAACAGGAAGCGACCGTCGGCGGGCGAGACGTTGATGCAGCCCGCGCTCTTCGGCACGCCGAAATCCTCGTGCCAGTAGGCCGTGTGGATCGCGAACGGGCCGCGAAAATACTGGGTATCGGGCACGTCGGCGATCCAGAACTTCTTGGGGTCGCCGCCCTCGGGAGACATCGGCGCGGCGCGGGTCTTCCACCCCACGCGGTAGACCCCGAGCGGCGTCGTCGACAGCCGCACCAGCTCCTTGTCGCTGACGCGCCAGCCCGCCGCGACGCCGCCCGCGCCAGGGGAGACGAGGGTCGCGAAGACAGGCTTGTCGCCCTCGTACGCGACCAGCGTGCCCGCGCGGATGTGTACGTCGAGCCAGCGCTCGCCGGGCTGCACGCCGACCGGCCGCGTGTCGCGCGCCTCCATCACCGCGACGTCGGCGGCGTCGACGTACACGCCGGCGTCCCTCGTCTCGCGAAACACGCGCGCGCCGAGCTCGACCCGCGCGTCCGACAGCGCCACCCAGGTGCGCGGCGCGAGCTCTCGCCCCGCCGACACGAACGCGCCGTCGCGCTGAACCCAGCGCTCGACCGGATCGTGGCGCGCCCACGCGAGCGGCAGGCGGACGTCTGCGCCGAGCGGCGTCCCGTGGAACGCCGACACTCGAAACGGTCTCACGCGGTCGGCAGGGACGATCGCGTGCTCGGTCGTCAGGAGCCACACGCGCCCGCCTGACTCGAACGCGTGCGTGAACGCGAGCATCGAGCCGTGCGGGATCCACTTCTTCACGAGGCGGAGCTCCTTGCCCCAGGGGACCGGCATCTTCTGACCGTCCGCGAAGAGCGCTGGCACCTTCGAGTCGGCCTCGAGGCCGCCCGGCTCGTCGCTCGCGAGCTCTTCGTGCCCCGTCGCCCACTTGAGGCGCTCGGGCTTCGGCCGTTTGTCCTCCGGCCCCTCGATCTTCAGCTGCTCGGTGGCCGTGGGGACCTTCGTGTACATCGGCGCTCCGGTCGAGAGCGCGTACCTGTACGGCAACGGCGCGTCGGCGCGCGGAGCGGGCAGCGAGAGCGCGCGAAAGAGCGGCGAGTCGAGGTCGCGCGTCGTCGTCGAGTCGGCGCAGACGAACCCGCTGGGCTCGACCTCGACGAAGCCGCCTGGACAGCCTGGCGCCGCGATCGGCGCGCGGTCCTTGGTGACGACGCTCGCGCCGACGCGCACCTGACCGATCTTTCGCGCGCCCACCTCGGCCTTCGCCAGGATCCAGGTGAGCTCGCGGACGCTGCCCAACCTGGGACGAGGATCCTTCTGCTGCGTGTCCGCGGGCCGCGCGGCCTCGGCGACCTCGGGCGCCGGGCTCGCGGGAGGGGCGCTCGACGAGGTCTCGCTCGCGCTCGGCGTCGCCGAGGCCGACGTGGCCTCGGGGGGCGACGAGGGCGGCGCGTCGCGTGGCGGGGTCGCGGCGCACGCGGCGACCAGGCACGAAGAGAGCACGAGCGCGCCACGCACGAGCCCGCGCTTATCGCGCTCGAGCGCGCGCCGCCACGCTCGCGAGGCCGATTTCGAGGTGGCGTGTGGGGCTCGTGGTGTAGCGTCCGCGCCCCGAGGAGGATTCATGAAGAACCGTTCGATGGCCGTGCTCGTGATGTCGTTCGCGCTGTCCACCGTCGCCGGCTGCGGCAAGATCACCCAGCAAAAGGAGTGCGCCGAGGTCATCAAGACCATCAACGCCGGGGTCACCCGCGCGAAGGCCGCGAACCTCTCGTCGCCCGCCGGGTTCAAGCAGTTCGCCGAGGCGTACGAGACGACCGGTCAGGAGGCCGCGAAGCTCAAGGTCACCGATCCCGAGCTGAAGAAGCAGGTCGACGAGTACGTCGTGCTGACGAAGGAGATCGCGAAGGCGTCGCGCGACGCCGCCGAGCCCGCGAAGATCATGGCCGCCAAGCGGGAGATCGACGCCGCCGCCAAGAAAGAGCACGATCTCGTCAACAAGATGAACACCACCTGCATGCGCAAGTGAGGCCGGCGGGCGGGGCCGCGCTCGCGACCTCGCCGTCGCTCATGTAGGCTCGCGCGTCGCATGGACCTTGCTCTCCGTCGGGCGTTCAACGAGGCGTTCACCGAGGAGCGTCACCGCGCCTACGTCGCGCGCCTCGAGGCCGAGCTCGGGTGCCAGATCCCGTTCCGCGTCGCCGAGACGCCGCTGTTCTTCTCGCGTGACGCGCGCCTCCGCCTCGAGGAGACGGCCCGCGAGATCGTCGACGAGATCTGTCAGGCCGAGCTCGTCGCCCGCACGCGTCGCGCGATCCCCCGCGACCTCGACGCCCCCGGAGAAGACGACCTCGCGTCGTGCCTGCAGGTCGACCTGGCGATCACCCGCGACGCCTCGGGCGAGGTGCACGGCAAGCTGGTCGAGCTGCAGGGCTTCCCGTCGCTGTACGGGTTCATCGTGTTCCAGGCGAGGGCGATGACGGCGCAGCTCGACGCGATGGGGATGGGGCGCGCCTTCTCGCCGTTCTTCGGCGACGTCACCGAGGCCGACTACGTCGCGCGGCTGCGGCGCACGGTCGTCGGCGACGCCGATCCGCGCGAGGTCGTGCTGCTCGATCTCGATCCGCCGTCGCAGAAGACCTTCCCCGATTTCGTCGCGACCGAGCGCCTCATCGGCGTCGCGCCGGTGTGCCCGACCTCGCTCGTCAAGGAGGGGCGTCGGCTGTTTCGCGTGGTCGACGGCGCGCGGGTGCCCGTGCGGCGCATCTTTCATCGCGTCGTGTTCGACGAGCTCGAGAAGAAGCGGGTCACGCTGCCGTTTCGCTACACCGACGACCTCGACGTCACGTGGGTGCCGCACCCCAACTGGTACTGGACCTGGTCGAAGTACACGCTGCCGTTCCTGAAGCACCCCGCGGTGCCGAAGGCGACGTTCGTGAGCGAGCTCGCTCGGGTGCCCGACGATCTCTCCCGCTACGTGCTGAAGCCGCTGTTCTCGTTCGCGGGCGCGGGCGTGAAGGTCGACGTGACGCGCGCCGATCTCGACGCGGTGCCCGAGGCCGAGCGCGCGGGGTGGGTGCTTCAAGAGAAGATCGACTACGCGCCCGCGCTCCACACGCCCCGCGGCGAGCCCGTGAAGGCCGAGGTGAGGATGATGTTCCTGCGCGCGCCCGGCGCGGCGCGCCCCGAGCTGGTGATGAACCTCGTGCGGCTGTCGCGAGGCAAGATGCTCGGCGTCGATCAGAACCGCGATCTCGACTGGGTCGGCGGCACCGTGGGCCTGCGCGCGACCTGACGCGTGCCGCTGCCCGACTGCCAGCGCTGCGGCGCCTGCTGCACCAACCCCGACGAGAACCGCGCGGAGGGCTTCCGCTCGTACGTCGAGGTCCGCGCGGGCGAGGCGCTGCTCGGCAAGCCTGATCTCGTGAAGCGCTACACCGTCGTCGACGGCGACGGCGTCGTGCACCTGCGGCTCGACCCCAGCGAGCGCTGCGTCGCGCTCCGCGGCAGGCTCGGAGGGCGCGTGAGCTGCGCGATCTACGCGCACCGACCTCGCGGGTGTCGGCTCGTCGAGGCCGGGAGCCCGCGCTGTCACGCCGCGCGCCGCGAACGCGGGCTCGAATAGGCCAGGTTCCGGGGTTGCCGTCGCCGCACCCAGGGGCTACGCGGTGCTCCTCGAACGCGCGCCCTGCGAGGCTTCGCGCGCACCCACCCGACGATCCAACCGAGAGGACCCGATGTCGCTCTTCCCTGCTCCCACCGAAGGCGCCGCCATCACGATGAACGGCGGCAAGCTCGTCGTCCCCGATCAGCCCATCCTGCCGTTCATCGAGGGCGACGGCACCGGCCCCGACATCTGGCGCTCGAGCCAGCGCGTGCTCGACGCGGCCGTCGCGAAGGCCTACGGCGGCAAGAAGAAGATCGCCTGGTACGAGGTCTACGCCGGCGAGAAGAGCTTTCGCAAGTTCGGCACCTGGCTGCCCGACGAGACGGTCGACGCGTACCGCAAGTACCTCGTGGGCATCAAAGGTCCGCTGACGACGCCCGTCGGCAAGGGGATCCGCTCGCTCAACGTGGCCCTGCGCCAGCTGCTCGATCTGTACGTGTGCCTGCGCCCGGTGCGGTGGTTCAAGGGCGTGCCGTCGCCCGTGCGCGATCCCTCCAAGGTCGACATGGTGATCTTCCGGGAGAACACCGAGGACATCTACGCCGGGATCGAGTTCGAGACCGGCACCGACGGCAACGAGAAGCTCCTCGAGTTCTTGAAGGCGACCTACCCGAAGGACTTCGCCAAGGTCCGCTTCCCCGAGACGAGCGGCATCGGCATCAAGCCCATCTCCCGTCAGGGCACCGAGCGCCTGATGTCGGCGGCGATCGAGTACGCGCTGTCGCAGGGGCGCAAGAGCGTGAACATCGTCCACAAGGGCAACATCATGAAGTTCACCGAGGGCGCGTTCCGCGACTGGAGCTACGCGCTCTCGCAGTCGAGGTTCCGCGGCCAGGTGGTCACCGAGCGCGCGTCGTGGATCGTCGGCAACGCCGAGAAGAACCCGTCGCTCAGCGTCGAGGACAACGCGAAGGAGATCGATCCCGGCTACGACATGATGCCGGCCGAGCTGCAGGCCGAGGTGAAGAAGGAGGTCGAGGCCGCGCTCGCGCTCCGCCCGACGCACGGCGACGGCAAGTGGAAGAAGCTGCTGCGCATCAAGGACTCGATCGCCGACATCACGCTGCAGCAGGTGCTGACGCGCCCCGCGGAGTTCGACGTCATCGCGACGATGAACCTCAACGGCGACTACCTCTCCGACGCGCTCGCGGCCCAGGTCGGCGGCATCGGGATCGCGCCCGGCGGCAACATCAACTACGCGACCGGCCACGCGATCTTCGAGGCGACGCACGGCACGGCGCCCAAGTACGCCAACCTCGACAAGGTCAACCCCGGCTCGGTGATCCTCTCCGGCGAGATGATGCTCCGTCACATGGGCTGGACCGAGGCCGCCGACCTCGTGATCAAGGGCATGGACGGCGCGATCGCCGCGAAGACCGTGACCTATGACTTCGCCCGCCTGATGGAGGGCGCGAAGGAAGTGAAGTGCAGCGAGTTCGGCGACGCCGTCATCTCGCACATGTGATCTCGATCCCAACGAAACAAGAGGACAACGAACATGGCTCAGCGCAGGAAGATTGGTGTCATCGGGGCGGGGAACATCGGCGGTGAGCTCGCGCGTCTCTGCGCGAGCAAGGAGCTCGGCGACGTCGTGATGCTCGACATCCCGGCCAAGGAGAGCTTCGCGAAGGGCAAGGCGCTCGATCTCGAGCAGAACAGCTCGGTCATCGGTTACGACTCGCACATCTCGGGCACCGGCAGCTGGGCCGATCTCGCGGGCGCCGACGTGGTGATCGTGACCGCGGGCATCCCGCGCAAGCCCGGCCAGAGCCGCGACGATCTGGTCGCGGTCAACCTGCCGATCATCCGCGACGTCGCCGACAACGCGAAGCAGCACTGCCCCAACGCGTTCGTCGTCGTGATCTCGAACCCGCTCGACGCGATGGTGTACGAGTTTCAGCGCCGCGCCGGCTGGGATCCCAACATGGTCGCGGGCATGGCCGGCGTGCTCGACTCGGCGCGCTTCCAGCTGTTCGTCGCGCGCGCGGCGGGCGTCAGCATCAAGGACGTCCGCGCGATGGTGCTCGGCGGCCACGGCGACGACATGGTGCCGATCCTCTCCCAGACGACGATCAACGGCGTGCCCGCGTCGCAGTTCATCGACAAGGACGCGCTCGCGGCGATCATGAAGCGCACGCGCGGCGGCGGCGGCGAGATCGTCAACCTGATGGGCACGAGCGCCTACTACGCCCCCGCGTCGAGCGCCGTCGCGATGGCCGAGGCGTACCTGCAGGATCAGAAGCGCCTGCTGGCCGCGGCGTGCTGGCTGACCGGGCAGTACGGCTACAAGGACATGTACATGGGCGTGCCGTGCGTGATCGGCGGCAAGGGCGTCGAGAAGATCGTCGAGCTGCCGCTCAACGACGACGAGAAGGCGATGCTGGCGAAGAGCGCCGCGAGCGTGCAGGGCATCGTCGACGTGGTGAAGAAGAGCGCGTTAGCCTCGCGCGACCGTGCACCCACGGGCGGCGCGCCTCACGAGCGGGGCGCGCCGCATGTCGTTTTTGTTGGTTATTTGAGCGTCGTCGCCTCGAGCTCGAGGACCTTGCGGCGCAGCGGGGCGAGATCGCGCGCGTCGCGGCGGATCACGTTCTCCTCTGCGAAGCGCAGCCGCTCCACCGTGTCGAACGCCTCTTCGAGCTTCCTGTCGTGGGGCTCGCGGCAGGCGCGCTCGACGCGGTCTCGGTCGTCCCACGCGGGCGACAGCGCCGCGCGGAACCTCGCGAGCGACGCCTCGGGGGAGAGCTCGCCGGTGGCCGCGGCCGCCTTCGCGGCGTCGACCGCGCGGAGCATCGAGCGCAGCCCGACGCGACAGTCGACGGGCGGGCTGTCGGCGCGGCGGAAGACCTGCACGGTGATCTGCGCGGTCGCCCCGACGATCACGACGACGACGAGCGAGTAATACACTCCGAGCGCGAGCCGCCCGCCGCGGCGCCGCGCGCGCTCTCGAGGGTCCGTGGGCTCAGCCACCGAGGCGCTTCTGCTCGGAGACGAGCGAGAGATCGTCGGCGGCGGCCGAGGTCAGGCGCGCGCGCTCCGCGTAGTGCACCAGCATCGCGCGGTTGTCGGTGACGGCGAGCGTCTGCAATTCGAGCGCGCCGATGCGGTCCTCGGGAGAGAACGCGCTCGCGGTCTTCTCCATCGACAGCTTGTCGGGATCGTAGGCCGAGCGCTCGGCGCGCGTCGCGAGGATCGAGTAGTCGTCGCCGCGGCGCAGCTCGAGCGTCACCTCGCCCGACACGGCCGACGCGACCCACCGCACGAGCGCGTCCTTCAGCATCATCGCCTCGGGATCGAACCACTTGCCCTCGTAGAGCAGCCGCCCGAGCCGTCGCCCCAGCGTCAGGTACTGATCGGTGGTCGCCTCGTTGTGCGTCGCCGACAGCAGCCGCTCGTAGGCGACGTGGCAGAGGGCCATGCCGGGCGCCTCGTAGATCCCGCGGCTCTTCGCGTCGATCACGCGGTTCTCGATCTGGTCGCTCATGCCGAGGCCGTGGCGCCCGCCTATCCGGTTGGCCTCGAGGAACAGCTCGTAAGGGCTCGCGAACCGTCGCCCGCCGAGCTCGACGGGGAGGCCGCGGTCGAAGGTCAGCGTGACCTCTTCGTGCTCGATCGCGACGTCTCTCTTCCAGTGCGCGACGCCCATGATCGGCTCGACGAGGTGCATCGAGCGATCGAGGCGCTCGAGGTCCTTGGCCTCGTGCGTCGCGCCGAGCACGTTGGCGTCGGTCGAGTACGCCTTCTCGGCGCTCATCGAGTAGGGCAGGCCGGCGCCCTGCAAGAATTCGCTCATCTCCTTGCGGCCGCCGAGCTCGGAGACGAACGCCTGATCGAGCCACGGCTTGTAGATCTCGAGCTGCGGGTCGACGAGGATGCCGTA
>CAUJFL010000043.1 GCA_963169165.1 Myxococcota bacterium | reverse complement strand
AAGATCGGCACCCACCCCGCCTTCCCGCGCGCTGGCTACGTGAGGCTCGCGAACGTCATCCCGCCGCCCGGACGGGCGCGTCGCGCGCCGGGGCGCCGCTCCTACAGCGCCCCGGCGCCGCCGATGATCTCCACCATCAGGCGGTGGCGACGTGGGTGGACGCGTCGCCGCGCTCGCGTCAGGCGCTGGCGCGCGGACGCGTCGCTGCGTTCGCGTCACGCGCTGGCGACGCTGTCGGTCGGACGTGCGCCGAAGCGGGCGAGCGCTTCTCGTCTCGTCGTCGCGCCGAGCTTGTGTACCGCGCGGTGCACCAGGACGCGCACCGTCGAGGCCGAGAGGCCGAGCTCGTAGGCGATCTCCTTGTCCGTATGTCCGAGCGATGCCTGCGTCATCACCTGGTGCTCGCGCTCGCTCAAATCACGCCGCGGCGCGCGCGTCGGCGGCGCGTTCTCGATCGCCACGACGAAGCGCTTGCCGTCGGTGTCGAACTCGTCGAGCAGCGACCAGCGCGACGCCACGAGCGGGCGCCAGCGACGCGTCGTCGACTCGAGCTCGTCGCTCCGCTTCGTGACGCGCGCTCGCTCGAGCGCGGCCGTCGCTCGACGCAGCTCATCGCGCGCTTCGACGATCTCGTCGCCGCCCTCCGCGTCGAGGAGCTGACCCGCGGACGACAGGACGGCGGCCGCGCGGGGCCTCGACCCGCCAGCGTTTCGTCGGACACGGAGCGTCGCGGTGAGATGCGCCGCGAACCGCGTGAACAGCGTGACGCGCTCGGCGGACGCTCGCCGCGCCTCCCGGAGCGGAGCCACGAGGAACAGGCCGCGTCCGCTCGCGTCGAGCGCGTTGACCGCGAAGGCGTCGCGCGCCCCGCCGAGGTGGGCGAACGCCGGGAGGAACGGCCGCATCGCGGGGACGGCGCTCGCCTGGTCGCACGCGAGGTGGCTCCACGCCTGGAAGCCTGCCGGGCGATTGGCGCCGCCGTCGAGCCCAGTGGCCGAGACCGTCGCGTGGAATCGCGCGAGCCACTCGGGGTCGAAGCGGCTGGAGCAGACGTATCGATCGACGGTCGGGCGAGCAGGATCTCTCGCGTCGTAGGTGTACCCGAGCACGCCGAGGCCTCGGTCGAGCGACGGGGCGATCGCCTCTACCAGCTGAGGCAGGTACCGATCGTCGTCGAGCTGGAGCCGGTAGGCGGCGGCCAGCCCGTCCAGGATCGCGAGGGTGGACGTCGTCATGCGATGAACCCACCGCACTGAAGCACGCTCGGCACGCCGCGGCCAGCGACCACCCCCGAGGCACCCGCGAGAAGCCGCGCCTCGGTGATCACCGCGCGAGGCATGGCCTCGCGACGCGAGACTTCATCACGTCCTCAACATGTCGTGTGACGATTCCAGGAGACACACGAAGCTCGTCGCGCCTCGCAAGCCCCGGTCGCGTCCGCCCGACCGAGCGCGCTTGCGGAGCGCGGCGGGCCGACGGATGAGGCGCCCAGCCGATGCTCGGTCGCTTCGCCCCGCTCGCGCTCGTCAGCGCCGTCGTCCTCGCGTTCGAGGTCTTCTTGACGAAGCTCGTGTCCTACACCGTCGACACGATGCTCATCTACGTCGTGCTCGGCGTCGCGATGCTGGGCTCGGGCGCGGCGGGCAGCCTCGTGGCGGTGAAGGGCGGCTGGCTCGACGAGGCCCGCGCGCCGCGGGTGCTGGCGCAAGCCGCCGCGTGGCTTTCGGTGGCGCTCGTCGTCGCGCCCGCGCTGTACGCGCGGCAGTCTCCGCTCGTCGCGACGTCCGACCCTCGCGGCGGGTTCGTGCTCGCCGGCTGGATGTCCCTGCCGTTCTTCGCGGCGGGCGTCGTCGTCGCGGTCGCGCTGTCGACCGCGCGATCGGAGCTGCCGCGCGCGTACGCGTGGGATCTCGCGGGCGCGGCGCTCGGGTGCTTCCTGCCGCTCGCGCTGCTCGGTCCGCTCGACGCGGCTCGGTTCACTTGCCTGCTCGCCGCGCTCGCGTGGTGCGCGGCGCTCGCGTACGCGTGGCGCGCGCGGGTCGGGCTCAGGTCGCTCGAGTCGGTGTCGCTCGCCGTCGCGGCGGCGGCGGTCGTCTCCGCGGTCGCGCTGCCGTCCAGGGTGTTCCCGTTCAAGCCGGAGCCCAACGGCCAAGAGGGGTTCTACCTCCGTGGGGCCGCCGCGAAGGGGATAGGCGCGCGGCGGCTCCTCGACCGCTGGGGACCGATCGGCCACATCGGCGTCGTCGAGTACCGCGGCGTGCCCGGCGCGGCCGACCCGTATCCGTTTCGCTCGTACGCGCAGGACGCTTCCGCCACGTCGATGCTGGTGCGCTGGGACGGCAAGCCGCGCGCCCAGACCCCCGACGGCTCCACCGAGCTCTCGCGGCTCTGCCTGGAGACCGCCTACGCCCAGGGACACACGCGGGCGCGCGACCGCGTGCTCGTGATCGGCCTCGGCGGCGGACCGGACGTGCAGTGCGCGCTCTTCCTCGGAGCGAGGTCCGTCGACGTCGTCGAGATCAACCCGATCACGATCGCGGCCATGACCGGCCAGTTCGATCGCTTCCTCGGCGGCATCGGGCGCGATCCGCGCGCCACGTACCACGCGCGCGACGGCCGCAGCTTCGCGCGCTCGAGCCGCGGCAAGGGCTACGATCTCGTGCAGATGAGCGGCGTCGACACGAAGCAGCTCATCGCCTCCGGCGCGCTGTCGCTCAGCGAGAACCTCCTCTACACGCGCGAGGCGTTCGACGACTACCTCGCGAGCCTCTCCGACCACGGCGTCCTGTCGATCATCCGCTTCGGCGAGCCCGAGCTGATGCGCCTCGTCAGCACCGCGGTCGACGCGCTGCGCCGCGCGGGGGCCGAGCGCCCGACGCGACACCTCCTCGTGCTGCGCAACGATCCCATCGTCGGGCTGCTCGTGTCGCGCGCGCCGTTCAGCGACGCGGACGTCGACGCGTTCAGCGCTGCTTTCGATCCGAGGCGCGAGTTTCGCGGCGGCGTGACCCCATTCTTCTACGAGGTGCTGACGACCGCGCTGCGCGAGCCGCCGCGCGTCGGCTGGACGCCACGCACCCAGGGAGACGACGCCGTGCACAGGTACCTGCGGGCGGTCGACGCGGGCAGCGGCGCCCGGTTCGAGGCCGCCTCCGCGTCGAAGATGACGCCGACGACGGACGACAAACCTTACTTCTTCGATCTCTTCCCGCCGACGCCGGGCTCGCCGCAAGAGCTCGCCTACCGCATCCTGTGGCAGCTCGTGGTGACGGTCACCGCCCTCGCGCTGGTGTTCGTCTTGTTGCCGGTGTGGAGGCTGAAGCGCCGTGGCGGCGCGCCGTGGGTGGCGCCCCTCTATTTCGGCGCCGTCGGGCTCGGCTACCTGTTCGTCGAGGTGTGGCTGCTGCACGAGTTCGGGGTCTTTCTTGGCCACCAGACCTACGCGCTCAGCGTGGTGCTCGCTTCACTGCTGCTCGGCACCGGCCTCGGGTCGGCGCTCGGCGAGCGGTGGCACCCGAGCCCGCGGGCGCGCGCGGCCCTCGGGTGCGCGGCCATCGCGGTCATCGTGCTCGGGCTCACGTTCGGACTGCAGCCTTCGCTTCGCGCGCTCTGGGGCCTCCCTCTCGTCGCGCGGGGCGCGGTCGTCGTCGTCGTCTGTCTGTCGCTCGGCGCCCTCATGGGGCTGCCGTTCCCCGCGGGGCTCCGGTGGATCCAGGCTCGACACCCGCTCGCGCTGCCCTGGTGCATCGGGATCAACTCGTTCGCCTCGGTGCTCGCGTCGGTCGCGGTCAGCCCGCTGTGCCTGCGCCATGGCTACTCGCGGATCGCGTGGCTCGCGATCGGCGCGTACCTCGTCGCCGCCGCGCTCTCCCGCGCGCTCGGCTCGGGCGCCGCGCTCGCGCCGGGCCGAACTCGTTGACGACCTCGGTGCGGCGGGGCAGAGCGGCGTGATGTCGACCGCTCGCCCCGTCCGCGCGCCTCGTGGCCCCGAGCTCACCTGCAAGGGCTGGGTCCAGGAGGCCGCGCTGCGCATGCTGCACAACAACCTCGATCCCGAGGTGGCCGAGCGCCCCGACGAGCTCGTGGTCTATGGCGGCTCGGGCAAGGCGGCGCGCTCGTGGGACGCGTTCGACGTCATCGTGCGCGAGCTTCGCGACCTCGGCGACGACGAGACCTTGCTCGTGCAGTCGGGCAAGGCCGTCGGCCGCTTCAAGACTCACGTCGACGCGCCGCGGGTGCTGATCGCCAACTCGAACCTCGTCGGCAAGTGGGCGACCTTCGACGAGTTTCGCAGGCTCGAGGCGCTGGGGCTCACGATGTACGGCCAGATGACCGCGGGCTCGTGGATCTACATCGGCACGCAGGGGATCTTGCAGGGCACCTACGAGACGTTCGTCGCCGCGCGGGCGGCGTTCGAGGCGCGCGTCGGCAAGCGGGCCGAGTGGCTGCTGACCGCGGGGCTCGGCGGGATGGGCGGCGCGCAGCCGCTCGCCGCGACGATGGCGGGCCTGTCGGCCGTGTGCATCGAGATCGATCCGTCGCGAATCGACAAGCGCCTCGCCACCCGCTACGTCGACGAACGGATCGACGACCTCGACGCCGCGGTCGCGCGCGCGCGAGAGCTCGGTCGCGCCGGTACGCCGCGCTCGATCGCGGTGTGCATGAACGCGGCCGAGGCGTACCCAGCGCTCGTCGAGCGGGGGCTCATCCCCGATCTCGTCACCGAGCAGACGGCCGCCCACGATCCTCTCAACGGTTACGTCCCGCTCGGGTTGACGCTCGACGAGGCCGCGCGGTTCCGTCGCGACGATCCCGACGCGTACGTCGCGCGCGCCAAGGCGGGGATGGCCGCCGAGGTCGAGGCGATGCTCGAGCTCACGCGGCGCGGCGCCGAGGTGTTCGACTACGGCAACAACCTTCGCGCGTGCGCCGAGGAGGTGGGCGTCACCCGCGGGTACGACATCCCCGGCTTCGTGCCGGCGTACATCCGCCCGCAGTTCTGCGTCGGCCGCGGGCCGTTCCGGTGGGTCGCCTTGTCGGGCGATCCGGCCGACATCGAGGTGACCGACCGCATCGTGCTCGAGCAGGTCCCCGATCAGCCCGCGCTGCGTACGTGGCTCGAGATGGCGCGCGCGCGCGTAGCCTTTCAGGGGCTCCCGTCGCGCATCTGCTGGCTCGGCCACGGCGAGCGCGCGCGCGTCGGGCTCGCGTTCAACGCCGCCGTCGCGCGCGGCCTCGTCACGGCGCCGATCGTCATTGGCCGAGATCACCTCGACTGCGGAAGCGTCGCGTCGCCTCACCGCGAGACCGAGGCGATGATGGACGGCTCGGACGCCATCGCCGACTGGGCCATCCTCAACGCGCTCGTCAACACCGCGGCCGGCGCGTCGTGGGTCAGCTTTCACCACGGCGGCGGCGTCGGCATCGGCAACTCGCTGCACGCGGGGATGGTCGTCGTCGCCGACGGCACCGACGCCGCCGCGCGACGGCTCGAGCGCGTGCTCACGTCCGATCCTGGCATGGGCGTCATCCGCCACGCCGACGCGGGCTACGAGTCGGCGATCGCGTGCGCCGAGGAGCGCGGCGTGCGCGTCCCGCATCGGGTGAGGTGAGGCGCGGCGATGCGCGGCGCCGGGCCGCTGTTCGTCGCGTGCGCGCTGCCGGTCGCGTACCTTGGGCTCGCCGCGGCCCGCGCGACGGGCGGCGCGCCGACCTCGATCGCGGCGGCGGTGCTGTCGCTGCTCGCGCTCATCGCGGCGTTTCGTGTCACCGAGCCGCGCAGCCTCGGCGACGATCTCGTCGGTGAAGCTCCGCGCGCCGCGCTCAGGTGCGTCGTCGCCGCGATCGGCGTCGTGCTCACCGCGCGCGTGGGCGTCGGCGGTCGCGCGGCCTTCGACGCGGCGGCCTCGGCGGGCGTCGCGACGGGCGCGATCGCGGCGCTCGTCTCGATGGCGCGCGTCCCCGACGGCCACGGCCTGTTTCGCGCGCCGCCCGCGGCGCACAGGCTCGACGGCGCGCTCGGCATGGTCCTCGTCGGCGCGGTCGCGACCACCGTGCCGGCGGTCGTCGCGTTCGCGCCGCACCGGGGCGCGGCCATCGATCCGCTCGCGATCGACTACGCGGCCGCCGCGCTCGGGCTCTCGTCGCTCATCGTGCTGGCGCTCGCGGCGCTCCGGTTCTTTCGCGCGAGGCGCCTCGAGCTCGGCGCGTCGGACCGCGGGCTCGCCGCGGTGGTCGTGACGCTGACGGCGCTCGGCGTCGCCGGGCCGGCGGCCGCGCTCGACGTCGCGCCGCCCGATCGCGTGCTGCCGGGCGCCGCGCTCTGCTCGTCGCTCGGGTGCGCCATCGCGATGGCCGTCCCCGATCCGCGCGCGGTCGGCCGCGCGCTGTCGACCGTGCTCGTCTCTTCGATCGTCGGCGTGCCGCTCGCGCTGTTCGTCGCCACCGCCGCGAAGACCTCGCCCGACTCGGCGGGCGGCGTCGTGCTGCTCGGCGGGCTGACGCTGCTCGTCGCCGGCGTGCTGTCGCAGCGCATCGCCGCGCGGCTGCGGCCCGACGACGCGCGGTGGCGAGACGCCCTCCGCGCGGCCGAACGGCAGGCGTCGGTCGCCGAGCCGCACTCCGCGCTGCGCGGCGCGCTCTCCGCGCTGCGCGATCGCCTCGGCCCGTCGGCGCCGTCGCCGCTGCTGTTTCGGGCAGATTCAGGGGACGCGCTCAGCGTCGACCGAGCCGGCTACGTGCAGGAGGCGCGGGCGCTGCCGCCACCCTACGCGGCCGAGCTCGCGCGCGGCGAGCCCTTCCACACGGTGCGCCGCGAGACCCTGCGCGCGCTCGAGGTGCACAGGCCCGAGCTCCGCCCGACGCTCGCGTGGATGGAAGCGCACGATCTCGCGACCGTCACGTCGCTCGACGATGAAGATGGCCCGCTCGGCCTCCTCGCGATCCCGGCGGCCAGGCGCACCTCGCCGCTGACGCTCGCCGAGGCGGAGCTGCTCGGTCGCCTCGGCGACCGCGTCGCGCTCGCGCTGTCGCTGGCGCAGACGCTCTCGGGCGCCCGCGATCGCCAGGTCTCCGCCCAGCAGACGATCGCCGAGCAGGCGCGGGAGGCCGAGGCGTTGCGCCGCGAGCTGTCTCGCGAGGCCGAGCGCTACGCCGCGCTGGCCCGCCGCGTCGCGCGCCGCACCACCGACGCGGCCTACGCGCCGGCGTCA
>CAUJFL010000042.1 GCA_963169165.1 Myxococcota bacterium | reverse complement strand
GAGGTGCTCGAGCACGTCGAACGCGAACAGCGCGTCGAACGCGGGCCCGGCCAGCTCGTCGACCCCGGAGAGGAAGGACACCGACGGGTGGCGCGAAGCCGCGAGCGCGCGCGCCGAGTCGTCCGGCTCGATCGCGACGACGTCGCCGAGCGCGGAGAGCAGCCCGAGGTTGCCGCCCGTGCCGCACCCGAGCTCGACGACGCGGGCGCGCGGGCGCAGCCCCCATGTGGAGATCTCGCGCCGCGCGACCTCGCGGCGGCCTCGGAACCACCAGTGTCGCGCCTCGACGGCGGCGTGCTCTGGGTAGGCGCGCGGATCCATCAGCGCCTGTGGGCCACCAAGACCACGTGGGGGAACGGCAAGAGGTCGGGGACCCGCACCACGCGCGGAGACAGGCCGAGCCCGTCGAGCATGCGCGCCCACTCGTCGTGGTGCCGGTACGCGAGCGGCGCGTCGAGCCCGACCATCGCGCGGTCGAGCGCCCGCGTGAACCAGAGCCCCGCGCGCGGCGAGGTCGTGATGTCCTTGACGACGAGCGCGCCGCCGGGCCGCAGGGCGCGGGCGACGCGCTCGAGCAGCGGGCGGTGCGCGTCGGCGGGGACGTGGTGCAGCACGTCGAGCATGTACGCGCCCGCGTATCCGTCGCCGAGCGGCGCGTCGCGCGCGTCGCCCACCTCGAAGGTCGCCCGCACCTCGAGCCGCGCCGCGACCCGTGAGGCGAGCGCGATCCGGCGCGCGGAGAGATCGACGCCGTGCACCGAACGACCTGGCCGCGTCGCGCCGAAATACGCGGACCACAGCCCGAACCCGCAGCCGAGATCGAGCAGCGGCCCTTCGCTCGGCAACAGCTCGTCCATCACCGACAAGAGGCGCGGCCGCAGCACCCCGAAGCGCGCGAGCGCGTAGGCTCGCTCGACCGGCGGCAGCGCGCCCGCGATGCGCGCGAGCACCGCCGTCGGCGACGAGCTCACTTGGCGAGCAGCGCGCGGACGACGTCCTCGTCGCGCACCCCCTCGGCCTCGGCGCGAAACCCGAGCACGATCCGGTGGCGGAGCGCGGGCAGCGCCATCGCGCGCACGTCGTCGACGTCGCAGGCCGCCTCGCCGCGCAGCGCCGCGTGCGCCTTGGAAGCGAGCACCAGCGCCTGGCTGCCGCGTGGACCCGCGCCGAAACGCACGTAGTCCTCGACCACCTTCGGAGCGCCGCGCTCGCCGGGTCGCGAGCGGCGCGCGAGCCCGACCGCGAGCGACAGCGCCTCGTCGGTGACCGGCACGCGCGGCACGAGGCCCGACACGAGCGCGAGCGTCGCGGGCTCGAGCACCGGCTCGATCTTCGTCGCGAGGCCGGAGGTCGTCCGGCGCGCGATCTCGCGCTCCTCGGCCTCGGTCGGGTAACCGACGTGGATCTCGAGCAGGAACCTGTCGAGCTGCGCCTCGGGCAGGTTGTACGTGCCCTCTTGCTCGATCGGGTTGCGCGTCGCGAACACCTGGAACGGCGACGGCAGCGCGTGCGTGGTCGTGCCGACCGTCACCTTGCGCTCTTGCATCGCCTGCAGCAGCGCGGCCTGGGTCTTGGCGGGCGTGCGGTTGATCTCGTCTGCGAGCACGAGGTTCGCGAACAGCGGTCCCGGGAAGAACGCGAGCTTGCGCCGCGTGCGCCCGGCCTCGTCGACCTCTTCTTGCAACACGTCGGTGCCGGTGATGTCGGCGGGCAAGAGATCGGGCGTGAACTGCACTCGACCGAAGCTCAGCGAGGTCGCCTCGGCCAGCGAGGAGACGAGCAGCGTCTTCGCGAGCCCGGGCACGCCGACGAGCAACGCGTGGCCGCGCGAGACGAGCGTGACGAGCAGCGCGTCGACGACCGCGTCCTGCCCGACCACGGCCGCGCGGACGGCCTCGCGCAGCCGCTCGGCGGACCGCGAGAGCTCGGTCAGGAGCTCGACGTCGCTGGGGACCGCGTCGCTCATCTGAGCTCGCTGCAGTTGTTGAAGTCGAAGTACATCGTCTTGCCCTCGAAGTTGACGATCCACGACGGCCGCTGCTTCTCGCCGTCGGCCTGCACGTGCGCGGTCTTCGTCCCGGTGAGGCCCTTGTCCTTGAGCTTGGTCGTCGCGAGGGTCTTCAGCGAGCAGCCGGGCGTCGGCAGCGCGGGCAGCGGCTCCTTCCACAGGTTGGTCGCGCCCCACTTGTCCTTGTAGACGATCTGATCTCCGTTGACGAAGTTGTACTTCTTGATCGAGTCCTCGCGGCGCTTCGACGTCGCCTGGGTGACGCCGCTCGGCGAGTAGAACTCGATCATCGCGTTCTTGTCCTTGATGTCGGCGAGGCCGTCGGGGCGCAGGCCGAGCACGTTGATCTTCATCAGCTTCGCGTCCGCGCGCCACTTGGTGGCGAGCGTGGTCGCGGCCGCGAGCATCTTGTCGGGGTCGGCCTTGTCTTTCTCCATTCCGTAGGAGGTGACGCTGGCCTTGCCGGGTTGGAACTTCCACTTGAAGACGGCCCAGCCGATACCCAGCGCGGACACCAGCACCGCGCCTCCGACCGCGGGCAGCACGCGTCCGATGATCGAGCCTCCGCCGGAGTACTGCTGCGGCGCCGCCTGACCGGCCATCCCCGGCGGAGCCTGCTGCGCGACGCCTGGCGGCATCCCGCCCATCGGAGCCCCGCCCATCGCCGCGCCGGGCGGGAGCTGGTTCGGCGTGTGGCAGGACGGGCAGTAGCCCACCCCGGCGGCCGGCGCGATCCAGACGATGGTACCGCATTTGACACACGGGATTTGCACGAACTGGGATTGCATCATGGCGCGCGGCTTACCCTCGCGACGGCGCCGCGTGATCGCAAAACCTCACGCCGGGCGGTACGCCTCGGCGCGGAGGCCATGCCTTCGAAGCAGTCGGTAGAAGCTCTCACGCTCGATCCCCGCGTGCGCCGCGGCGGCGGGCACGTTGCCCGAGAAGCGCGCCAGCACCGACGCGAGGTACGCGCGGCTCGCCTCTTCGCGGGCGACGTCCAGCGCCTCGGACAGCGGGCGCTCGCTGGGATCGAGGCGCGCGAGCGGAGGCGGCGCGGGAGGAGGCGCGGCGCAGAGCGCGTCCTCGACCTTGGCGCGGAGCTGCGCCGGCTCGAACGGCTTGGTCAGGTAGTCGCGAGCGCCCTCGCGCATCGCCTGCACCGCCGTCTCGACGGTGGCGAACGCTGTCAACAGCAGGAACGACGCGCCCGGCGCGAGGTGACGCTGCGCTCGCAGCACCTCGAGCCCGTCTCCATCGCCGAGGCGCAGATCGCAGACGACGACCGCGGGCGCCTCGAGCTCCAGCGCGCGGATCGCCGCGACCACCGATCCCGTCGTGGTCACGCGACCGAGCGGCGACAGCAGCTTGGCGAGCAGCCCGAGCATGCTCGGCTTGTCGTCGACGACGAGGATCGCGGGCCTGTCCACGGTCGCGCGGAGGCTATCACGCGGCCCGGCGCGCAGCTCGCGCTTGACCGAGGGAGTGCGGACGACTAGAAGGCGCCCCCACAAGTACCCCCATGGCCGTCCACATCCGCCTCTCCCGCGCCGGCGCCAAGAAGGCGCCCTTCTACCGCATCGTCGTCACCAACAGCCGCAGCTCGCGCGACGGCCGCTTCATCGAGGCGATCGGCACGTTCGATCCGTCCCGCGAGGTGTCGTTCCGCGTCGATCAGGCGCGGCTCGATTACTGGCGCGGCGTCGGCGCGACGCCGAGCAGCACCGTCGTCGGGATCCTCAAGAAGCACGCGAAGTCGGCGACCGCCCCCGCGTCCTGAGCGATGAGCGACGTCAACTACGCCGATCTCGTCAGCTTCGTCGCGAAGGCGCTGGTCGACGATCCCGAGCAGGTGAAGGTCTCCGAGGCCACCGGCCCGCGCGGCACGCTGCTCGAGCTGTCGGTGTCCGACCGCGACATCGGCAAGGTCATCGGCAAAGAGGGCAAGACGGCGCAGTCGATCCGCACGCTGCTGTCGGCCGCGTCGGCCAAGGGCGGGCGGCGTGTCAACCTCGACATCCTCGACTGACGCGCTGATCGAGCTGGCGGTCGTCGCGCGCCCCCACGGAGTGCGCGGCGAGCTGAAGCTCAAGCTGCACAACGAGGACAGCGAGCTGTTGCTGTCGACGCGCGAGGTCACGCTCCGACGCGCTGGCGTGCCCGACGCGCGCTTCCAGATCGACGGCGCGCGCCGCGCCAACGACGCGCTGCTCGTGCGGCTCCGCGGCGTCGACTCGCGCGAGGCGGCCGACGCGCTGCGCGGCGCCGGGGTCTGCGTGCCGCGCTCGTCGCTGCCCGAGGTCGAGGACGACGAATTCTACGCGGTCGACGTCATCGGCGCCGAGGTGTTCGCGCCCGAGGGTCCTGTCGGCGAGGTCGTGGAATTCGTCGAGTACCCGACCTGCGACGCGCTCATCGTCGCCACGCCCAGCGGCAAGCGCGAGATCCCGCTGGTCGAGGGCGTGGTCGCCCGCGTCGACGTCGCCGCGCGGCGAATAGAGCTGACGAGCCTCGCCGCGCTGGAGCCCGAGTGAGGTTCGACGTCGTCACGCTGTTCCCCGAGCTCTTCGGCCCCTTCGTCGCGACCAGCTTCGTCGGCAGAGCGGTCGAGACCGGCGCCGCGACGTTTCGCTTCGAGAGCCCTCGCGAGCACGGCGTCGGCAAGCACCGCAGCGTCGACGACACCCCGTACGGCGGCGGCAGCGGGATGGTGATGCGCGTCGACTGCCTCGTCGCGGCGCTCGAGGCGCTCGACGCGACCGCGACGACGCGCGCGCACCGGGTGCTGCTCACGCCGCAAGGCCGCCCGTTCGACCAAGCGAGGGCGATCGAGCTGTCGCGGAGGCCCGCGCTCGCGCTCGTGTGCGGACGGTACGAGGGCTTCGACGAGCGCGTCCGCTCTTTCATCGACGAGGAGCTGTCGCTCGGCGACTTCGTGATGACGGGCGGGGAGGTCGCGGCGATGGCCGTCATCGAGGCCACGGTGCGCCTGTTGCCCGGCGTGCTCGGCAACGAAGACTCCACGCGCGACGAGTCGCACAGCCCCGAGCGCGACGGCCTGCTCGAGTACGCGCAGTACACGAGGCCCGCCGAGTTTCGCGGCCTCGGCGTGCCCGACGTGCTGAAGGGCGGCCACCACGGCGAGATCGCGCGTCACAGGGCAGAAGAGCGGCGCGCGCGGACGGGCGCGCGGCGCCCCGATCTGCTCGCGAAGAAGGCCACGTGAGGCGGCTCTCGGTCGCGCTCATCCACCACCCGGTCGTCGGCCGCGACGGCGCGGTGATGACCAGCACGGTGACCAACCTCGACGTCCACGACATCGCGCGCTCGGCGCGCACGTTCGGCGCGAGCGACTATTTCGTGGTGCACCCGGTCGAGGCCCAGCGGACGCTCATCGCGCGGATCGTCGCGCACTGGACGGGCGACGGGCGAGGCCTCGCGCGCATCCCGGACCGCGAGCCGGCGCTGTCGCTGGTCCGCCTCGTCGCGACGCTCGACGAGGCGCGCGCCGCGGCGGGCGACGCCGAGGTGTGGACCACCGCCGCGCGCCCACGCGAGCGCTCGATCTCGCTCGACGACGCGCGCGCGCGCCTGGCGACCGAGGGTCGGCCCGTGATGCTCGTGCTCGGCACCGCCTGGGGGCTCGCCGAGTCCGTGATGAGCGAGGCTGACGCGCACCTGCCGCCGATCGTCGGCGTCGACGCGTTCAACCACCTGTCGGTCCGCGCCGCCGCCGCTATCCTGCTCGATCGCCTCACGCGCTGAGTCGTCCAAATTTCGCGCGTAGCAAGCGCAAATTTCGCGGGCTCACGGCCATGAAGCGCCCAAACCGCGTTCGGCGTGCGTGGCGCGGAACATGCTTTCCGACGCGCATGGGCGGCGCGGCACGTCGACACGATCCCTCCGAGACCGGCAAGTCCGCCGCCAGCGCGCGACGCCAGCGCGCCACCGCGCGCGAGCACCACCACCACCCGGCGCTCGTGATCTGGGAGATGACGCAGGCGTGCGAGCGCGCGTGCCTGCGTCGGCGCGGGTGCCTCGGCACCAAGCACCACCCCGACGAGCTGACCACCAGCGAGGGAGAGGCGCTGCTCGACGCGATCGCAGGGATGGGGACGGCAGAGATCCGGCTCTGCGGCGGCGATCCTGCGCTGCGCCACGATCTGTCGGGGCTCGTCGCCCACGCGCGGGGCGCGAAGCTGTCGGTGACCCTCGTCGCCGCGGGCACGTCCACGATGACCGAGCGACGACTCAGCGAGCTCCGCGCGGCGGGGCTCTCGCGCGTCTCCGTGCCGATCCACGGGTTCAACGCCGACGCCCACGACGCGTTCTGGGGGTGCGAGGGCTCGTTCGCCGAGACGCTGCGGCTGCTCGGCGACGCGGACGCGGCGGGGCTCGAGACGGCGGTCGAGACGATCGTGCACGCTGGCAACGAGCGGCACCTGCAGACGATGTCGTATCTCGTCGCCGAGCTCGGCGCGTCGTCGTGGACGCTGATGTTCGAGCCGGACACGCAGCTGTCGCCCGCGGGCGCCGAGGTGGTCTGGGAGACGCTGCTCGCGCTCGAGGATCGCGGCCGCGTGGCGATCGGTGCGCTCGGCGCGCCTGCGCTCGCTCGCATGAGGCTCGAGCAAGGGCGCGCGCCGCGCGAGCCGTCGAGCGGGGCGCGCGCGGCGGGCATCTGGAGCGAGGCGCGCGCGCCGGGCGCCGGCTGCGGGCTGATGTTCGTGTCCCACATCGGCGAGCTCACGCCCAGCCCGTGGTTGCCGCTCTCCGCGGGCAACGTGCGCCACGACGATCTCGGCGCGGTCTACCGCGAGCACACGCTGTTCACAGAGCTGCGCGACCCCGAATCGCTCGAAGGAAAATGTGGTGTTTGTGAATTTAGAACGGTCTGTGGAGGCTCGCGCGCGCGCGCGTGGCACGCGACCGGCTCGACGCGCGCGTCCGATCCGCTTTGCGCGCACGAGCCCGCGCCGCGTCGACGCTGAGCTCAGGGGTGCCACGCGAAGGCGCGCGGCTTCATCGGCGTCGCCACCGCGTAGAGCGTCGTCTGCTCGCCGCGCGCGACCTTGCCGGTCGCGCCGCCCGCGCGCTCGACGAACGAGTCTTCGTGGCTGCCGCGATCGAGCGCGAGCACCGTGCGGCAGCCGAGCTTCGCGAGGGCGACCGCGTTGGGCGCGTCGGTGTCGGCCGTCGTCGAGGCGACGGCGAGCCGACCGCTGGGGAGCTGGCACGCGGCGACGCGGAGGCGGCCGGCGCCCACGCTCTCGGCGAACATCGTCACGTTGCCCCCCGAGACCAGCAGCGGCAGCTCGACGATCGCCGCGGCGCGCTCCGGCGGTTCGCCCGCGGTGATGGTCGCATCTCCGCCTTCGTGGACGACGAGGTAGCCGCTCTTTCCCTTGGCCGTCGCGCCGAGCGGCTTGCCGAACGCGAGCGCGAGCGGGCGCGGGGGCCGACCGTTGCCGAGCCCGAACGCGGCGACGACCTTCTGCTGATCGTCG
>CAUJFL010000041.1 GCA_963169165.1 Myxococcota bacterium | reverse complement strand
GGGCCCCGGGCTGGCACGCGCCCGTGCCCGCCTGGGGGTGCGGGGGGGGGAGCCGGGGGCCGCGGCCCGGGGCCGCGGGGCCGCGGTGCTCGGCCCGCGAGCCCGCCAACCGGGCGGCGCGGCACGCTCCCGCGAACTCTTCGGCGAGCTCGCGCGCGGTCGCGTGCCTCTGCTCGGGCGCCTTCGCGAGGGCGCGCGAGAACCAGGCGTCGAGCGCCGGACCCTCGTCGGGGCGCAGCGTCGACGGCGGCGGCGCGGCGTCGGCGGCGATCGCCATGATCGTCTCGCCGAGGCCGTCCCGCGCGAAGGGCACCCGCCCGGTCACCGCGCGATAGGCGACCACCGCGAGCGAGAACAGATCCGAGCGCGCGTCGATCGTGCGGCCGCCAAGCGCCTGCTCGGGGCTCATGAACGCCGGGGTCCCGACGAGCGCGCCGGTGCCCGTGCGGAACGCGGCCTCGTGGGCCGGCACGAGCTCGCGCGCGACCCCGAAGTCGAGCACCTTGACGACGAAGCCGTCGTCGTCGCGGCACAAGAAGAGGTTGTCGGGCTTGACGTCGCGGTGGACGATCCCGACAGAGTGCGCTTTGCCGAGCCCCTTCGCGGCGTCGCGAAGCACGAAGGCGACGTCGCCGAGCGGCAGGCGCGGCTCGCGCTCGAGGCGCGTCGAGAGATCCTCGCCCTCGAGCAGCTCCATCGCGATGAACAGGCGGTCACCCTGGTCGACGCCGTGATCGATCATCTTCACGACGTGCGGCGACTGGATCTTCGCGGCGGCCTTGGCCTCTCGCTCGAACCTGCCGCGGATGTCGTCACGCGCGGCGAGCTCGGCGCTGACGAACTTGATCGCCACGTCGACGCCGAGCGCGTGGTGACGAGCGACCCACACGCTGCCCATCCCGCCCTCGCCCAGCATCCTCAGCAGCGTGTACCTGCCAGCGATGATCGCGCCCTCGACGAGGGGCTCGCGGAGCGCGGCGGAGCTCGGCATCGGCGGCGGATCCTTCACGGATCGCCCCCGGCCCGCAAGCGCCGTTCGACGCCGAGCGTCCCCGCGAGAATCGCGGGGCTGGTGACAGGCGCGAGACCGAAGCCACGTTCAGCGCAGCCGGCGAGGCGGCGCGGCCCTCGCGACGGGATCGGCCTTCGGCCTCGGCCACTCCGCGCGCCCCTCGGTCGTCGGCCCTGGACATTCATTCTGTCCCTGCGTTATCGCTCTCGGCCATGAGACTCCGCCGCGCCGCGCTGTCCGCGTCGATCCTCCTGGTGCCGGTCGCGCTCGCCGTCGCCTGCGGCGAGCCGCGCAGCCCCTACGACGTCCAGAGGAGCAACCCGCTCGGTCCATCGTTCTGGATCATCCCGGTCCCGAGCGACGACGACAGCCTGCTGGGGCGGGCGTTCGCGAGGGCGCCCGATCCCTCGCGCACGCTCGAGGAGCAGTCGACGCCAAACCCCTGCGCGGACAAGCTGCAAGAGCGCCGCGACTCGCAGATGCAGAACCACTTCGAGGACGCCATCGACACGCGCTCCGCGGCGCAGGCCGGGGCCCTGCTGACGACCTACGGCTTCGGCGCCGACGCGAGCGTCGCGACGCACCTCCTGTACAAGGTGGACACCACCACGAAGACCTCCCGCATCGACACCGCCGAGTACCTCGCGTGCTGCCGCGAGAAGGCGTGCGGCTGGGGCTACGTCGCGTCGCTGGTGAAGGGCAACGGCGAGTACGCCTCGGCGAAGGACGCGTCGGCCCAGGTCACGGGCAACTACCTGATCGTCTCGGGCGGCGTCTCCCACTCGTACGCGGTCTCGACGAAGCGCGAGGTGAAGGGCTACATCGCCGCCATCCTCGTCGAGCACAAGCGCGGCGAGGCGGCGCAGGCGTGCGGCGGCGGGCAAGTGTGGGCGAAGGTCGAGTGCGTGCCGCGCGACAAGCTCGCCGAACAAGAGGAGCTGTGCAAGCGGGGCAACCCGAAGGCGAGCGATCCCGCGACGCGTGACAACTCGTCGATGCAAGCGATGTTCAAGCAGCAGCAGAGCGACGCCTGCAAGTGGCTCGACCAGCACGGCGGCCCGAGCACGTCGCTGCCGCCGCCCCCCGCGCCCCCTCCCGCGTCCGGGTCGGCCGCGCCCGCGAAGCCCGCCGCGCCGGTGTTCGAGCCAGGTGAGTATTCGGCCATCAACTCCTTCTGGAGCGGGAAGATCACGTTCTATCGGGACGGCACGTTTCAGCGTGACAACGAGAAGGGCGACAAAGGCAAGGGTGTCTGGATCCTCGACGGCGCAACCCTGAAGCTCAAATGGAAGGTGGGCGGCGAGGACGAGCTGGTGCAGGCCAGCCCGGGCGTGTTCAAGAACTTCACCGGCTTCTTCACGATCCAGCGGGTCGGTCCGGCGGCAGCCGCGGCGCCGACCTCGAGCGCGCCGCCCCCGCCCGCGGCCTCGTCCGCGCCGCCCCCGCCCGCGACGAAAGCGACCCCGAGGCTCCGCAAACGCTGACAGAGGTCCGAGCTCAGAGATCGAGCGTGAGGATCGAGGTCTCGTTCGTGACCGACGCGCCCGCCGCCGTCTGGCCGCCCACGACGACGACGCGCGCGCCGATCACCAGCATCGAGTGATCGTCGCGCGGCACCGGCAAGAGAGGGCCGTCCGTCCACGTGTCGGCGACCGGATCGTAGAACCAGGTCTCGGCGCTGGAGTCGAAGAAGCCCGAGTCGAATCGCTCTCCCCCCGAGACGAACATCCGCCCGTCGGGCAGCGCGACCGCCGCGAGCCGCGACCGCGCGGCGGGGAGAGGCTTGACGGCCGCCCACGAGTCCGCGGCCGGATCGTACCGGCGCACGGCAGCAGTGGGCAGGCCGTCCTCGTCGTAGCCGCCGAGCGCCAGCACGGAGCCGTCCAGGAGCCGCACGAGGCGCGGCCGCAGCGCATCGAACGCCGCGGCGGGAGAGCTCCACGACGCGCCGTCGACCGCGAGTCGCTGCGAGGTCTTCACTGGCATGCCTCCGTCGTCCTTTCCCCCGACGAGCAGCGCCGAGCCGTCCAGCAGCGTGAGCATGGCCCCGCCCTCCCTCACCTGCGCGAGCTGTGGCCCCGAGGCCCAGGTCCCCGAGGTGATGTTCCAGAGCGCCGTCGTGACGTCGGGAGGGGCGACCCCGCCCACCACGACGATCCGATCGAGCGCCGCGCCGAAGCGGACGGCCTGGGCCATGGAGCGTGACAGCGACGGCGGCGACGGGGTCTGCGTGAAGCCTCCCGCCTGCCAGCGGTACGAGAGCGGGGTGGCGTACGCCGAGCCGAACAGCGCGGTCGCGCCGCCCTCTTCGCACTGCCACCCTTCGACGAGCACGTTCACGAGCGGCGCGCTCGACTCGACCGCGAGGGTGGACTTGACCAGCACCTCGCACCGCGCCTCGGGGACGCCCCCGCCCTTCATCTGATCGTACACCCCGCCCTGGCAGACCAGCAGCCTGCCCAGCGAGGGGAGATCGCTCCACTGCCCCCCCGCGCGCGGCAAGAGCGACGACGACTGCACCACGAAACCCTTGCCGCCACCAGCGCCGCCGATCCCAGCCCCTCCGCCCGCGCCCGCGGCGCCTCCACCGCTGGCGCCAGCGCCGCCCCCGACGCCACTGACACCGCCCATGCCACTGACACCGCCCATGGCACTGACGCCGCCCACGCCGCTGACACCGCCCACGCCACCGCCCACGCCACTGACACCGCCCACGCCACTGACACCGCCCATGCCACTGACACCGCCCACGCCACTGACACCGCCGATGCCACTGACACCGCCCATGCCACTGACACCGCCCATGCCACTGACACCGCCCAGACCTCCGCTGCCAGCGGCGCCGCCCGTGCCGCTGACACCAGCGAGCCCCCCTGCCCCACCCGTCGACGGCGCCCCGCCGGCGCCCGCCCTCCCGCTCCCTCCTGAGCCCGCCGCTCCCGGGGCACGCAGCGCGCCGGCGGTGTCGACGAAGTCGGGGAGCGCCGCGGCGTCGAGATCGATCGGTTGGCAGGTCCCGCCGTCGCAGGTGCGACCGTCGACGCAGGCGACGCCCTCGCACACTCCCTGCAACCCGAGGCGCAGCAGCTTGGTGCGGCCATCGACGAACCCGACGCGCGCCTCGCGGACAATCGATCGCGACGCGTCGGCGCGGTGGGCGACGATCGTGTACCGCACCGGCTCGCTCGCCTCGCCGTCGCTCTCGTGGACGAACGTCAACGTGGCGGGCAGCGAGACGTCCTTGCCGAGCACGTACGATCTGTCGAAGGGGGAGCTGCTGCCGCGCGCGGCCTTGATCTCGAGGCGCTCGGTCCCCGCGAGCGCCGCGTCGTCGGCGGAGATGGACACGACGAGCGCGGTCGGCGGCCGCGCCCCGCACTGCAAGGCTCCACACAGGCACGGCACCACCGCAGCCACCCCTCGCTTCGCCACGCGCATTTTTCGACCGGCACTCTAGCAGCAGCGCGCGGTCCCTGGTTGCTCCCACGCGAGATCGCGCGCAAGTCGGCGCCGATGGAAGCGCCGCACGCCGCCACCCTCACCCCGCGCGTGGGGCTCGGCGTCGCGGCGCTCAGCGCGTGCCTCCTGATGATCGAGGTCTCGCTGACGCGCGTCTTCTCGGTGACCATCTGGTACCACTTCGCGTTCCTCGCGATCTCGGTCGCCCTGTTCGGCGCCGGCGCGGCGTCGGTCGCGCTCTATCTCGGGCAGGCGCGGCTCGAGCCCGCGCGCACGGGCCGCACGCTGTCGCTGACCTGCGCGGCGCTGGCGCTCGTCATCGTGGTGTCCGAGCTCGTGCTGGTGCAGGTGTCGTCACGCTGGACGGCCACCCTGCTCGGCGAGGTGGGCAAGCTGCTCGTGATCTTCACGGCGGCCGCCGCGCCGTTCGTGGTCGGCGGCTTCGCGCTCGGGCTCGCGATGACCCGCCACGCGCTGCACGTACACAGGCTGTATTTCTGGGATCTCGTGGGCGCGGCGCTCGGTTGCCTCGTCGTGATCCCCTGGATGGACGCGGTCGATGCGCCGCGCGTGCTGGTCTCGACCGCGGCGGTCGCGGGCGTCGCGGGCGCGCTGCTCGCGGGTTCGGGCCCCGGTCCGGGCTGGGCGCGCGGGCGCACGCTCGGGCTCACGACGGCGGCGGTGATCGTCGCCGCGCTGCTGGCCGCGCCAGGCGCGTTTCGCGTGCGCTACGCGAAGGGAGAGCGCCTCGACGCGCTCCGCCCCGAGTTCAACCGCTGGAACTCGTACTCGATGGTCACGGTGCTCGCGCAGCACGACTTTCGAGGCTGGGGTATGAGCCCGACCTACCGTGGCTCGCTGCCCGAGCAGAAGGCGGTGCTGATCGATCTCAACGCGCTGACGATGCTGACCCGGTTCCGCGGGGATCTCGCCGAGGTCACGAGCGGCCTCCACGACGCGACCGCGTTCGTTCACGCGGTGCACCCCGCCCCCGCCACCGCGTGCGTGATCGGGGCGGGCGCCGGCAAGGACGTCCTCGCGGCGCTCGCGTCGGGCGCGCGCCACGTCACGGCGATCGAGCTGAACCCGCTCATCGCCGACGGGATCGTCCGGGGCGCTTACCGCGGGTACGCGGGAGGGCTGTACGACAGGCCCGACGTCACGCTGAAGCTCGGGGACGGGCGCGCGAGCCTCCGCGACGTGCGCCGCGATCTCGATCTCGTGCACCTCAGCATGGTCGACACCTCGGCGGCCACCGCTGCGGGCGCCTACGCGCTCAGCGAGAACAGCCTCTACACGGTCGAGGCGTTTCGTGACTACCTCGGGCACCTGCGCTCGGGCGGCGCGCTCTCGGTGTCGAGCGTGAGCCTGCCCGGGCTCGCGGTCGGACAGCGGCTGGTCGCGCTCGCGCGGGAGGCGGTGCTCGCCGACGGAGGCGCGCCGTCGGAGAGCGTGCTCGTCCTCAGCGCGCCGTGGCTCGCGCTGCCGGACGCGGTGCTCCACACCGTGATCGTCAAGCGCGGCGCGTGGACCGACGAAGAGCGAGCGCGCGCGAGGCGACGCGCGGACGAGCTCGGCTTTCGCCTCGCGTATCTGCCCGGCCAGCCGCCCCCCGAGTCGCAGAGCGAGCGGATGCTCTCGACGATCCTCAACGTGAGAGGCGCCGCCGAGCTGGACCGCGCGCTCGAGGCGTGGCCGGTCGACGTGTCCGCGACCACCGACGATCGACCGTATTTTTTCTATCAGAACCGCCTCTCCGACCTCGTCGCGATGCTGGCGCCTTCGCAGCGCACGCAGGCCTATCCGTTTGGCAACGGGCTGTTCGTGCTCGCCAAGGTGCTGCTCATCGCGGTCGTGATGGTGGTCGGCTGCATGCTCGCGCCGCTCGCCCTCTCGGCGCGCGGGCGCGGAGAGGGGCGCGGGCTCGCGCTCGATGTCTCGTTCGTTACGTTGCTGGGCGTGGGGTTCATGGCGCTCGAGATCGCGATGGTGCAGCGCGTGACGCTCTACCTCGGCCGTCCGTCCGACGGACTCGCGGTGGTCTTGTTTGTATTGCTGGCCTCTGGCGGCCTGGGCAGCGCGTGGGCGCGGAGGTTCTCGTCGGCGACGCGCGCGCGTCGCCTCGCGCTCTCGCTGCTCGCGCTGGTCGCTTACGTGACCCTCCTCTCCCAATCCGGCGCGATGGCGCGGCTGTTCCAAGCGACGTCGGCGCTGTCGCTGACGGCGCGGCTCGTCATCGCGAGCGCGGTCTTGGCGCCGCTCGGCGCGCTGCTCGGCGTCGCCTTGCCGACCTGGCTGGCGCGGGCCGCCGAGCGAGCGCCGGGGCGCGTCCCGTGGCTGTGGGGGATCAACGGCGCGGCCAGCGTCCTCGGCTCGGTGCTGGCGACGCTCGTCGCGATGCACGCGGGGATCTCGGGCGCGCTGTGGCTGGGCGTCGCGTCGTACGCGCTGGCCGCGGCGACGGCGGCGTGGTGCGCGAGGTCGCCCGAGGTCGTTGCGCCGTCGGCGGCCCTTCGTTAGCGTCCGCCTGCCGCCGTGCCTCCTCCCCGAAGCGCCCGCTGAATGCTCGGCCTCCTCGACTCCGCGCGCATCGTCGCCGATGCCACGGCGTACCGGCTGAAGAAGCGGGAGATGGGTAACCTCGTCACGAGCGCCACGCTCGCGCTCGGGCTCTCGCTGCCGCCACGCGACGTCGCGCACCGGGTCGTGTTCGGCCTCGTGCTCAACGTGTTCGTCTACCTCGTCAACGATCTCTTCGACGTCGAGATCGATCAACACGCCGCGGGCCGCGACGTCGAGCGCACGAGCTTCCTCGCCGCCCACCTCCGCGCGGGCGTCGTCGGGGCCGCGCTCGTGCTCGCGATCGCGGCCGCGCTCGCGGCGGCGCACGGCAGGGACCTGCTCATCGTCCTCGGTGTCAACGTCCTCGTCATCGTCCTCTACTCGCGCTGGCTCAAGCGTCGACCGATCGTCGACATCCTGTCGATGGCCACCTGGGGCGCGTCGATGGCGCTCGTCGGCTGCCCGCTCGACAGCGAGCCAGGCTGGGCGATGATCGGTCTGCTGGCGATTCTTTGTATGGTAACAGAAGGCGTGCAAGTGATCCGCGACGCAGAGACCGACCGCGCGGCGGGGCTGCGCACGACGGCCGCCGCGCTGGGGGTCGAGCGCGCGGCGTGGCTGACCCGCGCGCTCATCGTCGCGGCGGCGGCGTACACGACCCTCGCGCTCGACGCGTGGGTGGGCCCGCTCTTGCTGCTCGGCCTCGCGACGCGCCTCGACACCGCCCACGCGAACCAGAGCTGGGATCGCCTGCGCGTGCTGTTCGGCGGGGCGTGGCTGCTGCTCGTCGGGCACTACTGGGTGCTCGGCAGGCTCTCGGGGGCGCTCCGATGAGCCGACGCGCGTTCGCGCTGTGGTCGCTCGGGCTGTTCGCCTTGCACGTCGCGGTGCTGCTGTACATGTCGCCGCCGTGCGTGATCCTCGGGCCGTCGCCGATGCTCAGCTTCGTCTGGTCGACGCACTACGAGCAGTGCAAGCGCGCGGTCGAGTCGTTCAGCGCGTCGGGGCGGGGGTGGATGTGGGACCCTCGCCTGCTCGCGGGGCAGCCGTCGGGGGCCATCTTCGACGCCGACAACAAGGGCTACGAGCTGTTCTGCCTCGCGCTCGTCAAGCTCGGGGTGCCGTTCGACCGAGCGTTCAATTCGTTCATCTGGCTGGCGCTCGCGGCCGTGTTCCCCGCGGTGTTGCTGGGCGCGAGGCTGCTCGGTCAGCCGCGCCGCGCGGCGCTGCTCGGCGCGGCGCTCGCGTCGGGCATCTGGTGGTTCGACGGCTTCAGCCACTGGCTGTGGTTCGTCGGGATGATCTCGTGGGGCATCGTGTCGTACGCCTGGCTCGTCCCGCTGGGGCTGTTCATGGGTTACCTGCGCGACCGGCGCCCCTGGCAAGTGATCCTGCTCGGGCCGATGCTGGCGCTCGTCCACACGGTGCACCCTTACGTGTTCTTCGTGCTCGTGGCGCCGATGCTGGTCGCCTATTTTCGCGCGCGACAGGGGCTCTCGCGGCGGGAACACGCGCTCATCGTCGGCGCCGCGGCCGTCACGGTCGCGGCCAACGCCTGGTGGCTGCGCGTCGCGTTCAAGTTCTGGCATTACATCCTCGACAGCGGCTACTACCTCGACGCGACCCCTGACTTCGTGCTGTGGGACTGGCTCGCGATCACCAAGGAGCCTTGGGTCACCGGTGTGGTCGCCAACCTCAGCGCGTTCAGGTTCGTCGCGCTCGCGCTCGCCGCCATCGCGCTCGTGCTGTGGCGGCGCGAGCGCGACCCCAGGCTCGTGTGGGTCGCGGTCGCGGCCGGGGTCCCGCTCTTCGTCGCGTACGTCGGCGGGGTGACGCCGGGCCTGCGGCAGCTGCAGCCGTACAGGTTCATCCTCCCGCTCGTGATGCTCTCCGCCGTCCTCGCGGGCGGCGCGCTCGACCGGCTCGCCAGCCCCGTGTGGGCGGCGCTGCGCGAGCGAGGCGCGCCGGGCCTCGCGCTCGGCGCGCTGCTGATCGTCGCGACCCCGCGGCTCGTGCGCGACGTACAGTACTTCATCCCGGAGCTGGTGCCGACCCACAAGAAGGCGCTGCCGCTGCCGCCGCCCAACGTCAGCGGGCCGCTCGAGCTCGGGATCCAGGGCTGGCCCAAGCCCTACAGCTTTCGCCACTCGCTCGACGACAAGGCGCCTCTGCTCGAGCGCTTCGTGTCCGCCAACGACGACGGCCAGAGCCGCTGGCTGCTCGAGTGGTGGATGAGCGGGGAGCAGCTGGCAGGGCGCACGCGCGCGCAGGTGCTCGGCGGATTTCGCGAGATCAACCTGGCGCACTCGGATGCCAACTACTTTCGTGTCCACGAGGAGGGCAAGCCGATCGATCCCGAAGACTTTCGGCGTTACCTCGAGGCGTTCAACGTCGGCTGGGTCGGCCTCGTCCTGCCCTACCCGTCGATCGAGGATCGCAGGGATCTCCTCGAGCCAGTCGTGGGACCGCCCGGGGCGCGCTGGTACCGCGTCCGCCTCGCGCCGTCGTGGTTCGTCGGCGGCGGACCGGGCGTCGTCACGGCGAGCAACGATCGCCTGCTCGTCAAGGGCTCGGTCGGCGGGAGCCTCGTGCTGAAGTATCACTTTCTGGAGACGCTCAAGTGCAGGCCCGGTTGTACCCTCCGTCGCGTGGCGAGTCCGCTCTCGCGCGTGGGGTTCATCGGCGTCGACGGCGCGCCGACCGATTTCGAGATCTACAACCCATGAACCGAGGCACGACCAGCGACGCGCTCGTCATCGGCGCCGGCCCCGCCGGGTGCGCCGCCGCGATCACGCTCGCGAGGGCGGGGCTCGAGGTGACGGTGCTGGACGCCGCGCGCTTCCCGCGGCCGAAGACCTGCGGCGACGCGCTGTCGAACAAGGCGCTCGAGATCGTCTCGGCGCTCGGCGCGGCCGATCGGCTGGCGGCGGCGCCGCACGCGTGGGTCGCGGGGGCGCTGGCGATGATGCCCGACGGGACGGAGATCCCGCGACAGTACGGCGCGGCGCGGGGGATGATCGTCGGGAGGTTGTCGCTGGACGCGCTCCTCGTCGACGCGCTCCGCGCGGCGGGCGCGCGCGTCCACGAGGGGCTGCGCGCGGACGACCTCGTCGTGGAGCGCGGCCGGGTCGTGGGAGCGCGCGCCGGCGACGACGCCTGGCGCGCGCGCGTCGTCATCGCGGCGGACGGGCCCGGCACCGTCGCGGCGCGCGCGCTCGGGGCGGCGCGCCCTCGGGGTCGACACCTCGCGATCTCCGCGACCGCCTACTTCGAGGGCGTCGAGGGCGCGCGCCGCGAGGGCTGGAGCGAGCACTGGTTCGATCCCTCCCTCCCGTACGGCTACGGCTGGATCTTCCCCGCGGTCGACGGCGTCAGCAACGTCGGCGTGTACCTGCGGCGCGACGGCTACGACGCGCGCAAGGTGCCGCTCGCGCGCTCGCTCGATGACTTTCTTTCGCGCCACGCCCCGCGCTTCGCACGCGCGCGCCGCGTCGGCGCCGTGCGCACCTGGCAGCTCCCGCTGTCCGATCTGTCGTCGCCGAGCGGGATGCCCGGCCTGCTGACGGCGGGTGACGCGGGGCGACACGTCGATCCCTTGACTGGCGAGGGCATCTGGCAGGCGCTGCGCAGCGGGCAGCTCGCCGCGGAGGTCGCGCTCTCTTCACTCACGCGTGGCGAGCTCGACGAGCGCGCCGTGCGCGAGCATCGCCTGGCGGTCGCGCGCGAGCTCGACGGCCCCGCCGCGCTCCGCGGCCGCGTGCAGGACGCGATGCAAGCGCTGGTGGCGACGGGGCTCTACCGGCGAAGGACGGTGCGATCGCTCCTGCGCTGGGGCTATGGCGGCGGCGCGCTCGAGGTGTCGAAGACCGTCGGCGGTTAGCGCTCACAGCCAGTGAACCTCGGAGATCGTGTCGTGGTCTCCGTCTCGCCCCCCGGTGACCACCCTGTGTCGCACGTGCTTGCCGCCGGCGGCCTCGACCAGCGCCTCGCCGCTCGCGATCACCTCGAGCCACATCGTGCGGTCGAAGCCGACGCAGCCCTTCCACGAGGCGCGCGCGAACCCCGCCCTCCGCGCTTCGACCGTCAGCGTGCCAGTGTCGTAGTACCCGGAGAAGAACCGCGACGACGCGGCGAACACGGTCTCTGGCGAGAGCAGGCGCATCACCAGCCGATACACCCCCGCCGTGTCCTGGCGCATGCACTCGAAGCCGATCTGGCGGATGAGCTCGGGGCCGCCCTGCGTCACCGACAGCACGGCCACCCACATCGCCTTGTACCAGTCGATCGGGTACCAGCCGCTCGGCACCAGCTGCCCGTACCGCAGCGGATCGCCGACCTCGCGGTCCATCGCGTCGTAGCAGCGCTCGCGCGTCCCGGCGCCCCTCAGCGTCTCGGCGCTGTTCATCACGGACCGAAACGCCACCCCCTTCACCCGAGGCGTCTTCTGCTGCACCAGCTCAGCGTACACCCATCATCGACGCACGTACGAGCCGCCGATCCGACTACGGTGCCCCCATGCGGAAGCTCTCGCTCGCCCTCGCGCTCTCTCTCGTCGCTTGCAGCGCGAGCCAGCCCGCCGATCACGGCACGGCGGGCTCGAGCGGAGCCGCGGGCGCGAGCGGCGTCACAGGGGGCGCGGGCGGCGCCGGGGGCGCGGGCGCAGGGGGCGCCGCGGGCACGAACGGCTCGTGCAGCGCGTGCGCCGCGGTGGGCGATGAAGCGCGGCTCATCGCGGTGCCGTACCCCGCGCTGCAAGAGCTGTCAGGGCTCGCCGCGAGCCGCGTCCACGACGGCGTGCTCTACGCCCACAACGACTCGGGCGACACGGCGCGGTTCTTCGCGATCACGGCGGACGGCGCGGCCGCGGGCGAGTTCGTCTTGAAAGGAGAGCTCGCGACCGACTGGGAAGACGTCGCCGCGGGCCCTTGTGACGCCGGGCGCTGCCTGTTCTTCGCTGACACCGGGGACAACGACGCGAAGCGGGCGGAGGTCGCCCTGGTGAAGGTGACCGAGCCCTCGCTGCCGCCCCAGCCCGGCGCGCCGATCGAGCTCTCCGCCGAGCGTGTGAGGTTCGTTTACCCGGACGGGCCGCACGACGTCGAGGCGCTGCTCGTCCACCCCGAGTCGGGCGACGCCTACCTCGTCACGAAGGTCGAGCCCGGCCCGAGCGCCGTGTACAAACTGGCGGCGCCGCTCGCGGCGGGCGCCGTGCGCACCGCGACCAAGGTCGCCACGTTGTCGGTCCCCGCGGGCGGGAGCTTGCTGATCACTGGCGGCGACGCGCATCCGTGCGGCGATCGACTGATCCTGCGCACGTACAGCGGGCTGTTCGAGTATCGCGCGCCGACCGGGGCGCCGTTCGAGGCCGCGTTCGACGCGGTCCCCGTGTCGTTGACGGCGCCGTCGTTCGGAGAGGAGCCGCAGGGAGAGGCCGTCGCCTATCTCGCGAGCGGGCTCGGCTTCGTCACGGGCTCCGAGGATCCGCTGCACAAGGCAGCGCGCCCGCTCCGCGCGCGTGCCTGCGAGTGAGCCGCCCGCGTCCGTGGTAGACGCCCCCCATGAGACGACGAGCGTTCCTCGCGACCGCGAGCGCAGGCGCGTGGCTGGCGGCCTGCGACGACGGCGACGAGGCGCCCACGGCCGACGCCGCCGACGCCGCCGCGCCGGGGCCCGTCGCCGACGACCGCACCGAGGCCGACAGGCTGGTGTTCGTCCACGGCGTCGCGAGCGGCGACCCCCTGACGACCGCGGTGATGCTGTGGACCCGCGTCACCCCGCCCGAGCCGAGCGCGAGCGTCGAGGTGACATGGGAGCTCGCGTCCGATCCGGCCGCCACGAGGGTCGTGAAGACTGGCGCCGCGACCGCGACAGCCGAGCGTGATTTCTGCGTGAAGGTCGACGTGACGGGGCTCGCGCCGGGTTCTGTCTATTACTATCGCTTTCGCGCGCTCGGCGCGAAGAGCCAGGTCGCCCGGACCCGCACGGCCCCCGACGGCGACGTGTCGCGCTTGCGCTTCGGCGTCGTCTCCTGCGCGAGCCTCGCGCACGGATACTTTCATGGGTACCGCGAGCTCGCGCAGCAGCTCGACCTCTGGGCGATCCTCCACCTCGGCGACTACATCTACGAGTACGCCAGCGGCAAGTACGGCAGCGCGCGCGACTACGAGCCGCCCCACGAGGCCGTGACGCTCGCCGACTATCGCCTCCGCTACGCGCAGTACCGTCGCGATCCCGACTTGCAAGCGCTGCACACCCTCCACCCCATGATCGCCATCTGGGACGATCACGAGACCGCCGACAACACCTGGTCGGGCGGCGCGAAGAACCACACCGAGGCGACCGAGGGGCCGTACGCCGAGCGCGCCAGGGCCGCGCAGCGCGCCTACAGCGAGTGGCTCCCGATCCGCGACCAGGCGGACGGCCGCATCTATCGCGCGTTTCGCTATGGCTCGCTCGTCGACCTGCTGATGCTCGACACGCGCGTCTGGGGTCGAGACAAGCAGGCCGGCGAGAAGGATCCCGTGGTCCAGAGCGACGCGCGTCAGCTGCTCGGCGCCGCGCAGGAGGCCTGGCTCGGCGCCCAGCTCGAAGCGTCTACCGCGACCTGGAGGCTCATCGGCCAGCAGGTGGTCCTCGCGTACCTCCCCAGCCTCTACAACGACGACGCCTGGGACGGTTACCCGGCGGCCCGCCGACGCTTCATGGACCTCGTCGACAAGGCCCGTGGCGGCAACGTCATCGTGCTGACGGGGGACATCCACAGCTCGTGGGCCAACGAGGTCCCACACACGCTCGACGAGTACGATCCCGCGACGGGCGCCGGCGCCAAGCTCGTCGAGTTCGTCGTGCCAGCCATCACCTCGCCCAGCGTCGGCGAGGCGCTGGCCGAGACGGTGCAGAACCTCTTCCTGGAGAGCAAGGACGTGCGCTGGGTCGACATGTTTCCGCGCGGCTACGTGCTGCTCGACGTGACCCGCGAGCGCGTGCAGGCCGATTGGTTTCATTACACCGAGGTCGAGGAGCAGCAGGCGGCCGCCAGGTTCGGCGCCGCCTGGTCGGTGGAGAGCGGCTCGCCTCGCCTCTCCCGCGAGGGAGGTCCGGCGTGAGCTTCGGTCGCAATCCTTACGTCGCCAAGGCCGAGAGCGCCGAGCAGAAGGCCGCCGACGCGGGGGACCGCTCGGCGCGCACGCTCGCCCTCCGCGACGCAGCCCACCAGTGGGATCGCGCCGCCGAGCGCGAGAAGCCCGGCAAGGCCCGCGACGAGTACACGCGCCGCGCCGCTCACGCTCGCGCGCTCGCCGACACAGACGCGCCGCCCGACGAGGACGGCGGTGACGGAGCGCCACCGCAGCGGCTGGCGCCAGTCATCAAGCTGTTCGACTGAGGGCGAGCGCCGCTCAGGTCAGGGTTTGGGCTCGGTGCAGTGGCTGTTGATGCACTGAAAGCCCTGGTCGTAGCCGCAGCAGTCGCTGACCTGCGAGCAGGAGGCGCCCACGGGCTTGCAGGTCTGACCAGGCGGCTGGCCGCAGGTGCCGTTCGACAGGCACGCGCCGCCGCAGCACTGGCTCGACTGGGTACACGAGGCGCCGTCGTCCTTGCAGGGATCGAGCGCCCAGAAGCCGCGCATGTTCCAGTTGTTGTCCTGGCCGGGCACACGGAACGCGGGGTGGCTGGGGTCCTGGCCGGGGGTCGGGGACATGTCGACGGCAGCGACCCACAGCTGCTTGGTGTTGCCCTGGTCGCTGACGAGTTTGTTGCCGTAGGTGCGGCGCGACGTGAACACGACCCAGAAGTAGCCGCCAGAGGGCACCGGCGCGAACGTGGGCTCGTAGTTCCAGTGGCGGTCGCGGTCGCCCTGGAAGAACGGGTAAGTGGCGCCGTTGAGCGCGTCGAGCGGGAACTCGGCCCCGCCGGAGACGACGCTCGTCAAGAAGAGATCGGCCTTGCCTCCGCGCGTGTCGAGCGGTCCGCGGTGGTACACGCCCCACTTGCCGTCGGGCGAGACGCTGGGGAAGCCGATCGGCGAGCTGCCTTGCGCGACCAGGCTGCGGAAGTTCGTGAGCGTCGGCTGCCCGCCCGGCTCGGCGTAGTCATAGGCCGCGAGCGCCTTCGAGCCGTGGTCGACGTAGACGAGCTTGCTGCCGTCGGGCGAGAACGCAGGCATGTCGAACAGCACGCTGTCGGCGCCGGTGCCTGTCACCTTCGTGTTGTTGGAGACGCGCCAGACGCCGCCCTGCTTGTTGCCGGGCGGTCCGGGCAGCGGCGCCTCGTTGAGCACCGCGAAGGTGCCGTTGGGCGTCAGCGCGGGCATCGCCCAGGCACGGCCATAGTTGCTCGCCGCCAGCGAATTTCCGAGCAAATCGAACACGCTCGCGGCGCTGTCGCCGGTGGCCT
>CAUJFL010000040.1 GCA_963169165.1 Myxococcota bacterium | reverse complement strand
GGATGGCGTCGGCCGTCTTGTTGGGGTCATAGTGGACGATGTGCCCGCACCACGCGTGCGCGTGCGCGCCGATGCCGGTCTCCTTCTTCACGTGGGCGCCCACGCCGTCGAGCAGCGTCGACCACTCTCTCTCGTAGGTCGTGTCGCCGTACGCGATGAGCACGACGCCCTCCTTCGCGGGATCGGTCGACAAGGCCCGCGTCCGGCGCAGGATGTTCTTCTGCAGGATGTCAGTGAAGTCGAGCAGCGGCGTCAGGTGGGGCCGCGCGCGAGGCTTGTAGCGCTCGATGCCCTCGACCTTGATCGTCTCGAGGGACTGCGGATCCTCCTTCTGCCCCATGATGGTCGGGATGTCGTCGAACGGGTGCGGGCTCACCGTGAGGAAGACGGGCACGACCACGACGTCGGAGAACCCCTCTCGATCGAACTCCTTCATCCGCGTCGCGATCGAGGGCTCGGTGTACTCCATGAAGGCCGATTTGACGCCCTTGACCTCGCCCCCCGCCAGGATGGGGCCACGGACCCGGCCGTCGAGCTCGGTGAGCGCCTGACGCCACGTGGCGGAGCGCGAGCCATGGCTCACGAGCAGGACGCCGATCTTCCGCTCGGCCGTCGCCGCCGCCGGCTTGCGCGCGCAGCCGACCAGCGCGACCACGAGCAGACACGCCGCCGCGAGGAGCGCCCTGCGCGTCAGGGTGAGGGCGGCCCGGGCCGAGAGAGACGAGCCCGATGGTCCTTTGATGAAGTTGAACATCATTTTCAATAATAACGCCCATGAGCGCGCTCTCTCGTCAAGCCAAATCGACCACGGGCTCAGCGGGCGGAGGCGCCCCAGAACGCGACGCCGGGGGTGCTCAGCACGGCGGCCTCGCCGGTGGCGGGATCGATCGAGAGCACCTGGCCGTTGCAGGTCAGCCCGTAGAGCAAGCTCCCGTAGGCGGCGAGCCCCCAGATGCAGTCGAAGCCGGTGCTGCCGATGGTGGCGCCGGCGCCGGTCGTGAGGTCGATCTCCACGAGCAGATCGGCCGCGCCGGTCGCGCCCTGGTTCGCGGTGGCGAGCAGCCTCCCGTCGAGGAACGCGAGATCGCCGGACGCGGAGGTGCCCGGCGGGAAGCTGGCGACCTTGGTCACCGCTCCGACCGACGGATCGAGGCGCAGGACCGCGCTCGAGGCGGCGAGGTACAAGAGGCCGTCGGGCCCGGCGTCCATGCCGACCGCGTCCATGACACCCTTCACCCCGATGACTGGCGAGAGCTTGGCGGTCTGCTTGTCGACGGTGAGCAATGAGTTGTAAGTGAGGGCGTACAGCGTCCCGTCGGCCGCGAGCGCGATGTCAGTGACGCTGGTGCTGCCCATCGCCCCGACGGAGGTGGTCTTGCCGCTCGGCAGGCGCACCTCGTACAGGTGGCTCACGCTGTGCGCGTACGCGAGCGCGGTGCACCCGCCCTCCGCTGGGTCGCACTTGTGGCTGACGGGGCAGAGCGCGTCGTCGGGCTTGGACGAGCACTCTCCCTTGGGTTCGGCGCACGCGTCGGCCGTGCAAGCGATCCCGTCGTCGCAGCTCAGCCCCGGCGAGACGCAGCCCACGCCGGGATCGCAGAGCTCCTGCCCGTCGCACGCGAGCCCGTCGCCACACAGCGAGTCGACGGGCTCGTGTACGCAAGCGCCCTCGACGCAGTGATCGGCGGTGCACCCGATCCCGTCGTCGCAGCTCAGGGAGAGGCAGGGATCGATGACGCCCCCGGCGCCCGCCTGACCCGCGCCCCCGGCGCCAGCGCCCGCCTTGCCCGCCGCCGCGCCCGAGGCTCCCGCCAGCCCCGCCGCCCCCGCCTTGCCCGCGACCGCGCCGCCCACGCCCGCGTTGCCCGCCTTGCCCGCGCTGGCGTTGCCCGCGTTGCCCGCCTTGCCCGCGCCCGCCACGCCGCCGCGTGCGCCGCCCGCTCCGCCTCGAAGCAGCTGGATCGGATCGTCGTCGAACGACGAGCGCCCGCCGCACGCGAGGAGCAGACAGGGGAGCGACACCCACCAGCGAGGCACGAGGGTCATCCCTTCACCTTCTTCGTTTGCCTGGGTTCGGGCTCGAGCGGCGCATCGGGCGGGATGACGACCCCCTCGGCGAGCGGCTCGAGGCGCGCCTTGACGGCGGGCAGCGTCAGCGTGTCCCGCGCGGCGCGCGCGACGATCACCTTGCCGCGCTCGCCGGCGATCTTGACGATCGCCTCGGCGACGCGGGCGACGGCCTCGACGATGTCCTCGCTCTCGGCGGTCGCGCGGTAGAGCGCGAGGAACGACTCGAGGTCGCGCAGCTCTCCCTCGCCCCCGAGCACCACGAGCGCCGCGGCCGCGTGCTTCACGTCGTCAGGCGCGGTCTGCGGATCGAGCAGCGCCTTGACCAAGAGCGGCGCCGCGCGCCTCTCGCCCATCCCCGCGAGCGCGTCGGCGACCGGCCCCACCGGAGGCGGCCGCAGCACCTCTCGCAGGTAGTCGTACGGCTGGTCGAGCACCTTCAGCAGGTGCTCGGCGCCGGTCCGACGCGACGCGAGCATCGCGCGGACGTCGGCGATGAGCGCGGGGGACGTGCGCGGATCGCGCGCGAGCTCGACCAGCACGCGCGTCGCCTCGCCGTCCCTCTGCTGCACCAGCTCCCTCAGCACGTAGCGTTGCGCCGTCACGAGGTCTTGGGCTCCGACGCGCAGCACGTCGCCCATCTGCGTCGCGAGCGACGGCGCGGGCGCGCCCGACGGCGCCCGCTCGAGGCCGTCGGCGAGCACCACACAGGAGCGCAGCGCTCGCCCGAGGGACAGCTCTCCGTTGGGCATCCCGGTCCCCGCATCGAGGAACGTGAGCTTGCCCTCTCCGTCACAGAGCGCGAGCCCGCCCTTGTACGCCGCCCCTCCGAGCGCGTCCGCTCCGAGCGCCCTCACCCAACGGAACCCAGGCTCGGTCGCGGAGAGACCGAAGGCGATGCGGTAGTAGGTCGCATAGTAGACGCCCCCATCGAGCGCGAGCGGCGCGGGCGCGGCGGTCGGGCGCGCGTACACGCGGACCTTGTCGGTGGCGCCGGCCGTCACCGCCCGCCGCTCGCTCGCCGGTTGCAACCAGCGCGACGTGCCCACCAGCTCGCGCTCGGGCAGCGACAGCGCGCTCGCCTCGCCGCGAGAGGCGCCGCCGATGTGTTCATCGAACCTCACGAGGCCGATCTCGCCGAAGTACAGCGACGGCCCGACGCGCAGCGCGTGGCTGGTGCTCTGTCGGAGCGTGACCCTCGCGATCTCGTCACCCGCGCCGATGTCGTAGGCGGTGACGTACTGGCCCTGCCACGGGAAGAACGCGATCCCCGAGACGACCGCGGGGTGGCCGAGCTTCTTGTCGGTCTCGATCTGGCGCAGCACGGTGCCGTCGCGGCCGACGGCGAGCGCCCAGCTCCCCGCGCCCGCGGTCTGCTCGAGCGCGACGACGGTGATCTCTCCGTCGTCTCCCGCGCCGATCAGCTCGCCGCCGGCTATCGCGCGTCGCCACAGCACCGCGCCCGTCAACGCGTGAAGGCAGAACAGCTCCCCCGCGCCCGCGCCGACCACCACGCTGCCCGCGATCTCGGGGCGTGATGAGAGCTTGTGCTCGAAGGTCCACGTCGAGCCGCCCGCGAGCGGGAGCCCCACGATGACGTCGTCGCCGACGCCGACCGCGACGTCGGCCGTGGGCGCCGCGGGCTTCTGGCGGACGCGGGCCTCGAGCGCGGCGATGCTGCGCCCGCCGTCGTCCTCCCAGCCGGTCGAGAACGCGCGACCGATCCGCGTCTGGCCCGCGCTGCACGCGACGATCCCGCACAGCGACACGGCGAGGAGGAGCCGACGCATCACGGGTCCCCTCGCTTGGCGCCAGGAGACGCCGCCGTGGCCTGCGCGGCCTCGTCGAGCGCTTGTTTGACGCGGGTCGAGCCGCTGACGCGACCGGCGACGTCCTTGAGGAATTTGTGAGCTTCTGCCGTGCCGAGCTCGCGGACCCTCGCGACGATCTTGAGCTTCTGCTCGTCGCTCACGTCGCTGCGCGACAGGATCTGGTCGAAGCCGCCCGTCATCACGTCGAGCGGGAGCTTGGTGGTCTTGGCGGCGAACGCCTCGCACTCGTCGCCCTTGCAGAGCTGCCCGATCGAGGCCGCGGCCTCGAACACCTTGCGCTCGAGCGCCAGCGTGAGCTCTCCGAGCGCCTCGTGCGCGCCGAGCGCGCCGAGGCCGCTCGCCGCGGTGCCGCGCACGCGGCCGTCGGCGTCCGACAGCGCCGCGCGCATCGTCGAGGTCGCCACTGGCCCGCGGGTCTTCAGCAGCGCGCCGAGCGCGGCGGCGCGGATCGTGGCGTCGCGGTGCCTCGCGTAGCGCGCGATGTCGGCGCTGCTCGAGGGATCGCCGACCGCCGACGTCGCCGCGAGCGCGTCTTTGGCCAGCTCGCTCGACAGTCCCCGACCGAGCAACCGGACGAGCAACGGCAGGACGGGCGCGGCGTCCTTGCCGGCCGCCCTCACCGCGGAGAAGCCCTCGCGCAGGCGGCCTGGATCGGCGCTCGACAGCAGCTGCGCCGTCGCCTTGGCGTCGAACTTCGCCGCGGCCTTGCGCTTCGGGGGGGGAGCGGCGAGCGAGGACCCCACGGCGAGCGAGAGCGCGAGGCCCGACACCCACATCACCCCAGAAACACCGACCCAACGTCGCATGCCCGCGCTTTCAGCATGATCGCGCGGAGAAATACAGGCAAATTGCCGCCACCCGGATGCGACTCAAGACCACCGCCCTCACGTTCTCGTTGCCGCTCGCCCTCACCCTCGCCGCCGCGTGCGGCGGTGGCTCTGACAGCGGAGGTGCGCCGCAGGGCCAGGGCGGCCAGGTCGGCTCGGCCGGGGTGAGCGATCTTCCATGTGACGTCGCGACGTTCGTCTCGACCAACTGCCTGGGCTGTCACTCCGATCCGCCGACGAACACCGCGCCGGTCTCGCTGGTCACGACCGCCGACTTTCGCAAGAAGGGCATCTCGTCGCCCGCGACGCCCGACGGCGCCGACAAGACGCTCGGCGAGCTCGCCGTCGAGAAGCTCTCGGCCACCAAGAACGCGATGCCGCCGCCGCCCCGTACCGCGGCGACCGACGCCGAGAAGGCGACGCTCGCCGCCTGGGTGGCGGCGGGGATGCCCGCGCGCGCGGTCGGTGAGACCTGCGGCGGCCAGGGAGGGAGCGGCCAGGGAGGCGCGGCCCAGGCGGGGGGCGGCGGCGTCGCGCAGGGAGGCGCCGCGAGCGCGGGGAGCGGCCAGGCAGGCGCGGGAGGCGCCCCGACCGCCGACTGCAAGCCCGACATCATCCTGAAGGGGCAGACCCCATGGACGATGCCCAAGGCGACGGCCGACGAGTATGTCTGCTTCGGCGTCGAGGTGCCCGCGACCGGAGACGATCGGCACGTGACGGCCCTCATCCCGAAGGTCGACAACACCAAGATCGTGCACCACCTGCTCGTGTACCGCGTCGATCCCGGCGAGAAGATCTCGGGGACGCCCGCCCCGTGCAAGAACGTCGTGAAGCCCGGCTGGAAGCTCTACTACGCGTGGGGGCCCGGCACCCCCGCGGCCGTGCTGCCGAAAGAAGCAGGGTATCGGCTGCCCGGCGCCGAGAGCACACACTACATCGTCAACGTACACTATTCGAACCTCACCCACCTCGACGGCGAGAAGGACGCCACCGAGATCCAGCTCTGCAGCGACAAGCCGCGTCAGTACGACGCGGACGTGCTGGCGGTCGGCTCGACCAGCTTCAGCCTGCCCGCCCACTCGAAATCGACGATCGAGTGTACGACCAAGGCCGCCATCATCCCGTCGACCGCGCCCTACAAGGTGTTTCAGACGTGGCCCCACATGCACCTCTTGGGCTCGCACCTCGCGACTGACATCCTGCATTCGGACGGTACCAAGACCCCTGTCACGGATCTCCCGTATGACTTCTACAACCAGATCACGTACCCGCTCGATCTGACCGTCGACAAGAGCGACACCTTCGTCACGCGGTGCACGTGGGACAACACCACGTCGGCGTCGGTGGGGTTCGGAGAGAACACGAGCCAGGAGATGTGCTTCAATTTCCTTTCCTACTACCCGGCGCCGCCGCCCGGAGCGACGTGGGCGTGGATAGCGCCCGCCACCCTCGCGACCTGCAAGAAACAATAGCGAGTGGGCCAGGGTTCGACGCCCTCTGGGCCCGGGGGTCGCGCGCTGCTCGTCGCCGCGGCGATCGTGGCGGCGGGGCTCGGCGTGGCCGTCGCGAGCCGGCGCGCGGCGGCGCCTCCCGTCGCGGTCACGAGCGCCTCGACGGCCTCGGAGCGGGATGACTTTCCTCCAGTCGAGGACGAGGCCGCGCCGAGCGCGCCGGGGCGCGAGGCGCTGGTGCTCACGGACGACGAGCGAAGTCGAGGGCACGGCGAGTGCGCGACGCCCGATCCCGGCCTCGGCCCGTACGCCCCCGCGCGCACCCTGCCAGGAGGGGGGCACGTGTCGATCCCGGCCAAGGGTGGTCACGACGAAGCGCTGGGGTTCGATGTCGTGCTGCACTTTCATGGCTACCCCGCGATGCGAAAGAGCTTCGTCCGCGCGGGGACGGGCGTCGTGCTCGCGGGCTATGACTGGGGAAACGGGAGCGGCGCGTACGAGTCGCGCGCGGGGGCGAGCGGGATGCTGAGCGCGCTGGTCGACGACGTCACGCGGGCGCTGCGGGGGCACACGGGCGACGCGCGCGCGCACGTCCGACACCTCGCGCTGTCCGGCTGGAGCGCGGGCTACGGCGCGGTGAGCGCCCTCCTGCGCGGCGGCGACGCGGGCGTGGACGCCGTGCTGCTGTTCGACGGCTTCCACGCGAGCTACCGGCCCCCAGCGGCGCGCGGCGAGAGGGTCGACACCACCGCGCACGCCGCGATCCTCGCCTTCGCCGAGCGCGCGACGCTCGGCGAGAAGCTGTTCTATTTCACACACAGCGAGATCAAGCCGCCGGGCTACGCCTCGACCTCCGAGGTGGCCGACGTGCTGCTCACGCGCCTCGGCCTGACCGCGATCCCGGCGCCCGAGAGCGATGACCCGCTCGCGCTGCGCGCCTTCGCCGACCAACGAGGGTTTCACTTGCGAGGCTTCAAGGGCGCCGACAAGCGCGCGCACTGCGATCACCTGCGCCACGCGACGCCCGCGCTGCGTGACGTGCTCACCCCCGCGTGGCAGACGCCGCCGCCCGGCTAGACCAGCGCTGGCGTCACTTGCACGCTAGCGGGCTGGCAGACGTCTTGGCGCCGTCCCCGCAGACGAGCGGGAGGACCCACTTGCACGAGATCGTCTCGGTGCTGCCGCAGTACTCGTTGGCGCCCCCGCCCTTGCGCGCTGGCGTAAACGGTATGTAGCCGGTGCCCGAGCACGCGCTCCCGAGCCCGCCACAGTTGGGCGCGTAGGTGGGGGCGGTCGGCGTCTCGGCGCCGTCACAGTCGAAATCGAAGGACACGTCGCCGGGGGCGCCAAGCTTCGCGAATGGCGTCGAGAAGAACGTCTTCTGCCCGGGAAACACGTCATTGTTTCCGTCGTTGCAGTCGTCGGAGCTGAGCACCCACTGGACCACGTTGGGCTCGTCCGCGGGCTTGGCGCACGCCACGACGCTGGACAGCAACGCGGTGCCGTGGCCGTCGAAATCGGTGTCGCGGTACCAGGTCTGCGGCTGGCTGCAGCCCCCGCCGCCGCCTTGCCCCGCGCCGCCTTGACTGGCACCTCCCTGACCGGCGCCGCCTTGAGTCGCGCCGCCTTGGTTGGCACCTCCCTGACCCGCGCCGCCTTGACCTGCGCCGCCTTGACTCGTGCCGCCTTGACTCGTGCCGCCTTGACTCGTGCCGCCTTGACTCGCGCCGCCTTGACTCGTGCCGCCTTGACTGACGCCTCCCTGGCCGGCGCCGCTCTGCCCGCCGCCTGCCTGTCCGGCGCCGCCTCCCTGGCCTGCTTGCCCGCCTCCGCCCTGGCTCAGCCCGCCCTGCCCCGAGTCGCCGCCCTGCGCTGAGCCTCCGTTGACCGCGCCAGCTGCTCCGGCCGCTTTTCCGCCCTGCGAGGCGCCGCCGCCTCCCGCGGACGGGGCGCCAGCCGCTCCCGCCGCGTCGACGGCGGCGGCGGCGGAGTAGCCGTCGAAGTCGTACGAGCCGACGACGGCGCAGCCCGAGGTCAGGGTCCAGCAGGCGAGCGCGAACGCGCGGCGTGGTGTCACGGCAGAGCTCCTTTCAGTGATAGCGTAGCGACACCGGGGCCCGCGTGGACACCAAGCGCGGCGCGGGGCTCGCCGGACGGGCCCGCGCTGACGACCAGATACGTGCCCACGCCGACCCCCACGAGGCCCACGGCCCACAGCGCGGTGTTCACCTTCAGCAGGCTCCTGCCGCTGTCGGCGGCGTCGAGCCCCTCTTGATCGCAGACCCTCGCTCCGGCGCTGCAGTGCTCGCTGACAGTTGACCTCTTCGATGACAGCATCAGGCCGGTGATGCCCGCGCCGAGCAGGCCGACGGCGCCGATCCCGGCGACCACGTAGCCCGTCGTCCGGCTCCCCGTGGGTCGCGGCGCGGGCTGTGAGCCGGGGTCGGCGGACGCGACGGGCGGAGGCTGCTCGATGGGCGCCCCGGAGGCGGCGGGTGGTGCGGGCCGGGTGCCATCGTCGGCGCCGGGCTCGACGTCGACCGCGCGCGCCTCGCCAGGCGCCAGCTTGACGCGGGTCTCGGCGTCCTTGTGGTGCTGCGCGCGCGCGACGATCACGTGGTCTCCGGGGTCGACCGGGAGCGCGACGCCCAGCCCCGCGCCTCGAATCTCGACGCCGTCGCGGAGCACGACGGTCCCCGCGGGGGCGGATTTTTTCAGGCGGATCGTCAGCTTGGGCACCTTGGGCGCCAGCGCGGCCAGGCGCTCCCGCGCGACGGGCAGCCGGTCGTCGCCGAGCTTGCCGGCCGAGGTCAGGGTGTCGACGAGGTGCTGCCAGCGCTCGTGCGCGGAGGCGACGCGGCCCCTGCCCTCCTCGCACTGCGCGAGGTTGAAGAGGGTGCCGGGCGCCGGATCGAGCCTGAAGCTCTCGGCGAGCTTCGGGCAGGCGGCGTCGAATTTGTTTTGCTTCAGGAGCGCGCGCCCCTCTCGAAACAGCGCGTCCGCCGCGGCGGGGTCTCGCTGCTCGGCGTACGACGTCGAGGTGGAGGCGACGAGGACCAGCAGCGGGAGGAGCGACCGAGCGCGGGGAGAGGCCATCAACGGCTCAGTTTCGTGACTCACCCAGGTCGCGGCGTCCAGTTCCACGCGGCGGTGGCTGCGTGGGCGGCGGCGCGACGGGAGGCCTATTTGTTAGTTTCTTTGGAGGCGAGGTCTTGGGCGGCTCGGGGGCAGGCGGCGGGGCCGTCGACGCCGACGCCGGCTCGACCGCGGGCGCGCCCAGCGCCTCGTGGGGAGGCGAGGACGAGGCGGCCGCGGGCGCCGTCGTGGACGCGGACGCCGGGGCCGCGTCGCTGCGGTTCAGCGCGCTGATCGCGGCGGCCACCAGCACCACCGCCGCCAGCGCCAGGATGGCACCCACGACCGCGCGGCGCGACGCGCGCGGCGGCGCGAAGTCTGCTTCTTCGACGCTGGGCGGCGTGTCGGGCGAGATCCGCGTCTCGGTGAACTCGGGGGACGAGCCAGGCCGAGCGAGCATCGCGTGGTGGGCACCGGTCGCCGACGCGCTCGCGAACGCCGAGCGAGGCGGGGGCGGCGGCGGCACGTAGCCGGCCGCCGAGGGGCGCGGCGGCACGAAGATCCCCGCGCCGCGCGCCGCCTCGCGGAGCGCCTCGCGAAACGCCGCGGCGGACGGCCAGCGATCCTCGGGCTGGAAGGCGAGCGCCCGATCGACCACCTCGACGACCTCGCGCGGGACGTGCGGCGCGGCCGATCCGAGCGAGCGCGCCTGCCGGGTCATGGTCTGCACCAGCATCGCCGAGACGGTCTCGACGTCGTGGACGAACTGGCCGCTGACCATGAAGAAGAGCGACGCACCGAGCGACCAGAGATCGGTGCGCGCGTCGACGGCCGCGCGCTCGCCCCGCGCCTGCTCGGGCGGCATGAACGCGGGCGTGCCGAGGCTCGAGCCGCTCTGCGTCGACGAGGCGCCGAGCGCCGCGACCTCGTCGATGCGCGCGATGCCGAAGTCGAGCACCTTCGTCTCGCCGTCGGACGTGATGAAGATGTTCTCTGGCTTGATGTCGCGGTGGACCATGCCGCGCTTGTGCCCCGCCTCGAGCACGGCCAGCACGGCGTCGGCGATCGCCAGCGCGTCGGGGAGCGCGATGCCCCGACCCAGCCGGTCGCACCGCGCGTCGGCCGTCTCGCCCTCGAGCAGCTCCATCACGAGGAACGGGACGCCCTCGTGCAGGCCATCGTCGAGCACGGAGACCGCGCCGGGGTGCTCGACGAGGTTGGCCGCGTAGCCCTCGCGCACGAACCGCTGCACCACCTGCGGCATCACCGCGAGGTGCGGGTGCAGCAGCTTGATCGCGACGCGCTTGCCGTTGCGGTGGCGCGCGGCGAACACCGCGGCCATCCCGCCGACCCCGAGCACGTCCTCGAGCTGCCACTTGCCGTCGATGACGGTGTGGAGCCTCGTTCGAGCCAGCGGGAGCAGCGGGTTCTCGGGCTCTGTCATGCGATGCGGCGCGCTGTGGCCAAGCGCCCCAGGATATACCCGCGACGGGGCGGGCAGATCAAAGGAGGAGCGCACGTCGGCGATTTGAGAGGTTCGCTGCGTGAGCGAGCCAGCGAGCCCGCGGCGGCCATCTCCGCCCACCCGACGCGGCGGCCGCCGGGCCACGGCACGACCGGAGCTCGCGCCACCGCTCGCTCTCCCTCGTCGACTCCGCTCCTCACCGAGGCCTGCGCCGACACCGAGAACAGCGCTGCAGGGGTCATTGCCGTAGGCAGCACGTGAGGCGTGGCCGGCGCGGGCAGGCCGACACCAGCAGTGCGGGGCGCGACAGGGCCTGAGGGTTTCAGTGTCCGACGGGCACCCTCCACGCGACCGGATCACTGTGCATCGAGCCGACAGGGTTCTCCGCCACGCCGCTCGCTTCACACAGCGTTGGCCCTGTCTATTTGCGCCTGCGAGGCGCTCGCGCGACCGGTTGACGCCGCGTGCCCGGACCCGGGGCTCGGGTGCGACGACCAGCACTGCGATTCGGGACCCCCGTCGAGGCTTGGCAATGACTGTTGCTACGACACCGCGATGTGCCTCGGAGCCTCCGGCTGCGGGCGGCCGCCGCTCGCCCGGGGCGGGGCTCACCGCGGCGCGAGCGTCGCCTTGCGGATGATGTCGCCCTCGGCGACCGCGTCCCAGTCGCCCGACGCGCGCCCCAGCAGGGCGTAACGTCCGTCGAGGTGCGGCAGGCGTGACAGGGCCACGAAGAGCTGGCTCGAGCCGGTGTCACGCCCAGCGAGCGCGACGCCGACCGAGCGCGCGTCGAACGGCGAGGGAGAGGTCTCGCACCGGAGCGGCTCCTTGCCCGCGCCGCCCGTGCCGTCTCCTGCCCGATCACCGAGCTGCACGACGAAGCCCGGCACGACCCGGTGCACGGCCATCCCGTCGTAGAAACCCGCCGTGACGAGGTCGGAGAGGCGCGCTACCGCGGTCGGCGCCACCGAAGGATCGAGCTCGAGCGTGAGCTCCCCGGCGTCCGTGTCCAGCACGACTCGCGTGGGCGAGCGCGGCGCGTCGAGCTCGGCCGCGGCGCGCGCGTGCGGGGTCGGCGCGCAGGACGCGTCCTTGTCGCCGAGCGTGACGAGCGCGCGCTCGGCGTGGGCGCGGAGCACGGGCCACGGGCTCTTGCACAGCTCGAGCAACCGCGGCCTCGCCGCTGTCAGGCGGATCGCGCCGGCCGCGGAGGCGAGCGCGGCGACGGTCTCGGTGTCGTCCTCCGCCCACGCGCGGGCGAGCGCGCGCTCGTGGGCGGCCTGGGGCTCGAGCCCCCCGCCCCGGCGCGCGGGGCGCACCGACGCCGTCGACAGCTCCGGGCGAGACGCGAGCACGCGCGCGGCGGCGGCGACGGTGCCCGCGTGCTCCTGCGCGAGCCCCCACGCGACGAGCTCGCGGGCGTCGTCGACCTCGCGGTGCGCGATGAGCGCCTCGAGCGCCGCCGCGCGCACCCGCGCAGAGCTCGACCGGACGAGCGCGCCCAGGATGGCCGCGCGGGATTTGTCCTTGATGGGCTTGCGCAACAGCACGGTGAGGCGCGCGAGCTCTCGCGCCTCGGACGCGGGCTCGGGCGAGCAGGCGACGAGCCTCGGGTCCCCGGGCTCGCGCGCGACGCGCGACGCGGCCTCGCACCGGAGCTTCACGAGGCGGCGACGGAGGGAAGCCGGCGCGGCGTCTTCGAGCGTGAGCTTCGTGAGCGCGTCGAGGAGGGGAACGAGGCCCGCGACCGGCGGGTGGGCGACCGCCTCGAGCGACGTGACGAGCGGACCGAACCCCGCGCCGACGAGCGCCGTTCGAGACACCGGATCGGCGCCGGGCAGCAGCGACGGCAGCGCCTTCGCGAGCGCCTCCTGGCCGCGCGCGCCGAGCCGCCCGAGCGCGCGCGCCGCCTCCGCGCGTTCGGCGGCCGAGAACGAGGGATCGCCGAGGACCGCGCCGAGCCGCGCCGACGACTCGTCTCCGACCCGCCCGAGCGCGCGGACCGCGAACACCCGCGACGGAGAGGGCGGCCCCAAGAGCCGCCGCTCGGCGAGCTCGCGCACGCGCGCCGCGACGCCTCCCTCCTGGTCCGAACGGGAGAACGCGAACAGCGCCTCGCCGTGCTCGGTCGCGGCCTTGGTGAGCGCGACCTTCGACTCCTCGGAGAGCTTGCGCGAGTCGGCTATGTCGCCGAGCGCGAGGCACGCCGAGCGCGCCCGCACGGCGTCGGCGCCCGTCGCCCACGAGGCGAGCGTGGCCTCCCCGTCGTGTGTCCCGCACCGCCCTATCGCCCGCGCGAACGCCGCGACCGTCGCGTCGTCTCCCGTCGACGAGCTCGCCGCGCGAGCGATGAGCGCGCGCGTCGTCGCGTCGCGCTCGACGGCGCAGTCCTCGCCGAGGCCATAGGCGACGAGCGCGAGCGTCTCTGGGTCCCCGTCTGGCAGCATCCGCAGCAGCTTCTTGTGGGCCTCCGCGCCGCCGATGCGGGCGAGGGCGCGGGCGACGGCGCGGCGAGCGTCGACGCGCTGGCTCGCGAGCAGCTCGTCGCCGATCGCGGTCGCGTCGCGGCGGCTCTCCGCGCGCGTGGCGGCGGACACCGCGGGAGAGGGGCTCGACGTGGCCGGGGCGCTCGCGCTCGGCGAGGGCTGGGGCCGCGTGGTCGACCGCGAACCGCACGCCGACGCGAGGAAGAGGGCCGCCCACCAAGCGTTGCGCACGGCTCGCTGTAGCACGCGCGCCGACGCGCTGACCACCGCGCGGGGGCCCGCGTTGACGCCCGCGCGAGCGCGGTCCTACGTTCGGGTGACCGATGCGGATTCTCGTGCTGTCGCGGAACGCCTCCCTGTACTCGACCAGCCGCATCGTGCTCGCCGCGCGCGCGCGAGGTCACTCGGTGGCTGTCGCCGATCCGCTTGATTTTCAGATCGTGGTGTCGCGCGGGAGGCCCTCGATGCTGCTCGGAGGGGTCGCGACGCCGGACGTCGATCTGGTGGTGCCGCGCATCGGCGCGAGCATCACGAACTACGGGCTCGCGGTCGTGCGACAGTTCGACATGATGGGCGTGCCGGTGCTGAACAGCGCCGTGTCCATCGCGCGCAGCCGCGACAAGCTGCGCGCCATGCAGCTGCTCACGCAGAAGCGCATCGACGTGCCGATCACGGTGTGCGCGCGCAGCCCCGCCGCCATCGGCGCCGCGCTCGATCTCGTCGGCGGCACGCCCGCCATCGTCAAGATCCAGCAGGGCACGCAGGGGATCGGCACGATGATCGCCGAGACCCGCCAGGCGGTCTCCTCGCTGCTCGAGACGCTCTGGGCGATGGGTCAGGACATCGTGTTGCAAGAGTACATCCGCGAGTCGCGCGGGCGAGATCTGCGCGCGATCGTCGTCGGTGGGAAGGTCGTCGCGGCGATGCGGCGCACCGCGAAGGCCGGCGAGTTTCGCTCGAACCTCCACCGGGGAGGCCTCGCGGTGAAGGTGACGCTGCCGCGCGCGCACCGCCTCGCCGCGATCGCCGCGACCCGCGTGATGGGCCTCGAGGTCGCGGGCGTCGACATGCTCGAGGCGCGCAGCGGCCCCAAGATCCTCGAGATCAACAGCTCGCCAGGGCTCGAGGGGATCGAGCGCGCGAGCGGCATCGACGTCGCCGGCTCGATCATCGCGCACGCCGAGCGCTTCGTCGAAGGCCGGGCGCAGCGCGCGACGCAGCGTGAGGTGCTGCAGCGGATGGAGGCCGTCATCGACGACGAGCGCAAGCGCACGCGGCGACGGCGCACCGGCTGACGGCTATCATCGCGCCGATGAGCGCCTGGCTGCTGAAGACCGAGCCTTCGACCTACTCGTTCGCCGACCTGACCCGCGACGGGCGCACGCGCTGGGACGGCGTCGCGAACCCGGTCGCGTGCGCGAACCTGCGGCGCGCGCGCGAGGGAGACGCGTGCGTCATCTACCACACCGGCAAGGAGCGCGCGGCCGTCGGCGCGGCGACGATCGCGCGGGCCGCGTACCGCTTCCCGGACGACGCGGGCGCGTGGGTGCTCGACGTCGCGGTCGGCGCGCCCTTCGTCAACGCGGTGTCGCTCGCGACGATCAAGGCCGACGTCGCGTTCGCCTCGTGCCCGCTGGTCCGTCAGGGGCGCCTGTCGTTCGTGCCGCTCACCGACGCCGAGCACGCGCGATTGCTCGCGCTCTCACGGTGAGGTCCGCGCCCCCGCTCAAGGCAGCACGATGCGGCCGGGCGCCTTCTTCGTCTGGGTCTTGTCGGTGTTGTCGCCCTGCTTCGAGTGGCAGGCGTTGCAGTCGCCGTCCTTCTGCTGGGTCATCATCTCGCGGACGCCGCCGGGGCCGACCACGCGCGCCGAGAAGGGCTTCGCGAACGCCGGGGCGTCGCTCGCCTTCAGCCAGAAGTTGCCGACGCCGTTGACCGGGAGGACGTGGCTCACGCCGACCGCGTCGACGATCTCCACGGTGACCGCGCCCGCGCCGTCGCTGCCGCGACAGTTGTCAGGCTCGTGCGCCGTCGGATAGACGGTGCCGCCCACCGCGAGCGGAGGCCCGCCCGACACTGAATGACAGCCGACGCAGTTTCGGCCGGGGTTCATGTTCACCAGCGGATCGCCGAGCTGCCACTCGCTGCCGCTCGAGCACACGACGGGCGTGTCGTAAGGATCGCAGCCGACGTCGTCGGCGCCCGCGTCGCCGACGGCCGGGCAGCCCGCGGCGACCCACGCTTTGAGCGTCGAGAGCTCGGCGTCGGTCGCGCGCGGCTTCGGCGCGGGAGGCATCGGATCGTCGTCGAAGCGCATCAGCTGGACCGCGAGCTGCGCGCGGGTGGGCGCCTCGGGCCACGTGGCGCCGAGATCGCTGCGCCCGGTCGGCTTGGTCAGCAGCTCACGCCGGGTCACGAGCGACGCGAGCGCGCCGCCGGTCGGCTTCGGGCCGTGGCACTCCCAGCAGCGTCGCGACAGCGCGGCCTGCAGGTCCGCGGGCAAGTCGCTGGTGGCTGCGCTCGGCGGCGGTGACGCGGAGTCGGAGCCGCACGCGCCGGGTGCCACGGCGACGAGAACGAGCGCGAGCGCCGCGATGAGGGTCGAGCGGGCGTTCTTCCACGGAGAGCCCGCGCGGGGGCAAGTCGTCAAGCGCACGCGCGCGATCTATCACGCCTCGTGGCGCGGCTGCGGTGACCCCGGTCAACGCCCGCGCGACGCCGCCTCACGGGGACGGTCGTGGTCGGGCTCTCGCGCGTACGCCTCGTCCCTCTCGGCCCGAGCCCTCGCGAGCGCCCGCGCGGCGAACACGATCGACACCACCACGACGGCGGCGAAGGCGCGCACGGCGAGCGATGACGCGAGCGCGCCCGGCGATCCGCCCTCGAGCGAGGCGCGCAGCGCAGAGAGCACCAGCGCCGCTCCCGCCGTCGCCGCCAGCACCCAGGCGAGCGACGCGCGCCCCGCGGCCTCGGCGCCTGCCCCTCCGCGACCGACCAGCCTGACGTGGAGCGCGCCTGCCGCGAGGGCGCCGAGCGCCATCGCGACCGACAGCGGGAGCGCGAGCGTGAGCAGCGCCGCCGCTGCCTGTCCGAGCGTCGCCGCGCCCCGCATCGCGCGCTCCGCGAGAGAGGCGAGCCGGCCCGTCGTCGAGAGCGAGAGCGGGAGCGCGACGGCGAGCCCCGCCAGCGCGCCCGCTCCCAGCACGCCTCGCGCCGCGGGCAGTCGGCCGTCGGCGCGGCGCCGCGACAGCCACCGCGGTGAGGGCTCACTCACGTTGGCGCGTCCCCTCGACGTCGAGTCACGCGCGAGACAGCACCACCACCCGGAGCGCGCCACAAGCGATGAAGCGATTCCAACAATCTCATATTCAATCATTTGCAACATTTGACAAGTGACAGGCTCGAAGGTGCTGACGCTGGCGCGCGCGATCGGTCACAATGCTCCGCGGTGCCGCCCCCTCCTGCCTACGAGCAGCTCCCCTTCGCGCCCGGCGCCGGACCGTTCCGGGTGAAGGGCGTCGCCTACCGGGGGCACTGCGAGTACGTCGAGCGATATCTGGTCGGGGGCCTCGCGGCGCAGCAGGCGATGCTCGTCGACGCGCGGCTGCGCGACTTTCTCGGGCAGACGTTCCTCGCGTCGAGCTGGTACGACGTGTACCCGCTCGTCGCCGCGGGCTCGGTGTGCGCGCGCGTGGCGGGGCGCACGCTGCCAGATTTCTTGCGCGTGCGGGCGCGCTTCCAGGCCGAGCAAGATCTTCAAGGCGTCTACCGCGCGGCGCTGACCGTGGCGTCGCCCGCGCTGCTCGCCGAGCGTCTCCCGCCGATGTTCCAGCGCTACTTCGACTTCGGGAACGCTGTCGTGAGCGTCGCGGGGCCGAGCGCGCGGGATGTCCAGATCGAGGGGGTGCCGGCGTCGCTCTCGCCGTGGCTCGGGCCGATCCTGCAGACGTTCGCGCTGACGGCGCTCGAGTACAACGGCACGCGCCGCGCGGCCGCCAAGCTGATGCCGTTCACGACGACCGGCGCCGCGCACGGGCTCGACGTGGGGACGCTGCGGCTCCTCATCTCGTGGCCTTGAGGCCGCGCTTCAGTGGGCTCTCGAAGAGTGGTAGCGTCGCGCGCATGACGAAGCGCACGCTCTTCACCACCAGCATCCTCGCGGCCCTCACCCTCTCGCTCGGCGCCGCCTGCGGAGGCGGCGATGACGACGACGAACCGGGCGCGACCGCTGGCAAGGCGGGCACGACCGGGAAGGCGGGCTCCGCTGGCAAGGGGGGCTCGACGAGCAAGGCTGGCGCGGGCGGGACCGGCGTGGCCGGCGCCGGCGGCGCGAAGGCTGGCGCGGGCGGCGCGGGCGCCGCAGGCAAGTCGGGCGCGGGCGGCGCGGGCGCCGCAGGCAAGTCGGGCGCGGGCGGCGCGGGCGCCGCGGGCAAGTCGGGCGCGGGTGGCGCGGGCGCCGCGGGCAAGTCAGGCGCGGGTGG
>CAUJFL010000039.1 GCA_963169165.1 Myxococcota bacterium | reverse complement strand
CCTTCTCCCCGCGCCTGGCCTACGAATTCGCTGGTCTTGAGGCTTCTCGGCAGGGGGCGACTCCCTCAGGGTCAGGAGCTCACACTTGCCCTTCCAGATCCGCTTGCCCCGGATACCCGTCGCCTCGGTCACGATGGCGCTGCCGCCACGCCCAAGCGACTCGGCCTCCCCGGCGGCCCAGAGGCGCGTCATCCGCTCGTCCATCACCGACTTCAGCAACTCGAACCTCTTCCGAACTTGGTCCACGACGCCCATCGTGCACCCGTCAACACCGTCTCCGGAGAGAATATTTCCATCCTACATTGCCTACATTGTCCCACTTCCATAATTTTTGCCCAGGCCCTTGAGGTCGACGCCCGTGATCCCCGGAGGAAAGAGCGCCTGGACCGCGTCGTCGACGTCGGTGACGGCTCCGAGCCGCGACAGCGCGCGGCGCGCGACGAGAGAGAGCGCGCCCGCCGCGCGAGGGCCGAGGACCGGGAGGCGTCGAGCCCCGACCACGTCGGCGACGCGACCGAGCGCGTCGTCCGGCACGCCCACGAGCAACCCACGAAGCCCGAGCGGCCGCGCCACCAGCTGCTGGAGCGCCTCGGAGAAGGTCGCGGCGCCGACGACGCGTCGGACGACCTCGCCAATCAACCAGCCGAAAGTGAAGGCGTGGTAGGCGGTCTTCGCGCCTGACGGCCGGGCCGGCTCGGCGTCGGCCACGCGACGCGCCATCGCGTCCCAGTCGTGGAGCTCCTCGAAGCGCGCGACGAGCGGCCTGATGCGGTAGACGCCAGCCTGGTGCGCGAGCGCCTGGCGCACGGTCGTCGCGGCCTTTCCCCGCGCGCCAAACTCGGGCCAGTACCGCGCGACCGGCGCGTCGAGCGACACCTCGCCGCGATCGATGAGCACGTGCAGCGCGGTCGCCGTGACGCCCTTGGTGGTGGACATCGAGATGGCCAGCGTGTCGAGCTCGAACGGCGCGCCCGCCTCGTCGCGTGTCCCGGTCGCCAGCTCGACGACCTTCTCGCCTCGGTGGTAGACGGTGACCGCGGCGCCGCCAGGGCCCTCGCGAGGGACGCAGAGACGGAGGGCCTCGCGGACGGCGTGAAAGTCACGGTGCACGTGGCCGCGCATGGAGAGACGAGGCTACCACGGGCCGACGTCGGCGCGGAGAGCGGACCTCTAGGGCGCTCGGGCAGGGTCGAGCTGACTGGGGTGACGATCAGTTGCGAGGAGCCGCAGCGCGGCTCGCCGGGCTCCGTCTCGGCGGGGCCGCTCAGGTGCCGGGGCGTGTCACCGCGGCCTCGCGTCCCCGCGGCGCCGACGCCTGGCCCGTCAACGCCTCGACGACCCTCGTCGCCGCGCGGCCGAGCGCGCGGTCGGCGCGGAAGTAGACATGCGGACGGTACGTGTAGGTCGAGCCGCCGCGCCACGCGACGGGCGAGAGGGCGCCTGTCGCGAGCTCGCGCTGGATCAGGTGCTCGGGCATCCACCCGTAGCCCAGCCCTCCGATGAGCGCGGTCCGCTTCGCGTGAAAGTCATTGAGGCTGACCACTGTCTTCACGCCAAGCCCAGCGGTGGGCAGACGGAGCCGCGGGTCCCCGCCGCGCACCACCAGGAGCACCTCGCGACGCAAGTCATCGTCGGTCACGCGCCTGCCCCGCTTCACGAGGGCGTGACCTCGCTTCGCCACCAGCCGCGCGCCGAGCGGCGCGAGGGCGCGCGCCGACAGCGACAGCGCCTGCGGCGGGAGCACGGAGATCATCAGATCGGCGTCGCCCCGGACGAACGCGGCCTCGACCCCGCCGAGGAACTCGGCCGTCACATCGAGCGACGTCGCCGCGCGCGCCCGGGACAGCTCGCCGACGACCCGCAGGATGGGCGTCGCGTCGACGATCCCGTCGAAGACTATCCCGAGGCGCGGCTCCCACCCGGTGCGGGCGACCTCGCAGATCACCTCGAGCTCGCGCGCCTCGTCGAGCAACCTCCGGCAGCGCGCCAGCACGAGCTCGCCCACGGGCGTCAGCCTGGTGCGGTAGCCCGAGCGATCCAGCAGCGAGAGCCCGGTCTGATCCTCCATCGTCCGCAGCGCGTAGATCACGGCCGTGTGCGGCCGCTTCAGCGCGGTCGCCGCCTTCGCGAACGTACCGTGGCGCGCGAGCGCGTCGAGGGCGCGGGCCTGGTCGAGCGTCAGGGTCATCGGAACAAAGTATAAATGACGAACCATGTCGCGCGAAACAAAGCGCTTTCTCGTGACATTGTCCCAGATCAAGATCCGCGCATGCAAATCCCCTACGTACGAGGGCGGGTCGCGCTGCAGGCGCACGTCGGAGTCCCCGAGGGCACGGTCGAGGAAGAGTACGGGCGCGACGGCTTCTTCGGCCGCTACGCGCACCTGTACCGCGCGCACGCGCCGGTCGCCTGGACCCGCATCGAGGGGCCGCTGCGCCCGCGCGCGTACGATCTGCGGCGGCTCGACGCGCCCTCTGGTGGAGACCTGCTCGCCGCGCGCGTGAGGGTGCTGTCGAACGCCGACGTCTCCCTCTCGATGGCGACACTGACGGCGCCGATGCCGTACTTCTTTCGCAACGCGGACGCCGACGAGATCTTGTTCGTCCACGCGGGCGCGGGCCGGATGGAGACGGATTTCGGGCCGGTCGCTTACGAGCCGGGTGACTACGTCGTCGTGCCGCGCGGCTGCGTCTACCGCCTCGCGCCGACGTCCGAGACCAGGCTGCTGACAATCGAGGCCGCGGGCGAGGTCACGTTCCCCGAGCGGGGCGTGCTCGGGCAGCACGCGCTGATCGATCCCGCGATGATCCGCGTGCCGTCGCCCGAGCCGGGCTCGTCGCTCGCCGCCGACGCGCGCGGCGAGTACGAGGTCCGCATCACGCGCCGGGGCGAGGTGACGCGGGTCTTCTACCCGCACTGTCCGCTCGACACCCTCGGCTGGAAGGGCACGCTCGCGGTCCAGCAGCTGAACGTGCGCGACATCCGCCCGGTGCTGTCGGATCGCTATCACTTGCCACCCACCGTACACGCGACGTACGTGATGAGGAACGCCGTCGTCTGCACCTTCTTGCCGCGCCCGCTCGAGAACGGAGATCCGGCCGCGATGAAGGTGCCGTTCATGCACTCGAACATCGATTTCGACGAGGTGATCTTCTACCACGCTGGGCAGTTCTTCTCGCGCGAGGGGATCAGCGCGGGGATGATGACGCTGCACCCCCAGGGTATCCACCACGGGCCGCAGCCGCGCGCGGCCGGGCGCTCGACGGGCGCCACGCACACCGACGAGATCGCGGTGATGCTCGACACGCGCAACCCGCTCGACGTCTGCGGCGCCGCGACGCGCGTCGAGAGCCCTGACTACTGGCACAGCTGGTCGCCCGTGGCCCAACCCTGATCTCGACGGAGCCCACCATGTCCACACAGCTCAACCCCGCCCTGCTCGACGGCATCGAGTTCATCGAGTTCGTCTCGCCCGAGCCCGCGCGCCTGCACGCGCTGTTCACTGCGTTCGGCTTCTCGCGCGTGATGCGCCACGAGCGCCGCCCGATCGATCTGTACAGTCAGGGTGACATCACGCTCCTCGTCAACCGCGACCCCGGCTCGTTCGCCGCGGAGTTCGGCGCGCTGCACGGCCCGTCGATCTGCAGCATGGGCTGGCGCACGAAGCGCGCGAGCGACGCGCGAGAGGCCGTGCTCGCCCGCGGCGCGAGGGCCGCTGTCCGCGGCGATCTCTCGCGCGACGAGCGCCCGCTGCCCGCCGTCATGGGCATCGGCGACAGCCTCATCTACCTCGTCGATGGATACGACGCGCCGCTCGAAGCGCGCTACCGCCGCCTGGGCTTCGTCGAGCTCGACCGGCCCGAGCGCGTCGCGAGCAAGGGCTTCACTGTCATCGATCACCTGACCAACAACGTGTTCAAGGGGACGATGGGGCAGTGGGCCGAATTCTACAAATCTGTCTTCGGCTTCACCGAGGTTCGCTACTTCGACATCCGGGGCGTCAAGACGGGTTTGACCTCGTACGCGCTGCGCTCGCCCTGCGGCAAGTTCTGCATCCCGATCAACGAGGCCGACGAGAAGAAGTCACAGATCAACGAGTACCTCGACGAGTACCGCGGGCCCGGCGTGCAGCACCTCGCGTTCGCGACCGACGATCTGCTGGCGTCCCTCGACGCGCTCCGGGGCTCGCCGATCGGCTTTCTCGACATCGACGACGACTATTACGACGAGGTGTTCACTCGCGTGCCCGGCGTCACCGAGGATCGCGGCCGCATCCGCGCCCACCAGGTGCTCGTCGACGGTGACAGTGAAGGCTACCTGTTGCAGATCTTCACCAAGAACCTGGTCGGCCCGATCTTCATCGAGCTCATCCAGCGCAAGAACCACCTGTCCTTCGGCGAGGGGAATTTCGGCGCGCTGTTCCGCTCGATCGAGCGCGATCAGGCGAAGCGCGGCGTGTTCGACACCTGAGGCGCGCCGACGCGAATTGAGCGCGGGCGTACCGATTCTTCTGTAAGCTCGCGTTCATGAAGTTTTCTCCATCCGCGCGCTGGCTCGCCCTGGGCCTGTCGCTCGCGGTGGTCGGAGGCTGCAAGCGAGAGGGCGACGCGGGCGCCGACACGAGCGCGATGGACAAGGGCGCCAGGGTGACCAAGCTCGGCAAGACGCTAGGTGAGCTGACCAAGGAGGATCTGGTCGACGGGCTGAAGCGGGTCGGCTTCGAGAACCCCACGAGCAGCGTCTCCACGTCGACTGGCGTCACCACGACGGGGGCGCACGCCCGGCGCGGGGACCTGTCGGTGTCGCTCGTGCTCAGCGCGTGGAGCGATCCGAAGGCCCGCGCGCGGAGCAAGGAGGCGAAGCGACGGGACGCCAACGTCGCGGTCTTCGAGGACGGCGACTTCTATCTCGTCGTGAGCGCGAAGGAGCGGGACGCGGCGTCGGGGGCGAGGTCGAGGGCGCTGCTCGCGCAGCTCATCGACGGGTGACCTCGCCTGGGCGATCGAGCGCCGTGAGCGCGACGAGGCCCGAGATCGCGAGCGCCGCCGAGGACGCGAACATCACGCCGTAGCCTGCGCGCCGCGCGACGAGCCCGAGCAGCGGACCACCGATCACGTTGCCGAGATCGAACAGCGCGGTGAACACGCTCAGCGCCGCGCCGCGCTCCCGCTCGTTCGCGCGCGTGACCACCATCCCGAGCAGGATCGGGAACACGAACCCATGCCCGATGCCGCACAAGAAACCTGATATTTCCATCACGTGCGGTCGCTCGCCGAGCAGCAGGGTGAAGAGCCCGGCGACGTAGGCGACCATCGACGGGTAGAGCACCGGCTTCGGCCCGAGGCGATCCGGCGCGCGGCCGAAGAACACGCGCACGAGCGTCGCGGCGACGCCATAGGCGGAGAAATAGGGCGCGACGTCGCCGTTGCCGTGCGTCGACGCGTAGGTCTTCATGAACGCGAACGGCGCGGCGAGCGACGTCGCGAACGCGAGGCCGCACACCCACAGCGGCACGAGCGCGCGCTCGGTCACGCTCGCCCACACGCCGCGCGGCGGCTCGCCGGGTTGGTGCGGCACGTCGCGCAGCGGCAGCGTCGCGAGCGCGCCGAGCAGCGCGGCCGCCGTCGCGACGGCGAACAGCGGCTTGTAGCCGCCTCGCTGGATGATGACGTCGGAGAGCGCGGCGCCGATCGCCATCGGGATGAGCCCGGAGACGCCGAACAGCGCGATCCCCTCGATGCGGCGCGACTCGGGCACGATGTCGGACGCGAAGGCAAACAGCGCGGCGAACAGCATCGCCTCGGCGCTGCCGTGCACGACGCGCAGCGCGAAGATCAGCGGGCCGAACCCCGAGACGAGGAAGTAGCTCGCCGAGGCGAGCGTCGCGAGCGCGCCCCCCGCGAGCAGCACCGCGCGCCGCCCGCGCGTGTCCATGAAGCGCCCGAGCGGCGGGCGGATGCCGATCGCCGCGGCGCTCGCGGTGCCGACCAGGAGGCCGATGCCGACCTCGGTCGCGCCGACCTGCTTCAGGTAGCCGGGCAGCGCGAGCAGGAAGTAGTACGAGAGCGCGTGGAGGAAGTGCGCGGCCGACGCGAGCACGAACGGACGGGTGAAGAGCTTGTCCACGGCGGGCGGGCCGCGCGTCCTAGCAGATCTGCGGCTGTGTTAGGGTCGCGCCGCGACGTGACCACCCAGGTGATGCGAGAGCTCGAGCGCGCCCAGGCGCGCGCGGATGACCCGGAGCGCGCCCTGCTCATCGAGCGCACGCGCCGCTTCAAGTCGAGCTGGGTCGAGCTGGCCGAGGCGCTCTCCGGGCTCGCGAGGTCCGAGCGCTACCGCGAGTGGGGCTACGAGTCGCTCGAGGCGTACGCGAAGGGCGAGCTCCACCTGCGACACGAGACGGTCCTGAAGCTGACCGGCTCGTTCGCGTTCTTGCAGCGCAGGGCGCCCGAGGTCCTGTCGCGCGACGGGGTCGGCAAGAAGATCCCGTCGTACCAGGCCGTCGACTTCTTGCGCCGCGCCGAAGAGGCCTCACCCGCGCCGCGCGACGTCGTCGACACGATCCGCAGAGAGGTGCTCGACGACGGGCGCGCCTACCCCACGCTGCAGCGGCGCTTCGGCGACGCGATCTCGTCGGGCCCGCCGCGCGACGGCGCGTCGGAGGCCGCGGGGCTGCGCAACGTCGCGCGTCGGTTGCTCGCGCTGGTCGAGCAGGCGTCCCTCGTGCCCGACGCGCAGAAGCTCGAGCTGACCGCGACGCTCACGCGGCTGCTCTCGTCGCTCGACGATGAGCCGGCGAGCTGACCGCTCCGGGCTGTGGGCCGCGCCTCCCGCGATGGCGCTCGGCGTCGCCGCGTTCGTCGCGCTGCGCCGCGAGCCCCCGCCGCCCGTCGCGCGCCCCGTGAGCTCCGCGTCCGTCGCGCCGGTCGCGCCGGTCGCGCCCCCCGCGGGGTCGGCGTCGACAGCGTCCGAGGAGCTCGAGCCGACCACGCCCGAGGCGCAGCGCGCGCGGCTGCTGTCGGTGCTCACGCGGGAGCAGGGGCTCGACGACGCCGGGCGCCGCCAGCTCGACGAGCTCTTCGCGCGCTCGCCCGAGCTCGGCCAGGGCAACCCGGCTATCTCGGTGCACCCGATCAGCCGCGCAGAGTGCCAGCGCGCTCGCGCCGCGGCCCGCTTCGTGCCGGGAGACGCGTCGTGCGGACACCCCCACATGGTGAGGCTTCGCGCGGGCGGACGCCCCGCCGAGGTCTGCGTCGATCAGTACGAATTTCCCGGTGTCCCGTGCGAGCTGCCGGTCGTCCACGTGCGCGCGAGCGAGGCCGTGACGCTGTGCAAAGTCATCGGCAAGCGCCTGTGTGACTCACACGAGTGGGAGGGCGCGTGCTCGGGCGAGCTCGCGCCGCCCGAGGTCGCGTACGACTTCGCTCGCAACCGGGGCGACTCCAATTTTTTTCACAACAACCGGCGCGTCCGCGTCTGGGCGTACGGGCCCACCAAGGACCACGCGCGCTGCGCGACCGGCAGCTTCATCACCGGCAAGTGCCCTGGCGGGGGCTACGCCGTGTGCGGCTCCAACACCTACCCTGCGGGGGCCTTCGCCGGGTGCGTCAGCCCCATCGGTGTCTACGACCAGCACGGAAACGTCGCCGAGCACATGAGCCTGCCGCTCGAGCCCGGGCAGCTGGGGGGCAAGGGGCAGACCGAGATGAAGGGCTCGTGGTTCGCGTTCGGGCGGACGGAGGCGCACGCGGACGACTGCAACTACCGCGCGCCCGACTGGCACCCGTCGACGCTCGACGCGCCCACCAGCCACAAGAACTATCACCTGGGCTTCCGGTGCTGCGCCGACGCCCCGCTGCGCGCGAGCAGCGAGCGATGAGCGCCGAGCTGTGGGTCATCACTTGTCATTTCAACCCAGCGGGGTACGCGCTGCGGCCGCGCAACTACGAGGTCTTCCGCGAGCGGCTGCGGCGTCAAGGCGTGCCGGCCATCACTGTCGAGTGTACGTTCGGCGGCCTCCCCCCCACGCTCCCGCCCGCGCCCGACGTCTTGCACGTCCGAGCCCACGACGTGCTCTGGCAGAAGGAGCGGCTGCTGAACCTGGCGCTGCGGGCGGTCCCGGCGTGGGTGCCGAAGATCGCGTGGCTCGACGCCGACGTGCTGCTCGAGGACGGCTGGGCAGAGGAGACGAGCGCACTCCTGGATCACGCGTGGGTCGCGCAGCCGTTCGCGCGCGCGGTGCGGCTTCCGCCCGAGCGTGAAGAGGACGACGGCGCGTCGAGCGAGCGGTTCTGGGGGTTCTGCCGCGAGGTCGCGCGCGATCCCTCGCTGGTCGAGCAGGGCAGCTACGAGCCGCACGGCCACACGGGCTTCGCGTGGGCGGCCCGTCGCGAGCTGCTCGACGCGTGCGGACTGTACGAGGCGTGCGTCGCGGGCAGCGCCGACCACGTGATGGCGCACGCGTTCGCCGGGGGGCTCGACAGCGCGTGCGTCGCGCGCATCTTTGGCCCCAAGTCCCCGCACGAGCGGCACTTTCGCGCTTGGGCCGCGCGCGTGACGCAGCGCCTCGGCGGGCAGAGGGTCGCGCACGCGCGCGGCACGCTCCTGCACCTGTGGCACGGAGAGCTGCGACACCGCGGATACCTCGAGCGCAACCGCGAGCTCGCGGCGTTCGGCTTCGATCCCGAGCGCGATCTCGTCGCCGTCGACGGCGAGCCGCTGAGGTTCTCGCTGGCCCGACCCGAGCTGCGCGCCTGGGCCGAGGGATACTTTCGACGTAGGCGCGAGGACGACGCGCCTCCGGGCGCGTGAAGCCCGGGCCCACGCTCGTCCCCACGCCGTCCCTGAAGCCAGCTACTCGAAATCGAAGGGGTCCCCTGATTCCATGGTGAAAGTCCGCTGGCGAACGGGCAAGATCGCTCGATGACCATCCAGCTCCGCCCCTCGTGGGTCACACTCACGGCCGCGACCGTCGTCGCGGTCTCGTCGACGGGATGCTGCCGTCTGCCGATCGGGAGCGATCCCGCGCCCGAGCCCGCGAAGCCCGCGGCCGTGACGCCGGCGGTCGCGACCAAGCCGGGCGCGCCCGTTGCTCCCGTCAGACCTGCACCCGCGCCCGCGCCCGTCGCGAACCCGAACGCGATGGGCCCGGATGGTCTGCCGATCGAGATCCCGGCGACGCGCTCGCCCGTCCCGACCGTGGCCGAGTGGGGCGCGGTGACGCGCGAGATCACCGTGCGACGCTCGACGCCGCTCGGCTGCGAGACGAAGATGGTGCGCGAGTGGGTGCGCGTCTCCTGCCGCGGCAAGAACGACGTCGGCGGCACCCCGCTCGACGTGAAGAAGCTGGGGGGGTGCGCCGACGACACCTACGTGTTCTCGAGCGGCGGCGTCACCAGCGTCGTCACGCCGGTCTTGCGCGGGAAAGAGTGCGACGTCCGCTTCACGTGGACGATGGGCGGCGCGCTCCTGTGGGTCCACTGGCCGCGCGGCGCCCCTCGCCCCACCATCGCGTTTCAAGGGTGACAGTCGCGCGCGCGATGTCGCCGGTCACGCGCCGCGTCCGTCGTCAGCGGCTCACCGCGGCGATCGGTGCCCTCGCCGTCACGAGCGTCGCCGACGCGCGCGCGGAGGGGGGCTACGTATCGGTGGGGGGGCTCGCGGGCGGCGTGCTCGCGCGGGGAGACGACGCGAGCGCGTGGACGCTAGGCGGCGAGCTGTCGTGGGCTCACTACAAGAGCCGCTGCTGCTGGGACGGCGGCGTCGGCGCCTTCCTGCAGGCGCAGCGCTATTTCGGCGACGGCGGCTCGAACCGCTTCGCGCTCGGGTTTCAGTACCCCGGGCCGCTCGGCTTCGAGGCGGGCGCTGGCGTGCGCGTCGGAGAGCGGGGCTCGTCGCCTCAGCTGCACCTCGCGCCGTTCGTCTCGGCAGGGCTCGTGCACGTCGCGCTGCGCGCGTCCCCCGCGGTGGGGCCCTACGGCTCCGAGATCGCGCTGGTCATCGGGTTCAAGCTGCCGGTGCCCTACGGCCATCCCCCGCCGTCGTTGAGCTCGCCGCACGGCCGACCCTTGCTGATCGCCGGGGCCCCGCGGGTCGCGCCGCTCGCGGTTGGCGTGTCTTCAGGCTGGTTAGGTATGACTTGGGATCGAGCTCAGGCGGCGCACTCGCCGGCCTTCGTCTCGACCACGAAGCCGTGCTGGGCGTCGAAGTCGAGGTACTCGTCCTCCTTCGCGACGGCGGGATCGATGTCGGTGTAGTCGCGCGTCAGCGCCTTGAGCTCGTCGGCCGTGAGGCGCCCGAGCCACGCGCCGAACCCCTCGCCGTCCCTGCGCTGGACGGCGTGGGTGTCGATGAGGTGCAGCAGCGCCGCGGGCACGCGCTTCGCCGGGATCTTGACGATCTGCGCGCCGAACCTCGCGCCGCGCTCGTCGACGCCGCCGCCGATGTGGAGCTGGTACACCGGCATCGCCTTGCCGCCGATCTTGCGCGCGGCCCCGTGAAACCCGATGTCCGCGATGTGGTGACGGCCGCACGAGTGGGGACACCCGCTGATCTTGAGCTGCGCGTCGCTCGCGCCGGCGATGGCCTCGGCGCGCGCGCCCCCCGCCGCGATGGCCTGCTCGAGCGCGACCGAGATCGCGCGACCGAGCCCGCGCGACGTCGTCACGGCGAGGTTGCACGAGTCGGCGCCGGGGCAGCTCGTGACGTCGAGCAGCCCGCCGACGCCGCCCTTCGCGAGCCCCGCGTCGACCAGCGCCGCGAAGAGCGCGCGCACCTCGCCGTCCGGCACGAACCGCAGCAAGAAGTTCTGGTCGGCGCTCGTGAACACGCTCCCGTCGCCGTGCGCCTCGGCGAGCCGCGCGACCTCGCGCAGCTGCGCGCTCGTGACGTCGCCGAGCGGGAGCCTGACGTACACCGCTGAATAGCCGGGCTGGAGCTGTCGACGCACGTTCGTCGCGTGCCACGCGAGGTAGCCGGGCAGCCGCGCGTCAGGCACCGCGGTCGAGCGCTCGCGCGCGGGCGGCGTGGGCAGCGGCGTCGCGACGAACACGGGGCGCGCGTCGCCGCGCGCCGCGATCTTCGCCCGCTCGGTCTCGATGGCGTCACGCAGCCCGTGGAGCCCGAGGTCGCGCAGCACGTACTTCAGGCGCGCGCGGTGCTTGTTCTGTCGGTTGCCCCGCGCGTCGAAGACGAGGAGCACCGCCTCGGCGATCTCGAGGATCTCGTGCTCGTGGACGAAGTCGTACAGCACCGCCGCGGCCTCCGGCGACGTCGACAGGCCGCCGCCGACCAGCACCTTGAAGCCGCGCGCGTCGCCGTCGAGCTTGGCCACGAGGCCGATGTCGTGGATGGCCGCCTGCGCGCAGTCGCGCGCCGTGCAGGACAGGGCGATCTTGAATTTTCGCGGGAGAGACGCCGCCTTCGGGTGACGCAGGAAGAACCGCACGAGCGCCTCGCCGTGCGGGCGCACGTCGAACACCTGCGCCGGATCGACGCCCGACAGCTCGGACGCCGTCACGTTTCGGACCGAGTTGCCGCACGCCTCGCGCGTCGTCAGGCCAGCCTCGGCGAGGGCGCGCATCAGGGCGGGCACGTCGGTGAGCTTCACGAAATGAAACTGGAAGTTCTGCCGCGTGGTGACGTGCGCCTTGCCGCCCGCGAAGCTGTCGGCCGCGTCGGCGACCGCGCGCGCCTGGCTCGCGGTGAGGTACCCGAGCGGGATCTTCACGCGCTGCATCTGCACGTGGTCCTGCCGCTGGCCGTAGCACCCGCGGACGAGGCGAAACCTGCGCCACTCGTCGGCTGACAGCTCACCCCGCTCGAAGCGCCCGAGCTCGCTCACGAACTCGTCGACGTCGGACGTGAGCGAGAAGCGAGGGACGAAGGGTGGCTCGGCGGCTGGGCGTGCGATCTCGTTCATGGGGCTCTCCGTCGCTGCTCCCTGGCACACGGCCTCTCTTGCAGCGAACAAGACTTCAGTATAATGAAGGACGCACCATGTCAAAGGCGAAGCGCGTCGAGGGCGCGGCACGGGCGTCCGCGGGCGACGCTGGAGACGACGTCGGCGCGGCGGATCTCGCGCGGCGCGTGGCCGACACGCTGCGCAGGCTCCGCAAGGAGCGGCGCCTGTCGCTCGACCAGCTCGCCCAGGCGAGCGGCGTGTCTCGCGCGGCCCTGTCGCAGATCGAGGGCGCGAAGACCAACCCGACGCTCGCGGTGCTGTGGAAGATCGCGGTCGGCCTCGGCGTGCCCTTTCAGGCGCTGCTCGGCGTCGAGGACGTCGGCAAGGCGCACGTGCTCCGCGCCGGTGACGCGCAGGCGCTTCGGAGCGCCGACGGCCGCATGGAGAGCCGCCTCTTGTCGCCGGCGGGCGCGACGCCGGGCGTCGAGGTGTACGAGCTGCGCTTCGCCCCGCGCGGCGCCGTGCGGGCCGAGGCGCACGGCGCGGGCACGAGCGAGACCGTGGTGCTGCTCACGGGCGCGCTGCGGGTGACGGTCGCCGACGAGACTCACGACCTGCTGCCCGGTGACACCATCTTCTTTCGGGCCGATCTCCCCCACGGCTACGAGAACAAGAGCGCGCGCGAGGCGCGGTGCCTCGACATCATCTCGTACGGAGCGGCCGGGCGCGCGTGACGTCCAGTCGTCGCGCGTTCGTCGCGGGTGTGTCGCTCGCCGCGCTCGGGTGCGGCGCGGGCCGCGAGCGCCCGTTCGCGTTCGGCTACTGCCCCACGGTGCTCCAGGCGCAGGCGCTGGTCGGCGCGACCGCCGGGCGATGGCAGCGCGCGCTCGGCGGCGGCGCGACGGCCACGCCGTTCCTCGCGGGCCCCGCGGTGATGGAGGCGCTCCGCTCGGGCTCGCTCGACGCGGGCTTCCTCGGCGCGTCGGCCGCGCTGGGCACGTTCGCGCGGCGCCGTGGCGTCGTCGTCTTGTCGGGCGCGGCGTCGGGGGGCGCGTCGCTGGTGGCCCGCGCCGACCTCCCGATCGAGCGCCCCGCCGACGTCGCGGGGCGGGCCGTGTCCGCGTCGCAGATCGGGTCGATGCCCGACGTCGCCCTGCGCTCGTGGCTGAGGCGGGGCGGCGTCACGACGCGCGAGCGGGGCGGCGACACGCTGGTCGCGCCGCTCGCGCAGAGCGAGGCGTCGCGGCTGCTGAAGCGCGGCGAGCTCGCCGCCATGTGGTGTCAGGAGCCCTGGCCGAGCAGGCTGGTGGCCGACGGCGCGGTCCGCGCGATCGACGAGCGAGAGCTCTGGGAAGGGCGTCGCTACCCATCGGTCCTGCTCGTCGCGTCGACGCGCGCGCTCGAGCGACGCGGCAGAGAGCTCGAGCGGCTGGTGTCGCTGCTCGGCGAGGAGACGACCGAGCTCACCTCGCGCCCCGACGTCGCGCGCGCGTCGATCGCCGCCGCGCTCCTCGCCGCGCTCGGTCAACGCCTCGCGCCCGGCGTGCTCGAAGAGGCGTGGTCACGCGTCGACCTCACGCTCGATCCGCAGCCGACCGCGCTCGAGGTGCTCCGGCGACGGATGCTCGAGCTGGGCTACCTGCCCGATCGGCCCCTCGACGGGCTCTTGCCCGCGGGGGGGACGGCGTGACGTCGCGTCGCGGCGCCGCGATCTCGCTGCGGGGGGTCGGGCGTACCTGGTCGCAGGCGGACGGCCGGGGCGCTGGCGTCGAGGCGGTCGACCTCGAGGTCCGCGCGGGCGAGTTCGTTTGCCTCCTCGGCCCATCCGGCTGCGGAAAGTCCACGCTGCTGAACCTCATCGCCGGGCTCGACTTTCCGACCGTCGGCGCGGTCGAGGTGGGCGCCGCGCGGGTCGAGGGCCCCGGGCCCGATCGCACGGTGATGTTCCAGGACTCGGCGCTGTTCCCCTGGTTGACGCTGCGACAGAACGTCGCGTTCCCGCTCGAGCTCGCCGGGGTCCCGCGCGCAGAGGTGAGGTCGCGGGTCGACGAGGCGCTGCGGATGGTGCACCTGTTTCGCTTCGCCGACGCGCCGGTGCACACGCTGTCCGGCGGGATGCGCCAGCGCGGCGCGCTCGCCCGCGCGCTGGTGTCCGACCCAGGGACGCTGTTGATGGACGAGCCGTTCGCGGCGCTCGACGCCCAGACGCGCGACGTGATGTACGGCGAGCTCGAGCGGGTCTGGCAAGCGACCAAGAAGACGGTCGTGTTCGTCACGCACAACGTCCGCGAGGCGGTGCGCCTCGGCGATCGCGTCGTCGTGATGGCGACGCGGCCCGGGCGCGTTCGCAAACTCATCGAGGTCGATCTGCCGCGGCCCCGCGCCGACGCCGACCGCAACGCGAACCTGCTGGCCGCGGTCGTGATGAACGAGCTCCGCGACGAGATCTCGCGCGTGCAACGAGAGGAGGCCGACGATGCGTGGACGATGGGAGCCAGCCCTGGCGCTCCTGGTCGCCGCCTCGGCGTGGGCGGCGGCCTCTAGGCTCGGCGGCGACGCGGCGTTCCCCGGCCCCCTCGAGGTCGCGGGTGTGCTCGCGCGCCACGCGCGAGACGGCGCGCTGTGGCTCGCGATCGGCGTCAGCTTCAGGAGGCTGGCGCTCGGCTACGCGATGAGCGTGGGCCTCGGGCTCACCCTGGGCGTGGCGATGGCGGGCTCGGACGCCGTCCGCCGCGGCCTCGGCCCCATCGTCACCGGGCTGCAAGCGCTGCCGAGCGTGTGCTGGCTGCCGCTCGGGCTCTTGTGGTTCGGGCTGTCCGACGCGGCCATCCTGTTCGTCATCGTGCTCGGCTCGGCGCTCGGGGTCGCGATCTCGGTCGACGCCGGCTGCCGCAACGTGCCGCCGCTGTACGTCCGCGCGGCGCGCACGATGGGCGCGAGCGGGGTCGTCCTGTACCGTCGCGTGATCCTGCCGGCCGCGCTCCCCGAGATCCTGACCGGCATGCGGTTGGCGTGGGCGTTCGCGTGGAGATCCTTGATGGGGGCGGAGCTGTTGTTCGTCGCAGGCGGGCTTGGACACCTGCTGGAGACGGGTCGCGAGCTCGGCGATCTGCCTCAGGTGGTGGCGGTGATGGTGGTGATCGTCGTCCTGGGGATCGTCAGCGAGAGGGTATTGTTCGACTGGGTCGAGCGGAGGCTGCGCGTGAGGTGGGGGCGCTGAGCCGCTCCCTCGAGCGTCCGCGCGGCCGCGCACTGGTCGCCACTGGTTGCCAGTGAGAACCCCGGGCGCGGAGCCCATCGAGCTCCGCGATCTCGCCCGCGAGCTCTACTATCCTGCTTCGCCCCTCATGAGACCCGATCCTCTCGCCCTCGCGCTCTCCGCGCTCCAGCGCTTCTCGAGCTCGCCCGCGGTGCACCGGCTCGGGCTGTACCGCCCGGCGCAGCGGCTCGCGCGGGCGGTGGTCCGCGAGGGCTTCCGGGTCGGCACCGAGGCCGGCCGACGGTTCACGGCCGCGAGGGCGCTGGCGCGGCCCGAGCGCGTCGGTCCCGCGAGCCCGGGCGATCTGTTCGATCTGAACCTGACCGAGGAGCAGCAGCTGGCCCGCGAGCTCGCGCAGCGCTTCGCGAACGAGGTGCTGCGCCCTGCCGCGCACGACGCCGACGCCGCCTGCGCGCCGCCCGCCGACTTCTACACCCGACTCGATGAGCTCGCCCTGTCGGCGCTCGCGGTCCCCTCCGCGCTCGGCGGCGCGGCGACCGAGGCGTCGGTCGTCACGCACGCCCTCGTCGCCGAGGACCTCGCGCGGGGCGACGCGGGCCTCGCGGTCGCGGCCCTCGCGCCGCTCGCCGCGGCCCACGCGCTCTCGCGATGGGGCTCGGCTGACCAGCAGGCCAGGTACCTGACACCGTTCGTCGAGCCCACCCCTCCGAGGGCGGCGCTGGCGATCTGTGAGCCGCGGCCGCTGTTCGACCCGACGGCGCTCTCGACGCGCGCGCGCGCCGACGGCGCGGGCTTCGTCCTCACCGGTGAGAAATCCCTCGTCCCGCTCGTCGGCGGCGCGGCGCTGTTCCTCGTCGCGGCGAACCTGGAGGGCAAGGGGCCACGCGTGTTCGTCGTCGAGGCCGACGCCGCCGGGCTCACGGCCACCCGCGAGCCCGCGATGGGCCTGCGCGCGGCGGGGCTCGGACGGGTGACGTTCGACGAGGTCCGCCTCCCCGAGAGGGCGCTGCTCGGAGACGCCTTCGGCTCCGTCGACTTCATGCAACTCATCGATCTGGCGCGGACCGCGACCAGCGCGTTGACGGTCGGAGTCGCGCAGGCGGTGCTCGACTACACCATCGCGTACGCGAACGAGCGCCACGCGTTCGGTGAGCCGATCTCCCACCGTCAAGCGGTCGCGTTCATGATCGCCGACGTCGGCGTCGAGCTCGAGGGCATGCGGCTGTTGACCTGGCGGGCCGCCGCCCGCGCCGAGCAGGGCCTCTCGTTCCACCGCGAGGCCTTCCTGGCGCGCGCGCTCTGCGCCGACAAGGGCGTCGAGATCGGCACCCACGGCGTGCAGCTGCTCGGCGGGCATGGCTTCATCAAGGATCACCCCGTCGAGCGTTGGTACCGCGATCTGATGACCTTGTCAGTGATGGAAGGCGGCCTGTCGCTGTAGTCGGCCACGGAGAGCGCGCCATGCACCTCGAAATACCCAGCAAATTTCGCTTCCTCGTCGACCAGGCCCACAGCGTCGCCAGCGAGATTTTTCGCCCCATCTCGCGCAAGTACGATCTCGCCGAGCATCAGTACCCGATAGAGCTCGACATGCTGGCGGCGGTGATGGATGGGATGAACGAGGGCGACGCGAGCGGCGGCGCCGGCGCCGGCAAGTTGCGGCAAGAGCGCGGCCCGCGCGAGGGCGTGCGCAACGGCACGAACATGGCCACGGTGCTCGGCCTGACCGAGCTGTGCTGGGGTGACGTCGGGCTCGCGCTCACGCTGCCGCGCCAGGGGCTCGGCAACGCCGCGATCGCCGCGGTCGCCAGCGAAGCGCAGCTCGAGCGGTTCAAGGGCTGCTGGGCGTCGATGGCCATCAGCGAGCCGGGCGCGGGCTCTGACTCGGCCGCGATCCGCACCACGGCCGTCAAGGATGGAGATCACTATATCCTCGACGGCGAGAAGATCTTCGTCACCGCGGGCGCGCGCTCGGACGTCGTGGTCGTGTGGGCCACGCTCGATCCGTCGCTCGGCCGCGCCGCGATCAAGAGCTTCGCCGTCGAGAAGGGCACGCCGGGCATGCAGCTCGTCAGGCTCGATCACAAGCTCGGGATCCGCGCGTCGGACACCGCGACCATCACCTTCACGGGCTGCCGAGTGCCCGCGGCCAACCTGCTCGGTGACCCCGAGATCGACGTGCGGGCCGGCTTCGGCGGCGTGATGCAGACCTTTGACAACACGCGACCCGTCGTCGCGGCGATGGCCCTCGGCGTCGGGCGCGCCTCGCTGGAGCGCACGAGAGAGCTGCTCCGCGCGCGCGGGCTCACCGCCGGCTACGAGCGCGCGCCGCTCGCCTCGACCGCCGCCGAGGCGGAGCTGTACAGAATGGAAGCCGACCTCGAGGCCGCGCGCCTCCTGACGTTGAAGGCCGCCTGGATGGCCGACAACGGGCTCGCCAACTCGAAGGAGGCGTCGATGGCCAAGGCGAAGGCGGGCCGCACCGCCAACCACGTCACGCTGCGCTGTCTGCAGCTGTGTTCGTCGGTGGGCGTGACGGAGACAGATTTGCTCGAGAAGTGGGCGCGCGACTCGAAGATCCTCGACATCTTCGAGGGAACCCAGCAGATTCAGCTGTTGATCGTGGCGCG
>CAUJFL010000038.1 GCA_963169165.1 Myxococcota bacterium | reverse complement strand
GTGATGACGCCGCGCGCGGCCAGCGACGGCGCGAGCACGGTATAGGTGAGCAAGCCGCCGACGAGCATGGAAGAAGCAGTTCGCAAACTCATCAACGCGCCTCCGCCCAGCAGCACGACCTCTGATTTCAGCGCGATCGTCCACTTCTCGAGGGCCACTCCGCCCAGCGTCAGCGGCAGCGTGAGGGTGGCGGGGATGACGTGCCAGGCGTCGCGCAGCCAGGTGACCGCGGCCCCGAGCACCGCCGCGGCCGCGAGCGCCTTCGCCTTTCGCTTGCCGCCCTCCGCGCCGACCTCGTGCATGCCGCGGATGGTCTCCGCCGTGGCGGTCCCGGTGGGGAACGGCAGCGCCTCGCGGTTGACGAGCTGTCGCTTGATGGGGATCGCGGCGAACACGCCCATCGCGGCGATGACGGCGAACCACGCGACCATCGGCGCGGCGGGCGGGCGCATCGAGGTGACCATCAACAGCGCGCCAAAGGCGGCCATGTTGCCGCCGCCAGTCATGAACCCCGCGCCCGACGCGACCGTGGTGAGCGCGTTGTTCTCGAGCGCACCGAGCGGTCGCTTCACGAGCCCGAGCGCCTCGAGCCCTCGAAACGCGCCGAACGCGAGGATGCACGCCGTCAGCGTGACGCCCATGCTCCAGCCCGTCTTGAAGAAGACGTAGAGGTTCGAGAGGCACATCACCGCGCCGATCAGCATCCCGACGACGATCGCGCGCACGGTGAGGTTGGGCGCGTCGGGCCGATAGGTCTCGGCGAGCCAGCGCGCCTCGGGGTCGGCCGAGGCGGCCGAGGGCTCGGCGGGCGGGGGAGGGGAGTCTTGCGAGTCGGGGCGGGTCATGGCGCGCGTCGGGCGCGCACCGTATCAGCGCCCTCGGCGCGCTCACACGCCGAGGCGCGCCAGGATCGCCGCGGCGGGCATCGCGCCGGAGAGCCTCGTCGCCTCGCGCCCGTCGCGCAGCAGCACCATCGTCGGGATGCTCTGGATGTCGAAGCGCGCGGCGACCTCGGGCAGCGCCTCGGTGTCGACCTTGCCGACGATGAGGTGCCCCGCGCGGCGCGCCGCGACCCGGGCGAGCTCGGGGCCGACCATGCGGCACGGCGCGCACCAGTCGGCCCAGAAGTCGATGAGCACCGGGACCTTCGCGTCGCGGGTCAGCTCGGCGAGGTCGTCGGCCGACGCTATCGGGATGACGCGCTCGAGCGGCAGGAGCGGCCCCTTGCACGCGGCGCAGCGGGCCCTGTCGAGCAGCCTCGAGGCGGGGACGCGGTTGGTCCTGTCGCACGTGGGGCAGGCGACGTTCATGGTGGCCAAACCTGCCCACGCGCGCGCGGCCGTCAAGGGTTCACGGCCGCGCGTGCCCACTCCACGGCGAGCTCGCGGTGCCGCGCCCACGCGTCCCGCGCGTCTCGGCTGCTCGTCGCGGAGAGCGCGCGCGCCTCTTCGTCACGCCGCGCGCGCTCGAACACGGCGCGACGCTCGTCGTAGTCACGAATCACCGCCCGGTGCAGCCGCTCGTGCCGCCAGAAGAGGCTCGACGAGTCCTCGCCGTCAGCTGCGGGCGACGGCCCGGCGTCGAAGGGACCCTCACCCAGCGGCACCGGCTTGAACACCGAGATACAGGGCGAGGAGGTGCCCGTCGCCCACACGCGCGCCTCGGTCGACAGCCTCGCGACGAGCGAGCCCGTGGTCTGGCCCGCGCGCCGCGTCGGGAGCCAGCGCGCGTGCGCGCACGGCTGGCGCATCGTGAGGCCGTCGCGCGGCGCGAGGCCCGCGTGCGACCTCAGCGCCGCACGGAGCGTCTCGCCGCCGATGGCGCCGCGCGATGCACCGAGGGCGCCCGCCGAGCAGCGAGCCCGCGCCCTGCCGCCCGTGAACGGCCCGAGCCACGGGTGGGCGAATGAGTTCGCAAAATGAAAGTCTCCGCCCCTGGGCCGCCCCGAGAGCCTCCAGCCCGCGTCGACGGTGCCCGGACCGACGAGGTCGGGCGCCTCACCGATCGACAGGCGGTTGGAGATCGTGCGCAGGTCGCGCACCCGCTCGGCGGCCCAGTAGGGCCCGGCGGTCTCGAGCACCCAGGCGCGCTCGCGGTCCGCGATCAAGAATGAGTTGTGATAACGAAAGCGGGCGTCGCGGTGCCCGGCGCGACCGCCTTGACCGTATCTCCCCAGCATCCAGCAGATCACCTCGAGCGCGCCGTCGGCGGACGTCGCGCGCTCGAGCGCGAGGCGCACGAGATCCATCCCGAGCAGGCCGCGCTCGGCCACCGGCACCCGCGTGAACACCGCCTCGTTGCCGATCGCGACGCCCGAGGCGTTGACGCCCATCTCTGCACCCCACATCCACGCCGGGCGCGACAGCACGACCTCCTCGGTCGGGCCCGCCTCGGGGAGCTCCATCCAGGTACACCGCACCGTGCGGTGGCCGCGCCCGCCGCGGGCCTCGTGGTGCTCGACCGCCTGGGCTTCGGTGGGCTCGCGATCGCTGTTCTTGCCGAACCAGGTCGCGCCGTCGCGCGTCGCGGCTGGCAGCGCGACCAGCGTGTCACACACGGCTCAGGTCCCCAGCGTCCACTCTACCGTGGTCTTGCCGACCTTCTCCGTGGGCCTCGGCCAGGCGACCGCCTTCAGCGCGGCCTCGAGGCATTTGTGAAGCTCCGGGTTCTTGGTGTCGTCGGCGCGGAGCTTCACCGCCTGGGTCTTGCCGCCCGGGTCGACCACGACGTCGTAGGAAGTGTGGAGGCCGGGCGGGGGCCTCCTCGAGAGGTACGATGAGTAACAACCGTCGAGCTTGGCCGCGACCGCGCCGAGCGCGCCGCCGACCCCCGCGGGATCGAGCCCGGCCGCGGAGAGCACGTCGGTCTTGTAGCTCCCTGCCGTCCCCGTGGGCTTCTCGGTCCTCTTGTCTTCGAGGCGCTCGTCCCTGGGCGTGGCCGGCCTCGCGTCAGCGGGCTTGGCGTCAGCGGGCTTCGCGACGGCAGGCTCGACTCCCGCGGGCCTCGCGACGGCAGGCTCGGCGTCGGCGGGCCTCGTGACGGCGGGCTTCGCGGCCGGGGGCGGGGCGCTCTGCGGTGTCGGGTCGGCAGCGGGCCGAGAGCCGCCGCACGCTACAGTGAGAGACAACGCCCACCGCACCCGACCGCTCGCCATGCTCGAGCGCTATCAGGCGCGGGGCCGCCTGACCAGCCCCGCGTCATCAGACCACGGAGGCTACCAGCCTAGGCCGAGACGCCTCCGCGCTTCGGGTGGGCGGCCTCGTACTCTCTCGCGGCCTGCTCGACGTACCAGTCTGGATAGAAGGTCCTCGCCCACCTGCGGTACACGCCGACCGGCCCGTCTCCGTCGCAGAGCATCGGGCGCTCGAGGTAGACCTTGTTCTCCCAGATGGGCTTGTCCTCCTCGAGCTGGCGGGCGACCTCGTGTACGAACGCCTTGCCGACGCCCTTCGCGACGTCGGCGCCGTGCTCCTTGTGCAC
>CAUJFL010000037.1 GCA_963169165.1 Myxococcota bacterium | reverse complement strand
TCTGCCGACTCCCGCGTCTCCCGCCAGTCCCCGTCGCCCGAGCTCGCGCGCACGAGCCGGCGCGTGCGCGCGCCGGTTGGCTCACACCACCATCTGCTTGGCCTGCCGCTGGCGCAGCGCCTCGGCGTCGCCCGCCGCGTCGAGCCCCTTCAAGCGCAGGCGCGCCTCGGCCTGCTTGCCGGTCGCGACGTCCTTGGCGCGCACTTGCAGCAGCCCGTCCGAGTCGATCTCGAAGGTCACCTCGATCTCGACGTCGCCGCGCACCCCCTCGCGGATGCCGCTCAGCTCGACCTCGCCGAGCTGGATGTTCTCGCGAAAGTGCTGGCTCTCGCCCTGCGCGACCTTGACCTTGACGCTGCGTTGATAGTTCTTTGCTGTCACGAAGACCCGCGTGCGGTCACAGGGAACTGGCGTGTTGCGGGCGATGACGACGTCGCAGTAGCCGCCGAGCGTCTCGACCGACAGGCTCAACGGAGTCACGTCGACCAACAGCGGCGCCGTCGGCGCGCGCATCTCGCGGATCTGCGGCGCGACCGCTTGCATCGGCATCGTCCCCGCGAACGGCCTCGCCTGCGGGGGAGGAGCGGCGGGCTGCTGCGGCAACGGCGGGGGCGCCGGCGCGGCCGCGGGAGGGGCCAGGGGGGCCGCGGGCGGAGGAACGTAAACCGGCAACACTTGCGTCGCGCCGCCCCGCGCGACGGGCGCGGCGGGCTCCGGGGCGGTCGGCGTCACCATGGGCGACGGCTTCATCGGCGGCAGCTCGAGGTCGAGCGCCGGAGGCTCGGGCGGCGCGCCCAGGTCCTTGCGGGCGCCCACGAGCGTCTCCTCTTCGATCTCGGGCGCCCGGGCCATCGCGCCGATCAGCGGGAGCGCGTCGGCCACCGAGTCGCTGGTCACCTGCGACGCGCGCTGCGCCTCCGCGCCCAGCGAGAGCTTCGTCGAGGCCTCCGGGACCGACGGTCGCGACGCGCGCGGGGGAGGGGGAGGCGGGGGCTGCGGGCGCGCGGGCGGCCTCGGCGGCGCGTCGGCGAAATCGGCGGTCGACGGCGCTCGCTCGGTCATCTGCAGCTGCGGCGCGGTGGTGGCGCGGCCGTCGCGCTCGCGGTCCACCGCCTCGCGCGCCTGCTTGGCCGCGGCGCCGAGTCCTCGCGCGGTGCCGGCGCCCGCGGCCGGTGAGAGGCCTGGATCGGTCCTGCGGGGCGCGGCGAGCCCCGGAGAGGTGTCGACGCGAGGATCGCCCTTGCCGCCCAGTGTCGGCGCGTGAGCGCGTGCGCCCGAGCCGGGACGTGAGTCGACCCCGCCGCGACGCCGCTCGTGCGAAGTCAGCGCCATCGCCTGGATCCCCGCGCCGATCGCGACCACCTCGTCGGGGCTCACCGAGCCGAGCGGCTCGCGATCGAAGTGTTCGGCGACCATGCGGCGGACGAGCGGGATGCGCGTCGAGCCGCCGACGAGGATCACCTGATCGAACTCCTTCGCCTTCGCGCGGGCGGTCGCGAGCGCGTCGCGGCAGACGGAGAACGTGCGGTCGACGAGCGGCCGGATCAGCGCCTCGAACTCGGCGCGCGACATGCCAAACGTCGACGACAGCGCCTTGCCGCCCGGGCCGAACGCGATCTCGTCGAGGTGGACCTCGGCGTGCTCGCTGATGGAGAGGTCCATCTTCAGCTTCTCGGCCGCGGCGCGGATGTGCTCGAACGCCTGCGGATCGGTGCGCGTGTCGTAGCGGTGCTCGCGCAGGAACGCGTCGGCGATGCGCTCGGCGAGCAACAGATCGACGTCGTCGCCGCCGAGGAACGTGTCGCCGCTCGTCGCGAGCACCTCGAACACGTTGCCGGAGAGATCGAGCAGCGTGACGTCGAACGTGCCGCCGCCAAAGTCGTAGATGGCGATGCGCTCGGCGTTCGACTTGCCGTAGCCGTACGCGAGCGCGGCCGCCGTCGGCTCGTTGAGGATGCGCAGCACCTCGAGCCCCGCGACGCGCCCCGCCACCTTGGTCGCCGCGCGCTGGAGATCGTTGAAGTTGGCCGGCACCGTGACGACCGCGCGCTCGACCGGCTGCCCGAGCGCGGCCTCGGCGACCGCCTTCGCCTTGCGCAGCACGTACGCGCTGATCTCGGACAGCGTGTAGGTCTCGCCGCGCGCGACGACCAGCACCGCGTGCCCGGGCCCCTCTCTCAGATCGAACGGGAACCTGGATCTCGCGCGCTTCACGTCGTCCGAGTCCCACGCGCGGCCGATCAGCCGCTTGATGCTGAAGACCGTGTTCGTCGCGTCGATCAGCCGCCGCTCCTTGGCCTGGCGACCGACGATGACCTGCCCTGACGGGTGGAACGAGACGACCGACGGGATGAGCCGCTCGCCCGCGTCGTCTGCCAGCGCAGCGGCGCGGCCTCCGTCCACGTGGGCCACGACGGTGTTGGTGGTGCCGAGATCGATGCCGACGACAGCGCTCATGGGGTTGCCGCATCGTACCCGGCGCGTCCTCCGGCGGTCGAAATCTCTGCCTCGATCTCCGCGAGCGCGGCGTCGTACCAGCGCGAGAGCTGCGCGGGGAAGGGCCACATCCAGCCGTAGGCCGGGCTCGTGAACTGCTTCAGGATGTGCGCGCGGAGCGCCGGGCTCCTCGCCGCGTCGAGCCCGCGCAGCTCGGCGGTCGCGCGCAGGCTCTCGGTGTACGCCTCCCACTCGATCCTGGCCCGACCGTACGCGAGCCCGATCGGAAAGAACGGCAGCAAGTACAGCGCGGCCATCACCACGAAGCCGTACCGCCGCGACTGGCGCAGGTGTACGCGCTCGTGCCGCAGCACGATCACGCGGTCGAGATCGTCCTCGTCGTCCCAGCAGGTGGGCACGTACAGCCGGTTGGCGATCACCGTGTGGTAGCGGGTCAGGTATTCGTCTTGGCCGCCGAGCGTGACCACCTTGAGCGCGACGTCGATGAGCCTCGAGAGCCGGTCGTCTCGCTTGTGGATCACGCGAAAGGTCGGGAACTCTCGCCTGAGCTGATCGAGAAACTGCTCACAGTGCGGCGCGGCGTGGGTCATCGCGCGGAGCGTAGCGCGTGGCGACCGGGGCGCGCGGTGAGAAGGTGCGGTCGGGTCGAGAGGCCAGCTGCCTGCCCACGGATAAGAAAGGAATGTTAGCGTCGATGTCTACCAAGCCCCCCTTGGCCGTCGTCGTCGTCGAGGACACCTCGCTTCCGTGCTCATCAAGCTCGCGAAGCCCGAAGGCGCATGACCTGAGGCATCCCCTCATTTGATCTCAAAGAAGTGGCTGAAAAACGCGGGGTTCTTCACGATTCGGTCAAAGGCAGCCATGAGGCGCAGGAGCCAATCCTCGCGCATCGTTGGGATGGCGTGAAACCAGTACACGCCTTGTCGATAGAGCGAGTGGGTCCTGCGCTTGACCGTGTTCACCTTGAGGTACC
>CAUJFL010000036.1 GCA_963169165.1 Myxococcota bacterium | reverse complement strand
GCCGAGGCGCGCGACGCTCAAGGTCACGGCCAACGATCCCGACGCTGCGATCGCCGTCGACGGCGCGCGACGGGGCTATGGCGCGGTCGAGCTCGAGGTCGCCGCCGAGGTCGCGCACGCGATCGAGGTCTACAAGCCTGGCCATGACAGCGCGACGGCGACGGTCACGCTCGCCGACGGCGAGGCGCGCGCGCTCGACCTGCCGCTCGGCGCGCGCCGCGCGGGCTCGGCGCCGCGCTCGGCGCTGCCCTACGATCGCTCGCTCTCGGGGCCGTACGTGTTCGTGACGGCGACGTACTACGCGCTCGGCAAGGGCGATCCCGACAGGTTCTCGCGGTCCAGCAAGACGGGGCTGCTCGACTCGACGTTCTTCGGCGCGCGCGCGGGGTACCTCATCGTGCCGACGTTCGGCGTCGAGGCGATGCTCGAGTCCGGTAGCCAGATCGTCTCGCACGGGTGCTACCCCGACACCGGCGCGTGCGGCTCTCCGGCGCCGACAGACCGCTCGTCGTCGTACGAGCTGCGCTCGCTGCGCGCGGGGATGCTCGGACGCTATGTGTCGCGCTCGCGCGGTGACCTTCGCCTGGTCGCGCTGTTCGGCGCGGGGCTCGTGCGCCACTCGCTCTCGATCGAGCCGACGTCCGCCGCGGCCGCGGCAGGGTTCCCGAGCGGCGACGGCGCGGCGTGGAACGCCTTCGCGCACGTCGAGGCGGGCGTCGAGCTGAGCGTGCGGCGCGTGCTCGTCGACGGCGTGATCGGCGCGACGGCCGAGGGCGCCGACGCGGTGAAGCTCGGCGGCAGGCGCGTGTACACCGACGACGACAAGCTGTTCTCGATGGGCGCCGGGGTCCGCGTCGGCTACGCGTTCTGAGCCGCGCGTCTTGCCCGTTGCACGACCTCTAGAACACGTTCTACTTTGCCCCGCATGAACCTCGAACCTCCGGCGCCGCGCGCGCTGCTCGCCGGCAAGAACGTCGTCGTGACCGCCGCCGCGGGCACCGGCATCGGCTTCGCGCTCGCGAAGCGCTGCGTCGAAGAGGGAGCGCGCGTCTTCGTCAGCGACATCCACGAGCGCAGGCTCGCCGCGGCCGTCGAGGAGCTCGCGCAGCTGGCGGGCACGGCGCCCGGCTGGGCGCTCTGCGACGTGTCGAAGCAGGCCGACGTCGACGCCCTGTTCGAGAAGGCGGGCGCGAAGCTCGGCCAGATCGACGTCGTGATGAACAACGCGGGGCTCGGCGGCACGGCCAACGTCGTCGACATGACCGACGACCAGTGGTCGAAGGTGCTCGACGTGTCGCTGACCGGCACGTTTCGCATGGTGCGCGCGGCGCTCGCGCACATGATCCCCAACCGCAAGGGCGCGATCGTCAACAACGCGAGCGTGCTCGGGTGGCGCGCGCAGGCGGGCCAGGCGCACTACGCCGCGGCGAAGGCGGGCGTGATGGCGCTCACGCGGTGCGCGGCGGTCGAGGCCGCGCCGCACGACGTGCGCATCAACGCGGTCGCGCCGAGCCTCGCGATGCACCCCTTCCTGGCCAAGGTGACGACCGAGGAGCTGCTGCGCGAGCTGACCGCGCGCGAGGCGTTCGGGCGCGCGGCCGAGCCATGGGAGATCGCCAACGTGATGATCTTCCTCGCGAGCGATCTCGCGTCGTACATGACCGGCGAGGTCCTCGCCGTGTGCAGCCAGCGAGCCTGACAGGAGCGCCAGATGGTCGACAAGGCAGCCGAGGGAGCCCAGGGGGCCACGTTCGAGATGGAGATCGAGCGCGGCAAGATCTACGAGCTCGCGACCGCCATCAAGGCGGATCACCCCGCGTACTTCGCGGCGTCGCCCGTCGCGCCGCCGACGTTCCTGACGACCACGTTCTTCTGGGAAGAGCGCGTCCCGGGCGCGAACCCCTGGGCGCTCGTGAAGATGGACCAGCGGCGCGGGATGCACGCCGAGCAGGAGTACGAGTTCTTCGGGCCACCCCCGCGCGCCGGAGACAAGCTGACGTGTCGCTCGACGATCACGCGCGTCTTCGAGAAGGCGGGAAAGCGGGGCGGGCAGATGACGTTCGTCGTCATGGAGACCGACTTCGTCGACGCGACCGGCAGGCTCGTCGCGAGGGCGAAGATGACCGGCGTCGAGACCGCGCCCACGACGGAGGCCACATGAAGCCCTGGGGAGAGTGGCGCGAGGGCGACGCGCTCGAGGCCAACCACCTCGGCGAGGTCACGCGCACCGACGTCGTGCGCTACCAGGGCGCGTCGGGTGACATGAACCCGATCCACCACGACGAGCCGTTCGCGAGGGCGGCGGGGTTCGACGCGCCCCTCGTCGTCGGGATGTTCCAGGCGGGCGCCCTGTGCGCGTGGGCCGCGGGGATCTTCGGCCCCGAGGCGGTGCGACGCTCGCGCGTCAGGTGGCAAGCGCGGGTGTGGCCTGGCGACCGGCTCGTGCTGAGCGGCAAGGTGACGAAGCGCTACGACGACGCGGGCGAGGACCGCCTCGACGTCGAGCTCTTCTGTCACAAGGATGACGGCGAGCTGTGCGTGACCGCCTGGATGACCTTCGCGCGGGCGCCGCTGGCTTGAGACCTCCCAGACCGAAGCCGTGGAGCGAGCTGTCCCCGCTCGAGCGCGGCGCGGCGAACGTCGGCATCAAGTGGTCGTCGAGGCTCAACGTGCTCCTGTACCGCGCGACCGGCGGCCGCGTGGGTGGGCGTTTTCTGGCGGGTGAGCCGCTGCTGCTGCTGACGACGATCGGGCACAAATCTCACAAGCGACGCACGGTCCCGTTGATCTTCCTCGAGGACGACGACGCGCTGGTCGTGGTGGCGAGCAAGGGTGGGTCGCCGGAGCACCCTGACTGGTACAAGAACCTCACGGCCGAGCCGCGCGTCGACGTGCAGATCGGCGCGCGTGTCGAGCCGCGGATCGCCGAGACGGCCGACGCAGAGACGCGCGCGCGGCTGTGGCCCGCGCTCGCTGCGCTGTACCCGCCGTATCAGGAGTATCAAGACGTGACCTCGCGCGAGATCCCGGTGGTGCGGTTGCGCGCCCCGCGCTGAGCGGCTCACCGAGAGCGCGGCTTGAACGGAGGCTTGCCGCCGCGACGCACCGGCGCAGCGCCGCCGCCCCCCGCGTGACCGAGCTTGCCAGCGGGCCGGGGGCGCGGGCGGTCGCCGAACGTGCGCGCCGCGCCGACGCCCTCGGCGCGCTCGACGCGCGCGCCGCGCTCGCCGCGCGTGACGGTGACGCCGGGGTTCATCGGATCGGGCGCGGCGACGGCGCGCTCGAACTTCGCGGCCGCCGACGCCGCGACCTCGACGACCGACGCGGACGCGCCGACGTGGATCTTGCCGAGCTGCTTGGACGTGATCGCGCCGCGGCGGCACAGCATCGCGACGAGGCGCCGCGGATCGGCGCCGTCGTCCGCGCCGTACGTCACGCGGAACGCGACCATCTCCGCCTGGTCGCGCGGCCCGGCGTCGCGCGGCGGACGGGCGTCGTGCGACGGACGCGTCGCGCGCTCGCTCTTCGCCATCTCGGCGCCGAGCGAGGAGGAATAGCCGGCCTCGAGCCCGCCGAACCCGAGCGAGGGAGCCTCGGCGTCGCGCGGGCGCGCGGGGCGAGGGCGCGCCGTCGGCGCCGCGTCGGCCGGACGCTCGCCGCGCTCGAAGCGCTGGCTCGGCGCGCGGTCGTCGCGCGGCGGACGCTCGTCGCGGGGCGGACGGCGATCGGCGAAGCGGCCCTTGCCCGGCGGGCGCTTGTCGGGCGCGGGGCGCTTGTCGGGCTGCGGCGGCGCGATCAGCGGCACCTCGCGCGGCTCGGACGGCAGGCGCGACAGCGCGGACTGGACGAGGTTCGCGACGATCTCGGCCGCGTCGTCGCGCGCGACGACCTTGGCGGCGAG
>CAUJFL010000035.1 GCA_963169165.1 Myxococcota bacterium | reverse complement strand
GAACCGCTTCATCCCGCGGTTCTGGTGCCGCGTGCTCTGCCCGCTCGGCGCGTACCTCGGCGTGTTCGCGCGCTTCGCGCTCTTCGGGATGGAGAAGGACCACGCGAAGTGCACCGATTGCAACCTCTGCCTCGTGCACTGCCAGGGCGCCGACAGCCCGCAGGGAGGCGTGAAGCACCGGCAGGAAGAGTGCCACATGTGCCTCAACTGCGAGGTCGCGTGCCCCGAGGACGTCATCAAGTTCAGGTTCTTGCCGTCGCGTCGCTCGACCACGACCCGCCCCGACACCGGCCTGCGCACGTCGCTCGCCACGATGGCCGCGGGCGCCGCCGTGATCCCCGCGATGCGCATCGCCGACTCGCTCGACGCCAACTATCACTCGAAGGTCATCCGTCCGCCCGGCAGCGTCGAGGAGCGCGAGTTCCTCGAGCGGTGCATCCGTTGCGCCGAGTGCATGAAGGTGTGCCCCAACAACGCGCTGCACCCAGCGTTCTTCGAGGCGGGCGTCGAGGGGCTGTGGACGCCGATGCTGATCATGCGCATCGGCTACTGCGAGCACTCGTGCGTCCTCTGCGGTCAGGTCTGCCCGACCGGCGCGATCCAGAAGATCACCGAGAAGGAGAAGCTCGGCCTCGGCGTCGCGCCGGTGCGCATCGGCACGGCGTTCTACGATCAGGGGCGCTGCCTGCCGTGGGCGATGGCCACTCCGTGCATCGTCTGCGAAGAGTTCTGCCCGACATCGCCGAAGGCGATCTGGGTCGAGGAGGTCGACGTCCCGAAGCGCGGCGACAAGCCGGGACCGGACGGCAAGGAGCCCGAGATGCACACGGTGCATGTGCAGCGGCCGCACGTCGATCCGTCGCTGTGCATCGGCTGCGGCGCTTGCGAGAAGGTTTGCCCGGTGCAGGACCAGCCCGCCGTCTACGTGACCAACGTCGGCGAGACGCGCTCGAAGACCAACGTCATCCTGCTCGAGGGCGAGAGCTACAACCGCAAGGGCTGAGCCTCACGCGTCGGCCGCCGTCACGAGCTCGCGCGTCGAGAGCGCGCGATCGATCAGGAAGATCAGTGGCGGCGCGCACGCGGCGAGCGTCATCGCGAGGTACGTCACCTTCGGGACGCCGTCCGTCCAGCACGTCTCGTCGGCGCTCGCGGGGATCGTCTCACGAGGTAGGGGCCGAGCGGCATCACCATCATGAAGTCGAGGATGTTGACGAACTGAACCGCGGCCAGCAGCGCGACCAGCGTGCGCTCGCGAGGCGGCGCGTTCATCCGAGCAGGAACCCGTGGACGGCGGGGTGCGCGAGCGTGTCGACCAGCAGGTCGGGCGCGCATGCCTGCAGCGACGGCGCCGACGTGCCGCCCGTCGCGACGGCGACGATCTCGGCGCCGATGGCGCGCGCGGCGGCGACGTCGCGCGGGGTGTCGCCGAGCACGATCACACGACACGCGCCGCGCGGGGCGCCGAGCGCCGCGACGCCACGATCGCGCCCGACGGCGAGCAACGCGGCGCGATCTTCGTCATCGCACCCGAAGCCGCCGAACGAGAACTTCTCGAACAGCCCCGCGTGGCCGAGCTTCAGGCGCGCGCCCTCGCGCACGTTGCCCGTTCCGAGGCCGAGCGCGACGCCCTCGCTCGCCGCCGCAAGGGCGAGCAGCGCGGTGACGCCGTCGTGCACCACGAAGTTGGCGCTCCTCGGCACCTCGTCGGCGAGGTGCACCAGGTAGGAGGCGAGCAGGCGATCGATCTCCGCTTCCGACACCGGCCGCAGCCCGTCGTCGAGGCCGCGCCGCGCGATCGCGCGGTCTGTCATGCCACCGAACGAGAAGGTCAGCGTGTCCGCGTCACCGCGCGTCTCCACGAACGCGCGCTCCATCGCGCGGCGCCCCGCCCCTCCGGTCGACACGAGCGTGCCGTCGACGTCGAACAACAGGACCGTGGGGCGAGAGGGGCGGCGCATGCTGGGGTCGACCCTAGCGCGCCACGAGGCATTTTCCTCGGACGAAGAAGCGCCTGCCCCCCTCGACGTCCGGGACCTGCTCGCTCCACTCCTCGGAGATCTGGATCGCGGTGCAGCGGTGCTTCTCGGCCTCGTGGACGAGCCGCTCGCGCGCGCGGCGGGCGCTGCCGCTCGTCGCCGCGAGCTCCTTGGTGGTGTCGTAGATCCGCCCGTCCTCGGGGGCCCTCGTGAAGACCAGCACCCGCTCGGGCCGGGTGGCCGAGCGCGCGGGCGTGGCGGGGCGCGCCTGACCGTCGCACCCGGCGGAGACCGCGCAGGCGACGCTGAACAAGACCGCGCGCGCGATCATCGCCCGAGCACGAACACCGCGATCAACAGCAGCCCGACGACGACACCGGCCGCGAGCGCGCCGACGAGCCGCGCGCGGGACGGGCGCGCCTTCGGGGCCCTCGCCCTCCGTGGCCTCACCTTCAGCGCGTCCCGCGCGAGGCGGATCGCGCGGTCGGTCTCGGCGACGTCTCCCTCGCGCAGATCGTCGACGGCGGCGACGGCGCGCTG
>CAUJFL010000034.1 GCA_963169165.1 Myxococcota bacterium | reverse complement strand
GGACGGCCCGCAGAACCCGCACGACATCCTCCGCGTGAAGGGCGAGAAGGAGCTCGCCGCGTGGCTGGTGAACGAGATCCAGCAGGTCTACCGGCGCCAGGCGGTGACCATCAACGACAAGCACATCGAGACGATCGTGCGGCAGATGCTGCGCCGGGTCCGCGTGCGCGACGTCGGCGACACCTCCTTCCTCGTCGACGAGCACGTCGAGAAGCACGTCTTCGAGAAGGAGAACGAGAAGGTCATGGCGCGCGGTGGTCGCCCGGCGGTCGCCGAGCCGCTGCTGCTCGGCATCACCAAGGCGTCGCTCTCGACCGACTCGTTCATCAGCGCGAGCTCGTTCCAGGAGACGACCAAGGTGCTCACCGAGGCGGCGATCTGCGGCAAGACCGACGATCTCCGCGGCATCAAGGAGAACGTCATCATGGGCCGCCTGATCCCGGCGGGCACCGGCCTGCCGCCGTACAAGCGCATGAAGATGATCGTCGAGGGCGACGTGACGCCGATCCCGCGTCCGCCGCGTCCGCAGCTCGAGAACTTCGACAGCGTCTCCAACGAAGAGTGAGCGCCGACGCGCAGCGCCCGACCCGCCGAGAGCTCGCGGCGCGTCGGGCGCCGTCGCGCTTAGAACTCGCGTCGCAGCGCCACCGAGGTGGGGCTCCACGTGAGCGTGGTGGCGCGGTCGCGATCGAGCGCGATCGCCGTCACGCCGCCCGCCGCGAACAGCGCGCCGCCGAACACCAGCACGTTCGTCGCGGTGGCCCACCCTCGCAGCGCGTCGACGTCGCCTCGGCGGCTCTCGGGGCAGGTGTGGTCGGGGCAGGCGTCGTCGAGCGCGAGCTTCTTGCGCTGGCCCACGATCGCGGTGACGACGCCCGCGGTCAGCATCGCGCCGCCGACCGCGAGGGCTCCGACGCCCAAGATCCGCGCGGTGGGCTCGTGTCGTCGCGGCGCGGGGGGAGACGGCGCGCTCGAGGCCGTGGCGGCGGACACCGGCGCAGTGAGGCTCACCTCGGCGCCGGAGGTGCCCACCTCGCCCTCCCAGCTCGCCGCGCGTCCGTCGATCGTCGCGGTGAGTCGGTGTCGGCCGAGCGCGACGATCAGGCGCGCGTCGCGGTCGCGGGGCAGCGTGTAGCTGTTGAGCACCCGGCCGCCGTCGGCGCGCGCGCGCACGTCCTCGATGACGAGCTGGGCCTGGCCTCCGATCGCTCGGATCGACAGCGCGGCGGACGCGGCGCGCAGCGTCTGGAGATCGCGCTCGATCTGCGCGCGCTCCGCGGGCTCGACGTCGGCGCCGCCCTGCTCGAGGTAGCGAGCCAGCGCGTCGAGCGCCTCGCCGTGGCGCTCGAGCCGCATGGCCGCGGCGCCGAGGTTGCCGAGGATCTTCCACGACGGATCGATCGCGTACGCCTCTTTGAACAGCCGGTACGCCTCCTCGACGCGCGCGCCGTCAGGATCGGACATCAGCGCCACGCCGGCGCGGAAGCGGGCACGCGCGTCGGGCGACGCGGGAGGATCGGCGGCGAGCGCGAGCGTCGACGCCACGACGATCATGGCGACGGCGCGAGCCTTGAGCCTCATGGCGACGTCACCACGCGCGGCGAGGGCTGCGCGTCGAACCCACCGTCCCCGAGCTGACCGTCCGCGCCGTCGCCCCAGCACCAGATGGTGTCTGCCTGGGCGCCACCGAGCGCGCAGGTGTGACGCGCGCCGGCCGAGACCACCGCGCGGACGGGCCCTGGCACCGTGAACGGCGACTTGACCGCGGACGGGGTCTTGGCGCCGTTGCCGATCTGACCGTGCTCGTTCCAGCCCCAGCACTGCACGTTCGGAGTCGTCGGCGTCGCGGAGAACGCGGCGCACGAGTGCTGGCCCCCCGCGGCCACCTGGATCGGCGAGATCGCTGGCACCGGCTGCGGCGTCGTCACGGCGGGCGAGGTCGGATCGACGAGGCACTGACCGTGCTCGTTCCACCCCCAGCACGCGAGCGCGCCGTTGGCAGCGCCGTCTCCGGTCGCGAGCAGGAGGTGAGAGTATGGATTGTTGCCGTTCAGGGAGACGCCGCCGATCGAGAGCCGCACCACGGAGGGGATCGGCGGATCTCCCGGCGCCCAGCGGACGAGGTCGGGGCCATGCGCGATGGAGTCCGTCTTGCCAACCCCCGCCTCTCCACGCAGGTTGAGGCCCCAGCACCGCGCGTTGCCGCCGGCGAGGACACACGCCGCCGCGGCCCCCACGCTAATGGAAAGTGGAGACGGTCCAACCTGAACGGCCGCCGCTGCAACAACTGGAGCCTCAGAGAGATACATGCCGCTGCCCAGCAGACGATTAGTGTTCGACCCCCAGCACCACACTTGCTCGTCGACGCCTACGGCGCAGAACGTCAACAGGGCCCCTGCTACTTGCTTCGCCTTCACTGGCATCGCGACCTTCACCGGGCGGGGCGTGTCGGAGGTCTGGCCTGGACCGTCGCCGAGCTGGCCGTTGTCGTCGCTGCCCCAGCACCACACCTCTCCAGCTGTGAGCGCGCAGGCGCTGCGCCAGCCGACAGCGACGGAGGTGACGCCCGCGAGGCGTGTGGCGCCGTCTGCGCCCACGACCTCCGAAGGGACAGGGCGCTTGCCGCCGAGGGCGCCGACGCCGAGCTGTCCGTGATCGTTTCGACCCCAGCACCGCGCCGAGCCGTCCGAGTAGCGCGCGCAGGTGGTGTCGACGCCCGCGACCACCTCGAGCGGCGTGACGCAGCCCTTGCCCGGCTCGCAGGCGCCGCTCGGCCCGCAGTCGCGCGAGGGCTCGAGCTTGGTGCGGTCGGCCGAACAGGTGAGCTCGTGCTTGCCGTCGCACGCGCGCTCGGATGGCTGGCAGACCGTGGGGGCGCCGCCGCCCGCGGCGCTCTGACCCGCGCCTGCGCCGCCCTGACCCGCGGCCTCGGGCGCGCCTGCGCTGCCCGCGCCGAGCCGCCCCGCGGCGCCCGCGCGGTTCGCGTCGACGAAGCGATACTCGTCGGCGCCGAAGGTGCAAGACGCGCAGGCGTACAGCCCAGTCGCCCCGATCCACCGCCATCGCCGCACGCGTCGACCGTATCACGCCGCGCGCACGCGCCGCTTCATGGGACCAGCTGCTCCAGCTCGAGGACGGGCGCGCCCGCGCCGTCGACGCCGCCGGCCACGACGACGAAGCCGTCGCCGATCGCCACCGAGTCCGCGAAGCGACGCGGCACGCGCAGCGTCACCTCGTGCTCGCCCTTCGCGTCGACGAGGTAGGCGCGCGTGTCGCCGTCCGCGCGGTGCCCCACGACCCACGAGCTGCCCGGCCCGGCCGGGTGAGATTTCGCGTCGACGAGCGCGATCGGCGCGCTGCTCGCCACGCAGTCGGTGGTGCACGCGAGCGAGGCCCGCAGCGTCGGCGCCGCCGCGCCGGTGGAAGGCTCGACCCCGCCCACCAGCACGAACGCGCCGGCCCCGAGCCCCGCGAGCGCGCCGCCGCGCCGCGCCGGGAGCGCAAACGAGGCGGCGTCGGACGTCTCCGCGCCTGCCGCCACGATCTCGGGGGCGCCGTCGACGTCGCCGGTCGTGACGACGAGGCCCGTCCCGTCGATCCACCCCGCGGCCGCGCCGCGCCTCGGCGCCGAGAGCGCCACGGTGGTGATCGCGCTGGCGAAGCGCACGACGGTCGAGGACTTGGGTCCCTCTGCGCGAGCGGGACCGACGAGGTAGGTCGCGTCGACGCCGACCACGACCGCGCCGCCGAGCACGTCGGAGACCGCCGCGCCGCCGAGCGAGTTGATCCCCGCCGCGCCGGTCGTCGTGTCGAGCGACGACGCGCCCCCCTCGTCGAGCATCACCGCGTAGTCGGCCCAGGAGAGGAGCGTGCGCGCTCGCCGCGGCAGCCCCCGTGCCTCTGCGAGCGAGTCGAGGCGCGCCAGATCGAACAGCGTCCCGCGCAGCTCGGAGGTCGCGAACAGATAGCGCGCGCCGACGAGCGTCACGGCGGTCGCCGGGGCGCCGAGCGGTCGCGAGAGACGCGTCGAGGCGCCGGTCATGCCGAGCTGGACCTTGATGTCGCCCGCCGGGAAGACGAACGGCGTCCCGCCCCGCACGACGACGTCGCCCGCCTCATCGCGCCCCTCGACGACGAACGCGACCGCGGTGCCGGTGCTCACCTCGCCGAGCGGGATGCGCCCGTCAGCGGGCACTGGCCCGTCGTGAACGGGCAGCTCGGAGCCGTCGCTCTGGCGCGCGCGCGCGACGACGCGCGTCACCTTCGCGGGACCGAGCGACGGGTCCTGGCCCTCGTCGAGCACGATCGTCGCGGGCGCGGTGTCGCTGCGGCTGCTGCTGCACGACGTGGCCACGAGGCAGAGCACGAGCGCGATCGAGGAGCGCATCGCGCGCGACTACCACGGCGAGCCCCCGATCGTCAGTCGAGCAGCTCGAGGCGCCTCGCCGGCTCCCACAGGACCGACGCGAGTGACAGCCAGCGCCCGCTCGCCGCGAGCGTCGGCTCCGCCTCCGCGACCATCTGCTCGGCGAAGCGCAGGAGCCCCCGCGCGCGCGCCACCGCCTGCCTGCGATCGATGCCGGGCGCGGCGTAGGGCACGGACACGAGGATCGTCGCGGCGCCGCCGTCGCCCGCGCGCTCGAGGTTCTTGGCGAGGATTCCCGCCGCCACCCTGACCGCCTCGGCGAACGCGGGATCGGCGTCGTCGACGACGAGCGCCGTGTTCTCCTGAGCGAGCCAGTCGAAGCCCTGACCCACCGCGAGGACGCGCTCGTGGTGGCCGAGCTCGGCCCTCGTCCGGGGCGCGCGCGCCAGCTCGGCGACGCGGCGCGCGTTGCCGAGCATCAGCGGGGCGAGGTCGCGACGCACGTCGGGAGGGATACCGGGCAACCCCGCCTCGAGCGCCGCCAGAACGTCTCCCTCGTCCGCGCCGATCAGCGCGCGCCCCGAGATGTCTCGTTCGCCATGGAGCGTCAGCACGTCGTTGTCGGTCTCGATGCCGAGCACGACCGTCGACAGCGCGTCGCCGAACACCCACGCGAGCTCGTCGGCGAGCCGCGTCGCGTGCGCGCGCGCCGCGGCGGTGTCGTAGGCCCAGCCCGAGCAACCGAGGTGCAGCTCGCTGTCGCTGTGGTGATACGAGACCATCATCGCTGCCCTCGCGCCGTGCGACAGCGCGCGGTCGACCCACGCCCGCACCCGCCCGAGGAAGCTCGGCCAGAACGCCTCGAACCGCCCGCCCATCGCGCGCAGCGGCTTGATCATCCCGATCGGCGCGCCGGTGAGCGACGGCATGTGGATGCGGCCGTCCATGCATTTCACGCACGCGAGCCGCGTCGGGTGCGTGGCCCACGCGCGTCGTCTCGCCGCCTCCGCGTCGATGAACGCGGCGCTCGCCGCCTCGTTGATCGTCAACAGCCTCTGGTGCAGCGGGTGTAGCTCGGCGGACATCGGCGGACTAACGTAGCGTGAGGTGGTGCACCCGAGCGACAACCCGTCCCGCGGTCCGACGATCGGACGAGGCCCCTGACGTGGATCTCGCCGCGCTCGTCCTCGCCGCGCTCGCCGCGCTCCCTCGCCCCGCGGGCGGCACCGCCGAGAGCCGCAAGGTGGCCGTCGACGCGATCGTCGCCGCCGCCGCCGAGCGCCCGCTGTTCGAGCGCGCGACAGATGGCGACGGCTCGGCCGAGCTCGCCGCGACCGCGCTCGTGCTCGCCGCCGTCGCCCAGCACGAGTCCGCGTTCGATCCCCGGGTCGGCTCGTGTCAGATCCGCGGCGGCGGCGCGATCAGCTATTTTCAGCTGCTCGGCGCCTACTCGCTGGGCGGCCACTCGAAGGCCGAGGTCTGCGCGTCGCCCGCGCTGGCCGCGAAGCTCGCGCTGCGGGTGCTGCACCTGCAGAAGCGACGATGTAAACAATGTTCTATTTCTTCGTGGCTGGCGGGCTACGCCTCCGGCTCGCCGTCGCGCCCGTCACGCACGTCGCGCGAGACCGAGAAGGTGCTCGTCGCGCTCGCGCGCCACGCGTCGCTGCGGCTCCCGCGGTCGGCGACCGCGGCGCCCGCGTGGGAGCGGTGAGGGGCCGCGTCGACGTCGAGGCGCTCGCGTTCGCCGCGGGCGTGAAGCCCGCGATCCGCCGCGCCGTCGAGCCCGCGCGCGCCGAGGAGAGCGCCGCGCGTCTCGCGTCGCTCGGGGGGATCGTCCGCTGGTCCGAGCGCGAGGTGCTCGAGGATCGACAGTCCGGGCACCACCCAT
>CAUJFL010000033.1 GCA_963169165.1 Myxococcota bacterium | reverse complement strand
GCGCATGGACGCAGAGCGGGAGGTTCGACGACGCGTGGGCACTCCTCGCTGCGACCTATCAAGTCGAGGTGACCGTGATGACGAACGTCGTCGACCTCGCAAGTCGGAGAAACCGTGCGAAGAGACGGTCAGGATGAGAGCCACACCCTTTCCGTGAGCCTTGGCTCACGGCCCCATTGAAGCAGGACTGGTGGCCGGTCGCACGTGGTAGTGACCCAGGCTTTCCGTGAGCCTTGGCTCACGGCCCCATTGAAGCAACGACGTCGTCGTGACCCCTCACCGAGGCGGTCGAGACTTTCCGTGAGCCTTGGCTCACGGCCCCATTGAAGTCCGGCCGTCGGGATCCATCCCTTGGAACCTCGCCTACATTGTCCCACTTCCATAATTTTTGCCCACGCCCTAACAAGAGGCCGGTCGACGGACGACCGCCGATCAGAGTTGCGTCATGAGTTCGTAGCCCTCGCGTGTGACGACGACGGTGTGCTCCCACTGTGCCGAGAGGCTTCCGTCGGCCGTGACCAACGTCCAACCATCGTCGAGCTGGCGGATCGCTGCGCCGCCGAGATTGACCATGGGCTCCACCGTGAGCGCCATTCCGGCCTTGAGCCGAGGGCCGGAGCCTCGCCGCCCGACATGAGGGACATGCAGGTTGGTGTGCATCGTGCGTCCGATGCCGTGACCGCCCACCTCGGTGACAACGCCCACACCCTCCTTCCGCGCCAACTCTTGGATGGCAGCGCCGATGTCACCAACGCGAACGCCGTCTCGGACGACCGAGATGCCGACATCGCGGCACCGAAGCGCAATATCCACGATGCGCCTCGCGTCGGCACTCACCTCGCCGATGAGAAACATGGCGCTCGTGTCACCGTGGTAGCCGTCGACGTTCGTCGTGACGTCGACGTTGATGATGTCGCCTGGCTGGAGTATCTCGCTGGCATTCGGGATACCGTGGCACACCACGTCGTTCCTGCTCGTGCACACTGCCGCAGGGAAGCCGTGGTAGCCGAGCTGGCTTGGGCGTCCTCCGCGTCGAGCCGTGTCCTCGCGGACGAGGCGGTCGATGTCACCCGTCGACATGCCGGCCCGAAGCTCAGCACCAACGAACGACAGAGTCTCGGCGGCAGCTCTTCCAGCGCGCCGCATCCGTTCAACCTGTGAGGAGCTCAAGGTCTCGATCGCCATCACGGGAGCAATGCGCGATCGGCCCGAAGTCAGTCCAATACCCATTTGATCTGGCGCGGCAGCGCGCGGCGGCGTCGCACGCCTTGCCCGACGGCTGTATCGACGGCAGACTTGGCGCGTGAGCCTCTCGCAGATTCGCTACTTCATCACCGTCGCTGAGGAGGGCAACGTAGGCCGCGCTTCCCAGCGGCTCTACGTGGCGCAGCCGGCGATCAGCCGTCAGATTCGAGCGCTCGAAGACGAGATCGGCACGTCGCTGTTCCGCCGCACGACGCGTGGGATGACGTTGCTCCCGCCCGGCCGTGTCTTCCTCGACCATGCTCGAGCCATCCTCGATGCCGTGGACCGGGCTGTTGTCGCTACGCGTGCGGTGCCTGAGGGTGACGCAGGCGCAAAGCGGCTGGCGGGGTTGCCGAACCCCACGAGCGGCTGAACACCGCTCCAGCGACACGTCCACCATGGCGGCGGTCTCGCGGACGCCTACACGGAGGATCGGGTGCCTCGGGCGCCCTCGGGCGCCCCGACCATACCGAGGAAGATGTTGAGGATACCGATGAGCTTGCCGAGGCTCGCGAGCGCCTCGCCGACGTTGGCCGCCTCGGTCGCTGACGCTCGCCTGCGCGGGGGCTCGCGATGGCCGTGCGGAACATGTCAACGACCTCGAGAAGGACGCATCAGAATTCCATGCAGCGTTCCCGCCGTCCGGGGCCACGCCGGGGCCGGTCGGGCCGGAGCCCGCAGCGCCAGCGACGGCTCACCGTGAGGGCCACGACCTCCTCGATGCCAGTCATGGCCCTCCGATGCCTTCCCAAATCGGATGGCCGCGCGCAGCGCGGCGCGACTAACTCCGCCGCCTCGGCGGGCGCCGAGTAGAACTGCTTCACCCAGCGGCGGAACACCGCGAGCGGCCCGTCGCCCTCGACGATGAGCGGCGCCGCGACGTAGCGCTTGTTCTCCCAGATCGGGATGTCCTGCTCGAGCTGCCGCGACACCTCGCGGATGAACGCGGCGCCGACGGTCGACGTCACGCCCTCGTTGACCTGCTTCTTCACGAGGAACGCAAACCTCACGTCGACGTACTCGTCGTCGATCGGCGTCGCCGAGTTGACCAGCAGCGTCTCGACGATCCCCCGGAAGCGCGTCGTCGTGAAGCCGAAGCCGTGCGCGTGCACCTCGATCGAGCCGGGCGTCTTGCCCATCGGCGTCTTCATCATCGTCTCGGAGAAGACGCTGAGCACTTGGTCCTTCGTCTCGGCGCGCGACGTCGGCATGCCCTGCGTGCCGTGCACGTAGAAGAAGTGCGCCGAGTCGACCGCGTTCTCGGCCATCTCCTGGTTGTGGGTCTTGATCTTCCAGCGGCGCGTCTCGTAGTCGGTCCAGTCGTCGGCGCCGTGCTCGGGCAGCGTCGGGACCTCCCACGACGGCGGCGCGCCCTCCTGGTGGTGCCACACCATGATGAGGCCGTTGATCTCGCGCACGTGCCACGGCGCGACCTTTGCGCGGGCCGGCGGCTTCGCGGGAGAGTACGGGATGTCCACGCACGCGCCCTTCGCGTCGAACTTCCACGCGTGGAACGGGCAGCGCACGCAGTCACCCTCGACCTTGCCGCCGTGCCCGAGGTGGGCGCCGAGGTGCGGGCAGTATGCGTCCAGCACGACGGGCTCGCCGCTCTCGCCGCGGAACAGGACGAGCTCCTTGCCGAAGTAGCGGAGCGGCATCACGCCGCCCTTGTCGAGCTCGGTCGAGTAGGCGACCTGAAACCATCCATTCGGGTATCGCTGCAGGGGAAACCGGGACATCCTCACGCTCCTTGGCCCCGGCCGCGCCGCACGCTCACCGCGCGATCCGCCAGGGCGGTCGACTGAAACATGTTTCAATCTTGACCGTCAAGCGCGTAGTCTCCGCTGCCATGTTCGCCGCACCTCCGCCAGGACCACGCTTCACCTACGAGCAGCGCAGCCACGACGCGCCGTCGGGCAGAGTCGCGTACTTCGACGAGGGCGACGGCGAGGTGCTCGTGTTCGTGCACGGCCTCGTCGGCAGCTTCACGCACTTTCAGTACATCTTGCCCCAGCTCGCCCCGCGCTACCGGGTGATCGGCGTCGACATGCCGGGCTGCGGCGAGTCGGGCCACGCGGCGCGCCGCCAGAGCATCGACACCTACGCGAGCTCGGTGCTGTCGCTGCTCGACGCCCGCTCGGTGCGGCGCGCGACGCTGATCGGGCACTCGGCGGGGGGGCTCGTCGTGTCGCGCGTCGCCGAGCTGTCGCGCGACAGGGTCGAGCGGCTCGTGCTGATGAACCCGGCGGGGCTGCGCGGCTACGTGAGGCCGCTGCGCGTGGCGGCGCGCGTCGTGATGCGTCCGCCGGTGGTCGCGGTGCTGCTCGGCCTGTTCGTCGAGCAGATCCTCGATCACGTGTTCTGCGCGCACAACGACTACACGCGCCACTTCGCCGCCGAGCAGACCGGGCGTTACCCGAAGCACAAGCTCCTGTATGGGATGGGGCGAGTGTTCCGCGACATCGTCCCCGATCTCATGCGCCCCGGCGTGCTCGACGCGCGCCACGCGCTCGACATGCCCGTCCTCGTCATCTGGGGCGACACCGACCGGCTCGTGCCGCTCGCGAAGGTCAAGGACGCCGTCGCGAAGCTGCCGCGCGCGGAACTCCAGGTGATCCACCAGTGCGGCCACATGCCGATGATCGAGGCGCCCGAGGAGACGCGGCGGCTGCTCGACGCGTTCCTCGGGGCGAGCGCGTGACGCCGACGCTCGCCGACGCGCGGCGCTGGCTCGATGATCCCGCGCTGTTCGAGCGGGCGCGGCGCGTGCGCGACGACGCGTGGGGCGCGACGCTGACCTACTCGCCCAAGGTCTTTCTCCCGATCACCAACCTCTGCCGCAACCGCTGCGACTACTGCTCCTACCGACGCTCGCCTGGCGAGCCGGGCGAGCGCACGATGGCGCGCGACGAGGTCGACGCCGAGCTGTCCCGCGCCGAGGCGGCCGGCTGCAAGGAGGCCCTGCTGTGCCTCGGCGACAAGCCCGAGAAGGCGTTCTCCTCGTACCGCCGCACGCTCGAGGGCTTCGGACACGCGGGCACGGTGTCGTACCTCGTCGAGCTGTGCGAGCGCGCGCTCGCGCGCGGCCTCTTGCCGCACACCAACGCGGGCATCCTGACCCGCGACGACATGCGGGCCCTCCGGCGCGTCAACGCGAGCCTCGGGCTGATGCTCGAGAGCGCGAGCCCGCGCCTCTGCGAGCCGGGGATGCCCCACCACAAGGCGCCCGACAAGCGACCCCAGGTGCGGCTCGCGATGCTGGCCGAGGCGGGCCGCCTGAAGATCCCGTTCACCACGGGCATCCTGATCGGCATCGGCGAGACGATGGACGAGCGGATCGAGGCGCTGCTCGCGATCCGCGCGCTGCACGAGGAGCACGGCCATATTCAAGAGGTCATCGTGCAGAGCTTCCGCGCGCGTCCGGGCATCGTGATGGATCGCGCGCCCGAGCCTTCGGACCACGATCTCGCGGCGACCGTCGCGCTCGCGCGGCTCTTGCTCCCGCCCGACGTCAGCGTGCAGGCGCCGCCCAACCTCAGCCCCGAAGGCACGTCGCTGCTCATCTCCGCTGGGCTCAACGACTGGGGCGGCATCTCGCCGGTGACGCCCGATTTCATCAACCACCTGCACCCGTGGCCCGTCGTCTCCCAGCTGCGCGCGACGTGCGAAGCGGCGGGCTTTGCGCTCGCGCCCCGCCTGTGCGTGTATCCAGGCCACATGGCGCGCCGAGAGTTCGTCGACCCGTCCCTCGACGCCCCGATCGCGCGGGCCGCGCGGGAGCTCTGCGCGTGACCGCGCTCGATCTCTCGGCCGCGTCGCCCGAGATCGCCGCCCTGCTCGCCGAGGCGCTCGACGGCGGCACGCTCGACGCCGAGGCCGGCGCCGCGCTCGATCAGACCACCGGCGCCGACCTCGACGCGGTGATCGCCGCGGCCGACGCGCTCCGCGCGCGCGACGTCGGCGACGCGGCGACCTACGTCGTCAACCGCAACGTCAACTTCACCAACGCCTGCGTGAAGGCATGTAAGTTTTGTGCATTTTCACGCGTGCAGCGCTCGGACGAGGCCTACTTCCTCGACGAGGCCGAGATCGTGCGACGGGTGGAGGAGGCCGCCTCGCTCGGCGCGACCGAGGTCTGCATCCAGGCGGGCCTGTCGCCGCGCATCGACGGCGGCACCTACGAGCGACTCACGCGAGCGGTCAAGCGGGCCGCGCCCGAGATCCACATCCACGCGTTCTCCCCCGAAGAGGTCAAGTTCGGCGCCGAGCTCGCCGGGGTCACGTTCCGCGATTTCCTCGCGCGGCTGCGCGACGCGGGGCTGGACTCGCTGCCGGGCACGTCCGCCGAGATCCTCGACGACGCCGTCCGCGATCGCCTGGCGCCGGGGCGCGTGACCACCGCCGAGTGGCTCGAGATCATCCGCGCGGCGCACGGCCTCGGGCTCCCGACCACGTCGACGATCATGTTCGGGCACCTCGAGACGGCGCTCGATCGCGCGCGACACCTGGCGCTGTTGCGGCGCGTGCAGCGCGAGACGGGCGGCTTCACCGAGATCGTGCCGCTGTCGTTCGTCCACGAGGAGGCGCCGCTGTTCGCGCGGGGGCTGCTCGGCGACGGCTACCGTCCGCCGTCGGTCGACGACGTCGTCCGGTTCCACGCGGTCGTGCGGCTGATGCTGTCGCGCGACATCAAGCACGTGCAGGCCTCGTGGGTGAAGGTCGGGCTGCCCCTCGCCACGCGCCTCCTCTCTGCCGGCTGCGACGACCTCGGCGGCACGCTCATCAACGAGAGCATCTCGACCTCCGCGGGCGCCGGTCACGGCCAGCTCGCGACGCCACGCGAGCTGCGCCGCGCCATCCGCGCCGCGGGCCGAGCGCCGCGCCAGCGCGACACGCGCTACCGGACCGTGCGCGAGTTCGACGCCGTCGAGCGAGCCGAGGACGCGTCGCCGCTCGACGCCGTCTCGCCCGACGATCCGCGCTTCGGCAGCTTTCACGCGTTGATCCACGAGGAGGCGCACCGGCACGGGCGCGTCGCCCTGCCGAAGCTCGCGCGTCGAAGCGCCGACTGACCCCCGCGCCGCGCTTGCCGGGGCACCTCGGCCATGCTCCACAACACGCGGTGAGCGACGCCGAGGGCGACGATCCAGCGGTCGATTCGCGCAAGGGTGAGTACCGTCGGCGCGCGCTGATAGGCGGCCTGGCGCTGGCCGCGCGCACCGTCCTCTCGCAGCTCGTGGTGCTCGGCGGCACGATCGTGCTCGCGCGGCGCCTCTCGCCGAGCGACTTCGGCGCGTTCGCGATCATCCAGTTCGCGCTGTCATTCCTCACCGTGTTCGGCGACGCGGGGCTCGGCGGCGCCCTCGTCCAGAAGAAGACGGAGCCGACGCGAGAGGAGCTCTCCAGCGTGTTCTGGGTGCAGCTCGGGCTGGGCGCCGCCGTGCTCGTGCTCGCGGCGGTCAGCGCCGAGGTGCTGCGGCTCGTGTGGCGCGATCTGCCGCCGAGCGCGCCGTGGATCCTGCGCGCGCTCGCGATCAACTTCGCGTTCGTCGCGGCGCGCGCGGTGCCGATGATCTCGATGGAGCGCGAGCTGCTGTTCGTGCGCCTCGCCCTCATCGATCTCGTCGGCTCGCTGTCGTTCTACCTCGTCGCGAGCGGGATGGCCCTCACGGGGTTCGGCATCTGGTCGCTCGTCGCGGGCGTGCTCGCGCAGGGCGTGCTCGGCACCGTGCTCGCGTTCTCGATGCGCCCGTTCGCGCCGTCGCTCGTGTGGGACGGCGCGGCGGTGCGGCGCCTCTTGCGCTTCGGGGTCCCGCACCAGCTGAAGCACGTCGTCGGCTTCGCGGGCAGCGCGACCACGCCGCTCCTCTGCGGCGCCCTGCTCGGCGCAGAGGCCGTGGGGCTGATCCAGTGGGCCCAGCAGACCGGGTTCTTCCCTGTCAGGTTGGTCGAGATCGTCAGCCGCGTGAGCTTCCCGCTGTACTCACGGCTCCAGGACGATCGCGCCGCGCTGACCCGACAGATCGATCGCTCGGTCGCGATCTCGGCCGCGGGGGCGTTCGCGTTCGCGGCGGTGGTCTTCGCGCTCGGTCCCTCGTTCGTGACGATCGTGTATTCGGCCAAGTGGCTCCCGGCGCTGCCGATGCTCTACCTGTTCGCCGCCTCGATCACGGTGGGCATCTTCGTCCCGCTCGTCGCCCCGGCGCTCGACGCGCTCGGCAAGCCCAAGCTCGTGCTCGCGGTGTCGGTCGGCTCGACGCTCGCGGCGTGGGCCGTGGCCGCGCCGCTCGCGCGCTTCTACGGTCCGCTCGGCTTCGTCGCGGGCTCGGTGGGCCTGATGGTGCTCGGCAACGTGGTGATGGCGTGGATCGTCCGGCGCGAGCTGCCGACGCTGCGGGTCTTGCGGCCGTTCGTCGCGCCGCTCGCCGTCGCGCTCGTCGTGGGCTGGGCGGGCCGACGGTGGGCGCTGCCGCACGTCGGGGGACCGCTCGGCCTCACCGTCGCGATCGTGGCGCTCCTGGTCGCGTTCATCGGCGCGCTCTTCGCGCTCGATCGAGCGCTGCTCGACGAGCTCAGGCTGCTCGTGAAGAAGCGCGCGGCGTGAGCGACGAGCGGGGCACGCGCATCGCTCAGCGGAGCTTCTTCTTGAGGACCGCGACCACCTCGATGCCATTTCGCTGCAGCGCCTCCACCTCGAAGCCGAAGCCCAGGCGGTCGCGCGCGCAGCTCAACATCTCCACCATCTCCGTCCAGCTCCACGCATGAAAATGGATCGAGTAGCCGGTGGAGATCAGCTCCTCGACGCGGGCGTCGCGGGCGTCGGGGGCCACCTTCTCGACGAGGGCGACCCACTCCTCGAAATGCGCGCGGAGGTTCTTTTCGGCGCCGTGCTCGTACTCGTCGAGCACGTGCGACAGCGGGGTCGCGGGCCGCTCCGAGTCGAAGCAGAGGCGCTTGTCGGGGATGGCCATGAAGACGATCCCTCCCTCGTGTACGACGCGCAGCCACTCTTCGATCGCGCCGAGCGGGTTCTGGCAGTGCTCGAGCACGTGGTTCGCGACGACGAAGCTCACCGTGTTCGACAGCACGGGGCTGAGCCGCTCGCCGTCGCAGACGACGTCGACGTGGGGCAGGTCGACGTCGCGAAGCTCGGGGTACTGCTCGCGCAGCTTCGGCGTCGGGAGGCGGTCGACGTAGCGCACCTTCGCGCCGCGCGGCACCCACATCGGCGCGTTGAGCGCGCCGATCTCGAGCCCCTCGCCCGACAGATACCGCGCGGCGAGCGCCTCGCGCACGGTCGGTGAGCGCCGCCGCCCCAGCGTGGAGATCTGCGTGAGCGCCATTCGCAGCATGTCCCACCTCGATAGCACGGCCTCCGACGAGCGTGCGCCCCGGGGCCGCGCCGTCGCCGAGGGGCGTCGCGCTAGGAGCGGCGGTCGAACTCTACGAGCGAGAGATCGTACCCGCGGCGCGCCATCTCGCGGCGCACCTGACCGACATCGACGCGCCCCGGGTTGTCGCGCAAGAGCTCGACCTTCACGAACGGGCAGCCGAGGTCGAGCAGCTCGATCGCGTGGAACACCGTGGGGTTCGCGCGCGCCCGCCCACGGAGCCGCCACGACAGCGGGAGCGGCGGCAAGCACGCGATGGGCGCGACCACGGCGCCGGGGTGCCCGCGCTCGAGCAGCCAGCTGGTGAGCCCGACCTCGTAGCTGCGGATCACCTGGCGCTTGGTGCGCAGCGGCAGCACGTGCCGAAAGAACTCGGTGAGCGAGCCCTGCTCGAGGACCGGCCGCCGCAGCACCACGAAGTAGCTCATCACGTGCCAAGCGATCTCGGAGTTGTCGGTCATCCCCCAGAAATCACACGAGACCCGCTCCATCGCGGCGAACGCGCGCGCGAGCCCGTCGTCGCCGACCGGCCCGAAGACGCTCGAGTTGGCGAGCACCACCTCGTCGAAGGAGGCGAGCTCGACCCGCTCGAGCGCGTGCTTCCACATCCCGAAATCGAGGCCGATGTTCTCTCTCAGCAGCACCTGCGAGGCGTGCGTCCGCGCCCGCTCCTGCTCGCGCTCTGGCAGCCGAGAGGTCGACACGAACACCACCTCGGCGGGCAGCGCGGCGAGCCGCGAGAGCGAGTGCGACACATAGGGCTTCACCTCGTGCTGGGCGTCGAAGTGGGCGTAGAGCACGAGGCGGCGCATCGCGGCTCGACGCTGTACCACGTCCGAAAGCCCGATCCGTGATACATCCGCGGCGTGCGCAGGGTGTCAGTGTTCGACGACGGAGGCTCCGACGCCGTGCTCGCCCGCTCGCTGGCCGCGGCGCTGTCCGAGCGCGGTGACGTCGTGCGGCGCGTGACGCTGGTCGCGCCCGACGCGCCGGGCGGCCGCCTGTTCGAGGGGGCGGTCGAGGTGGTGCGGTGCCCCGCGCTGGTCGACGCGGCGCCGAGGTTGCGCGAGCTGGTCGGCCCCCGTGGTCCGCTGTGTTGCCGCGTCCCGTCGGTGCAAGTGTGGAGGTCCATGCTGGCGCTCGCGCTCGCCGATCGCGTGGTCGTCGTCGGGGCGGCGACGCCGCTCGCGCGGGGGCTCTGCCGCGAGCACCCCGGGACCATCGTGCTCGGCGCCGAGCTCTCCCTCTCCGCCGCGCTCGCGCGGACCGCCTGAGCCGCTCGGCCAGGCGACGCTCAGTCGACCTTCGGCGCGGGGTTGCGGCGCTCGCTGTCGCGGATCCACCGCCGCTCGAGGCGCGCGGCGCTCACCTCCGCGCGCGACCGCACCTCGCTGCGCTCACGCAGCGTCGCGGGCAAGCGGGCCGCGAGCGACAGGAGCGGTCGCACGCCGCCCGCCTGGGAGATCTTCGCCAGATCCCACGCGGTCTTCGGCAGCGAGCGCAGCAGCATCCCGCGCGACGCCAGCTTCAGCAGCATCGCGATGCGGTTGACTTTGCACTGCACGACGACGAAATCGGCGCCGCGTCGACCGGAGGAGCCGCGGAATTTGTGCCGAACGACCGCGTCCGGCACATACATCGCGCGCCAGCCGGCCAGCCGACAGCGCCAGCCGAGATCGACGTCCTCGTAGTACATGAAGAACGTGCGATCGAGGTACCCGCTGTCGCGCCGGACGTCCTCGAGCATCTCCCGTCTGTAGAGCGCCGCGCCCGCCGTCGTGCAGAACGGCTCGGAGGGCTCCTGCGCGGCCTCGACGCCCTCACCGAAGTGGCGGTCGCGGGCGCTGCCGTTGGTGAAGACGATGACCCCTGAAGAGTTGACTTTGTCAGGATGCTTGGTGAACACGATGCAGGGCTGGATCATCCCGACGTCCGGCGGCGCGGCGGCGGCGGCGTCGCGGAGCTTGGTGAGCGCGCCGGGCATCGACACCGCGTCGTTGTTGAACAGGTACACCCACTCGGCCTCGGTGCGCGCGATGCCGCGGTTGCAGCCCTCGGCGAACCCGAGGTTCTCTCCCGTCGCGAGCACGTCGACCGAGGGGAACCGCTCGCGCAGCGCCTCCACGGAGCCGTCGACGCTGCCGTTGTCGACGACGACGATGGGCACCGCCGGATCGTCGGCGACGAGGCTGGCGACGCCCGCGAGCACGTCGTCCTTCGAGTTCCAGTTGACGATGACGACGGCGACTCTCGACACCTCCGCGTGTGTACTCGACGCGCGGGCGGAGTCGAGCACAACTCACCGGAGCGTGCGCGCCCAGACGTCGCCGTTGGTGCCGTTGTTGCCGGCGCCGTCGCGGAAATCACGCCAGACGACCGACGCGCGCGGCGTCGTCGCGCCGAAGAGCGCGAACGGCAGCTGGCTGTCGGCGGCCGCGGCGCTCCCGGCGGTGGACGGCGCGGTGTCGATGTCCATCCGGTACGTCGCGCCCGCGTCGGCGTGCCACGTGGCGCCGCCGTCGACCGACACGTTGGCCAGGATCGCCGACGACGGGAAGCGCGCGTCCTGCCACGCGACCGCGACGCGGCTCGACGGGCCGATCGCCACGCTCGGGAACGTCGCCGCCGTCAGCCCGGCCGCGTCGCCGGTGTCGGCGCGCGAGGTCGCGCTCATCCACGTCGCGCCGCCGTCGGTCGAGCGGTTCACGCGGATGTCGGTGCGGCCGCTGCGCGTGTCCTGCCACGCCACGACGACGAGCGAGCCCGCCGCCGCGATGCTCGGGGAAGATGCCTCCGACAGCGTCGAGTCGACGTTGACGACCGCGCCGTCGACCACGCCCGCCACCTGCGCCCACGACGCGCCGCGATCGGTCGAGCGCGCGACCCGGATGGCCTTCTGCGCGCCGCGGAGATCGGTGTACGCGACGAAGACGTTCGCGCCCGCCGCGACGATCGAGATCTGCTCGGCGCTCGCCTTCGCGACGTTGGGTTGCAGCGCCTGCACCTGGGTCACGGCCGGCGACGCCTGCGAGACGTCGACGCGCGCAACATAGGCCTGCGCGAGCCCGACCGTGCGCTTGTCACGCCAGGCGACGTACACCATGCCCGCGCCGTCGGAGGCGACGACGGGCAGCTCGCCCTTGTCGGCGCCCGCGCCGGTGTTGACCGCGAGCGGCGCCGACCAGCTGGCGCCGCCGTCCTTCGACACCGCGAGGCGGATGTTGCGCGTCGGCGCGACGGCCGTGCCGCCGATCTCGCTCCACGCGACCGCGAGCCAGTCCTTGCCGTCGCCGGGGCTCGCCTTCGCGACCACGCCCTTGGCCGAGTAGCAGTCGATCCCGCCACCCGGATCGTAGACGCGCTGCTGACCACCCCAGGCGCCATAGTCGGCGCTGGACGAGGTCACGTAGATGCGCCGCAGGTTCGTCCCCTCGAAATCCGAGTAGGCGAGGTAGGCCTTGCCCTCGCGCATGAACAGCGAAGGCTCGACCTCGATGTTGCCGCCCGCCACCGCCGCGAGATCGTTCGCGCCCCAGGTGTCGCCCGCGTCGAGCGATCTGCGCACGTACACGTTCGGCGCGCCGTCGCGGCGATCGGTGTAGGCGACCACGAAGTGATCGTTGGCGCTGGCCGCGATCACCTGAAAAGTAGAGTGTTGCCCCTGCGACGAATTGAGCGTGTCGAGCCGGGTCGGCGCCGCGGTCGGGAAGACGCAGCCCTCGTCGGTCGCGCCGTTGCAGTTCTCGTCCGAACCACCCGAGCCCGAGCCGTCGCAGGTCTCGCTGGCCGCCGGTGGCGTCTCGCCGCTGCACACCTTGGCGCCCGACAGGCAGACCATCGAGCCCGGCTTGCACAACCCGACGCTCGAGCCGCAAGCGCCGCCCACGTCAGAGGGCGAGTCGTCGACGACGCCGTCGCAGTCGTCATCCTTGCCGTTGCAGGTCTCGGGCTTGGAGGTGACCTCGCCGTCGCAGCTGATCGCGCTGCCGACGCACTTCGTCGTGCCGAAGTTGCACTCACCGATCTGGGTCGCGCCGCACGCGAAGCCCACGCCGGGCAGCGTGGCGGAGGTCCCGTCGGGGCCGTCGTCGACCTTGCCGTTGCAGTCGTTGTCGACGCCGTCGCACACCTCGCCGGCGGGCTGCACGAGCGACACGCACCCGACCGCGCCCGCCACGCACGCCGTCTTGCCCGCGGCGCACGGCCCCATCGCGGTCGTCGTGCAGCTCTGGCCGACGTCGGTCAGCATGTCGTCGACGGTGCCGTTGCAGTCGTTGTCCTTGCCGTCGCAGACCTCGACCCCGCCGTTGGTGGGCTGGCACACGTACTCGCAGCCGTTGGCCGGGTTGCCGTCGGTGTCGGCGAAGCCGGGCTTGCACGACACCCACTCGCACTTGGCCGCGTTGCACGCCACGTTGGAGCCAGGGAAGAACGAGGCGCAGTTGGTGCCACACGCCCCACAGTTGGCAGCGTTGGTCTGGGGGTCGAATTCCTCGTCGATCTTGCCGTCACAGTCGTTGTCGAGCCCGTCGCAGAGCTCGACCGCGTTGTTGGTGATCTGGCAGGCGTACTCGCAGCCGTTCTTGGGATCCTTGTCGAGATCATAGTGCCCGAGCAGGCACTTGCCGAACGTGCAGCTGCCGTCCTGCTGGCACACCCCGGTGGCGAACGGAAAGTTGCACACCGCCTTGCAGGTGTACTCGCAGCCGTTGCTCGGCTCCTTGTCCTTGTCGAGATAGCCGTCGGCGCAGGTGCCGAGCACGCACTTGCTGGCGGCGCACGTCGGCGCGGCGTTGGCGAAGGCGCCGATGCAGGTCTTGCCGCACGCGCCGCAGTTCAGCGGATCGCCGGTCGTGTCCGGGTTGTCATCGACCGCGCCGTCGCAGTCGTTGTCCTTGCCGTCGCAGACCTCCTTGCCCTCGTTGGTCTCGTTGCAGGCGTAGTTGCAGTTGGGTGTGTTGACCTTGGGATCAGGGTGGAATCCGGGCAGGCAGGCGGCCAGCTGGCACATGCCGTCCTTGCACTCGGCGACCGCGTGGAGGAACACGCAGGTCTGGCCGAGCTTGCCGCAGTTCTTCACGTCGCCGCAGGCGCCGTCCTCGTCGATCTTGCCGTCGCAGTCGTCGTCGACGCCGTTGCACAGCTCGGCGGTCGAGGTCTTCAGACATTTGTACTCGCAGCCGTTCTCGGGCTTCTGATCGAGATCGACGAAGTTGTCGGCGCACTTGTACTCACACTTGCCCGCCGCGCACGACGCGAACGCGTTCTGCCGGGCGCAGACGTTCCCGCACTCGCCGCAGTTCTTCGGATCGGTCTGGGTGTTGGAGCACGTGCCGCCGTCGGTCTGGGCGAACCCGCCCGCGCCTCCCGGAGAGCCTCCCGCGCCCGCCGTCGAGAAGCCACCGCCGCCATCGACGCCCATCGACCCCGCCGCGCCCGCGCTCGCCGTCGGCAGTGACTCGTCACAGCTGAAGCAGAAGGCGTCGGTGGTGCAGCCCTCGACCAACCCGGCCGCGAGCAAGAGGCCGAGCGTGGCCATCCTCGTGCGCGCGCTCATCGCGACACCTCGTCCTCTCGACGGGACCGTCTCCGCGCGACGGCCCACACCAGCGCCACCAGGCCCGCCCACGCGCCGCGCCCGCCCGAGGGCTCGGAGACGGCGCAGCCTCCGCCGCCGGTCGTGAGCCCGAACACCTCCCCCTCGGCGCCGGCCGCGCCGCCCGGAGCGACGCCTGCCTTGCCGGATGACTGTGCAGAGCCGCCGACACCCGGCCCCCCCGCGCTCACGCCGCCGCTGCCGCCCACGCCGCCGCCGCCCGCCTTCGCGCCGCCAGCGCCCGCCGCGCCGCCCGCGCCCGCGCCCGCCTTGCCAGCGCCGCCGCCCGCCCCCGCCTTGCCGCCCGCGCCCTGACCGCCCGCGCCCCCCGCCCCGCTCGAAGGTTGACAAAACCCACCTTTGCACACCTGGCCGCCGGGGCAGGTGTCGAACTCGCCCGCCGCGGTGCACTTGAGCCTGCACTCGCCCTCGATGCAGGCCGACTGCCCCGGACAGGTCGCCATGTCATCGGCGACGCCGTCGCAGTCATTGTCCTTGCCGTCACACACCTCGGCCTGCGGGCCGATGCCGCCGACGCACTTCATCGCGGCGTCGAGGCAGTACGATTTACCAGGCTTGCACTCGCCGAGCAGCGGGAGCTTCGTGGTGGGCGGCAGGCCGTCGGGCACGCAGTCGACGCCCTCGCCGGGGACGCCGTCGTCGACGACGCCGTCACAGTCGTCGTCGGTGCCGTTGCACACCTCGCCCGTGCCCTTGCCTTCCATCTCGCACGAGAGCTGCGCGCCGCCCTTCCCGTCGGGCTTGCACAGCAAGATCCCCTGTCGACACATCGGGTCCTGCTTCACCTTGGGGTTGAGCACGACGTCGCCGCACGGGCCGCCCGCGTCGATCGGGTTGTCGTCGACGACGCCGTTGCAGTCGTCGTCGAGCCCGTTGCACACCTCGGCCGTGCCCCCGAGGACGCCCGCGCACTGCACCTTGCCGTCCTTGCACAGCGTCTTGCCAGCCCCGCACGCGGTCGAGCAGTCGGCGCCCACGCCCGGCAGCGACTGCGGATCCTCGTCGACCTGACCATCGCAGTCGTCGTCGAGGCCGTTGCACAGCTCGCTCGAGCCGGTGGTCGCGCCGGTGCAGGTCAGCTCGTCGGTGGCGGGGCTGCCGGGCGTCTTCGGCGTACACTTGGTGACGCCGGGCTTGCACACGCCGACCGACGACGCGCCGCAAGGCGTGTTCTCGTCGATGAGGTTGTCATCGATGACGCCGTTGCAGTCGTCGTCGAGGCCGTTGCACACCTCGGGCTTGCCAAACGTGAACCCCGCGCAGACCTTCGCGCCGTTGAGGCAGATCTCCTTGCCCGGGTTGCACACCTTCACGCTGGGATCGCTCGGCTTGCAGGTCGCGGCGAGATCGGTCGGCGAGTCGTCGACCGCGCCGTCGCAGTCGTCGTCGAGGCCGTTGCACAGCTCGGCCGTGGGGCCCTGGTAGCCCTGGCAGACCAGCGCGTCGGTCGAGGGATCGCCCGGCGTGGTCGGCAGGCACACCGTCTTGCCGCGCTTGCACTGGCCGATCACCGGATCAGCGGCGTTGGGTGTGCAGGGGATACCGGTGTCCGATGGGTTGTCATCGATGGTGCCGTCACAGTCGTCGTCGACGCCGTTGCAAGTCTCCGGCTGCGGTCCGGTGGTGGTCACGCAGGTGGGCGCGCCCGCGACGCACTGGGTGGTCGCCTTGCACGCTCCCTGCAGCGGCCCGCAGGCGCTCGGGAGCGCGGGGACGAAGGCGCCGCCCGGCGCGTCGTCGACGACGTCGTTGCAGTCATCGTCCTTGGCGTTGCACGCCTCGGCCGCGGGGCCGACCTCGCCGACGCAGGTGAGCGCGGCGTTCTGGCAGGTGAGCACGCCCGCCTTGCAGGTGCCCTTGCCGACCGGGTTGCCGGGGATCTGGGCGCACGCCCCGCCCGCGTCCGAGGGGTTGTTGTCGACGATGCCGTCGCAGTTGTTGTCCTTCCCGTCGCAGATCTCCGGCTGCGGTGTGCAGGGCACCACGAGGCCCTTCACGAGCATGGTCACGTCCTTGAAGTCGTTGTCACCGCCGCGGTAGAGATCCTCGAACCCGAAATAGTAGTCGTTGACGCGCTTCTGCTGGGCGTCGAGCACCTTCGACTGGTAGACGAGATAGTGAACATAGTTCCCGTCGCCGTTGATCTCGCGCTCGGAGTAGTAGATGCGCCCGACGCAGCTGGGGAAGTCCGGCCGCCCGCAGTTGGTCCCGCCGCCCGGATCACACGCGCCGCTGTTGCCCTGCGGCGTGACCAGGTAGAACCCGATGAAACCGCCCTTGTAACCATTCATCCCGCCGAGCTGCTTCGCGTACTCGGCCTGAAAATCGACGGTCACGCTCCAGCTGGTGGCCGACGGGGGCGGGTCGACCCCCGGGTTGCAGACGATGACCTGGTGGAGGTTCGACAGGTCGGAGAGATCGTCGCCGACGTTGTACCAGCCGAACGAGTTTCGGTAGCCGGCGCTCCCCCGGTACAGAAACACGAAATCGACCTTGCCGAAGCTGTTGCCAGCGTCCTTCGGCACGCCGAACACCTGCGGATCGAGCCCGGCCTCGAGGATCGGGTTGATCGGGCCCTGCGGCCCCGGCGCGCCCGCGTTGTTCGGCGGCGTCGCCTCGTTGGCGTAGCAGGTGGCCGCGTTGCCCGGATCGGGGCAGCCGTTCTCGCCTCGGTCGAGGCCCACCTGCAGGTTGCCGGGCGACTGAGGCACTATGTCGCCGTTGATCTGCACGACCACGGCGCTGGCGTCCGAGACCAGCAGCGCGCAGCCGAGCGACCCGAGCCCGAGGAGTGACAAGCGCAGAGAGGACCGCATGATCCCCGAGCAATACCGGACCTCACGAGAGCGTGGCAAGCGTCGCGGTCGGCGCCGGGCGCCCGGCCGTCCGCGACACCCCCGATGACACGTGGCTTGGCCCGCGCGCGCTCACTCCCACCACGCCGCGCCGACCAGCGACAGCCACCTGTCGTGCGCGGCGCGGACGTTGGGTCCGCCGCCCTCCTGCACGCCGTTCGTCACGATCGCGAACGCGTACCTCCGACCGTCGACCGGGTGATCGAGGTAGCCGCTGGTCGCGATGACCTCCTTCAGCGTGCCCGTCTTGCCGCGCACGCGCCCCGCGAGCGGCCCGTCCTTCAGACGCGACGTCAGCGTGCCGCTCTCGCCGCTCACCGCGAGCGAGGAGACGAAGGCGTCGTCGCCTCGCTCGAGCAGCAGCAGATCGGTCAACGAGCGCGCGGTCACGTGGTTCTTGCGCGACAGGCCCGAGCCGTCGGTCAACGTCGCGCCGCTCACGCCCGCGCGCTCGAGCTCCCGCGCGACCACCTCGGCGCCTCCCGCGAGCGACGGGCCCGGCCCCGCGAGCGCCCCGAGGTGCATCGACAGCGCGTCGGCGAGGCCGTTGTGCGAGAGCCGGTTCATCGGGGTGATCCACTCGGCGACGGTCGGCCCCTCGAGCTCGAGGAGGGGCTCGGACGGCGACGACGCGGCGTCCGCGAGTCGACCGATGGCGACCCCGGCGCGACCGAACACCTTTCGCACCGCGGAGGCGGTTCGGTCGCGGTGCACCGCGAGATCCAGCTCGGCGAAGCGCTCGGGGGCGACGACCGCGGTCGACGTGATCACGAGGTGATCCACGCGGCGGATCCCGCGCTGCAGGAGCGCCGAGGCGACGCGGGCGAGGCCAGGCTCGAGCGCGGCGAGCGGCGGACCGAACGGCGTCGCGGCCGCGTCGAGCACCAGCGCCTCGGCGCGCCCCTTCGCCTTGTGCGCCCCCGCGACCGACACCCGCACCTTCGCGCGGGCGCCGGCGCCGAGCACGCGGAGCGCGGTGAACGCCGTGTAGAGCTTCGTGTTCGACGCCGGGACGAGCGCGCGCTCATCGTCGTGTCGCGCGATCACGGTCCCCGTCAGCGCGTCGACGATCCTCAGCCCGGTCGTCAACGAGCGCGTCTCGGGCGACGCGAGCGCCGCGTCGAGCCTCGCCTGGAGCCTCGCGGTCGCCGTGGGCCCGTGCGGGAAGCTCGGCGGCGCGGGACGAGGGGGCGGCGCTTCGTCGCTCGGCGGCGGCGCGGGCTGCGTGACCGCGCCGGGAGACGAAGGGCGCGCGGGTTCGGGCGTGACCGTGGTCGCCGCGGACGGCGCGCTGCACGCGGCGACGAGGCAGGCGAGGAGCAGCAGGCTGGGACGCACCGCCGCGGACCCTCGTCTCCCTCCCGCGCTCGGGCCAACTTCTCGAGGGTGGATCTTTCAACATGGATCTTCATCGATCCAGGGGGCAGATATCCCACCTTCGCGCACTCGCAGAACCACGCACATTTCGCGCATGTTCAAAGGCCTGGCTCATGGCACGGATCTGGCTTATGTCGGTTCGTCGCGCACTAGAGCCTACATCGGAGACCCCATGGCCATCCTCGACCTCCTGAAGAAGACCCTCCCCCTCGTCGCGCTGTTCGGCAGCACCACCACCTTCGGGCTCGGCTGCGCCTCGAACGTCGGCGACGAGCCCGAGCCGGTGGTCGTGGACGACGAGGTCGGCGCGACGACGGACCCTGTCACAGAGGTCTCGCACACCAAGGTCAAGCGCCAGTCGATCGGCAACTGCTGGCTCTACGCGACCGCGAGCTGGATGGAGGCCCTGCACAAGGCGGCGACCGGCGAGGAGCTCAACGTCTCCGAGAGCTACCTCACGTACTGGGACTGGTTCGACAAGATCACCAACGGCGGCGTCAGCGACGGCAAGGTCCCCACGGGCGGCACCTACGCGACCGCGGCCGAGCTGATCAACCGCTACGGCTGGATGCGCGAGGCCGATTTTCTCCCGCGAGAGGCCGAGGAGGACATGTCGGCCGCGCAGAGCCGCGCGGAGAGCGCGATCAACGCCGCGCTGACGACCGGCGCGCTGAAGGATCGCGCCGCGCGACAGGATCGCGCCCTCGTCCGCGCCGAGCTCGACAAGGCCTTCGGCGTGTCGGCCGACGTCACCGCGCAGCTCGACCGGGTGTTCGGCAAGGGCGTGACCAAGACCCTCGACCGCTCGTACAAGACCAGGAAGGTCCCCGCGACCGTGAAGGTCGCGCGCGCCCGCGACATGGTCGTCACGCTGAAGAGCCCGACCTCCGGCAAGATGCTGAAGAAGACGCTGCAGGACGCGATCGGCGCGCGCGGCTCGTGGTGGAACGAGCGCGAGGGCACCTACGCGTGGAACGAGGTCGACTACCCGACGACCCCGGCGGCGCGCCGCGCGTTCTTGACGCGCGTGCCGCGCGCGCGCCACGACGGCCAGCCCGTGATCATCTCGTGGTTCGTCGACTTCAACGCGCTCACGTCCGACGCCAAGTTCTCCAAGGACGCGCTCGACAAGCTCGGCCCGGGTCGCCAGGGCGGCCACATGACAGTGTTGCACGACTACGAGGTCACCGATGTCCCCGGCTTCGGCACGCTGAAGGCCGGCGTCGAGGAGACCCGCCCCGAGGCCCTCGAGGCCGCGCTGAGCGACAGCGCGAAGATCAGCTTCCTCCGCATCAAGAACTCGTGGGGCGCCTACCGCCCCGATCGCTGGGCCGAGGCGGTCATCCCCGGCTACCACGATCTGATGCTCCCCTACCTCGACGGCCCCGTGAAGAAGTGCGCGGAGACGGCGAGCGGCGCGACCGACAAGACCAAGTGCTCGAACCACACCCCGCTGTGGGACGTCGTGCTCCCGCCTGGCTACTGAGCCTCTGCCGTCGTGATCGCGCCGAGCGGCGCGACGAAGCCCTGGTCACGCGCGCCGCGATCGTGATAGTGGCGCGTCGCGTCGGGACGTGTTACATGGGATCCCATGCATTCGTCACCGGCCGCGGACGACACCGAGCTGGTGTTCCAGCAGCTGCGCCGCCTGGTGCATGGCATCCGAACGTTCTCCTACTCGGTCGAGCGGTCGTGCGGCGTGACGGGCGCGCAGCTGTTCGTGCTGCGCGAGCTCGCCGCCGAGCCGGGCGCGTCGATCCGGCGCCT
>CAUJFL010000032.1 GCA_963169165.1 Myxococcota bacterium | reverse complement strand
CTCCGCGGGCGCACGGCGCCGCTCGTCATCCGGTCGAGCGATGCTCCCCGCATCGAGCTCCTCCGCGATGAGACACCGCGCCCCCAGGCCGCCCGCGTCGCGGGCACCCTCGACACCGTGTCCGCGTCTCGCTCGGACGTGGTCTTGACGCTGAAGGACGGCACGCGGGTGCCCGGCCGCATGGAGGAGCACAACCTCGAAGCGCTCCGATCCCTCCTCGGCAAGGAGGTCGTCGTCTCGGGGATGGCTCACTACCGGCCTTCCGGTCGACTCCTGCTTGTCGATGTCGAGGCTCTTGACGTGGCTCGCGCCGAAGACCGTGTCTTCCAGCGGGCACCGGTCGCTCGGAAGCAGAAGGTCGTCATCGAACCCACCAGTTCGAGCGACACGTCCGGCGTCTCCGCGTTCTTCGGCACGTGGCCCGGCGAGGAGACCGACGCCGAGCTCCTCGAGGCGCTCCGGGCGATCGGATGAGCGGGCTGTACCTCCTCGACACGAACGTGGTCCTCGCGCTCGTTCGCGGGAAAGCGCTTGGGGCCTTCATCGATTCGACGTTCGGCCTGAGCACGGCCAAGCGTCGCCCGGCGATCAGCGTCGTCACCCATGGTGAGGTCCGTGTGCTCGCGAGCAGGAACGGATGGGGAGGGGCCAAGCTCACCGCGCTCCAGGTCGCGCTGGACGCCCTCGTGACGGTGGATGTGAACGTCGCCGAGGTCATCGACGCCTACGTCGAGATCGACATCTACTCCCAGCAACACCCTGACGGCGCTCGGAACATGGGCAAGAACGACCTCTGGATCGCGGCGTGCGCCAAAGCCTCCGGTGCCACGTTGCTCACGACGGACAAGGACTTCGACCACCTCAACCCCGGGCTGCTGACGGTGAAGTACATCGACCCAACCTCGACGCTGCCTTCAACGAGCGGGGCGTAGCAGCGCCCAGCGCAGGCCCTCAGGTGGGCGGAACCAGTAGCGCTTGGCCTCCGGCGTGTCGCCACGGAGCAGCTCCGTGGAGCGCCACTCGTAGCGGCTGAGCTTCACGTCGAGCTCGCGGCGCGCGGCCTCGATGAGCTTCTCGGGGTGGTTCACGCCGTTGAGGGCGCGGACCTCCGCGGCGCGCACGGCCTGCTGGCGCTCCATCAGCTCGGCGTACGCGGCGCCCTGCTGCGGCGTCACGCTGCCCGCGAGGTACGCGCCGTCCTCGTGGCGGCGGCCGGTCGGGTGCCGGCCGGCGGAGACGGTCGTGGTGAGGTCGAGCAGGAGGTCGAGCTCGGCTGCCGCGCTCGTGAGCACCCGGCGGTAGGTGGCCTCGTCGATCTCGCGCGCGCCGTCGGGGTCGACGAGCACGCAGAACGCCGGGGCGCCGTAGGTCGCGACGGGCTCGCGGGCGATGAGCAGCTGGCGGCGCTGCACCTGGCCGGCCACGAGCTCGAGCTCGTCCTCGAGGAACACGACCACCACCTCGCCCGAGGCGAAGTGGGCGTCGACGTCGGGCGAGGTGAAGCGCGTGCGGGCGTGGGCGAGCACCAGCGTGGGCTGGCGCTGGGCCTTGCGGGCGAGGAGGAACGCGGTCGGCGCGGCGCCGTTGAGGTTCGTGCACAAGAGGACGTCGCGCTCCTGCCCGAGCCACGCCGCGCGGCCGAGGCGGTGGGCGCAGGGGAAGACCTCTTCGCGCAGGTTGGCCGGCCCGCGCACGCGGAAGAGCTCGGCGACCCGGGCGACGAGCTGCTGCCGCGAGGTGGTCCAGGTCGCGACGTCCTCGGCGGTGAGCCGGACGGCGTCGCAGCAGTGCTCGGGGCCCGGCGGCACGGCGACGAACGGAAACGCGGGGTCGCCCACGTTCTCGATGACGTCGCGGGGGCACGCGCTCCCGAGGCGCGGGCACGGGTAGTGCGCGGCGCGCGGGCCGGGCACGTGGAGGCCCGCCCCGATCAGGTCGTCGGTGACCTGCGCGCCAAAGCGGGCGTCGAGCTCGCGGCGGGTGCCGGCGGGGAGCTGCCCGCCCTGGAGCGCGCGGAGGAAGGCGTCCATCGGCTCCTCACCCCAGCGCCCGCTGGTAGCTCACGCGCGTCTGCGGGTGGCGGAGGAACCCGCGCGCGAAGAGGAACTCGCGCACGACCGCGTCGTAGGTGCGGCGGTCGTAGGTGAGCTTGTTGGGCGGCGCGATCTCGACGACCTTCGGCCGCCCCTCGTGGATCGGGAAGAGCGCGAGCTTGGCCTTGCGGACGGTGCGGTCGCGCTTGAGCAGATCGGGCACGTCCTCGAGGTACACGTCGCCGAGGTCGTTGGCCGACCAGGTCAGGCGGTCGCGGGGCGAGTCGATCGCCTCGAGCACCACCTCGCGCAGGGCAACGGCGCGCAGCGCTGGCAGCCCCTCGACCGAGAGCGCCGCGCGCGGGTCGTCGAGCAGCACGCCGCAGTCGAGCACCGCGTGCGGCTCGAAGTGGTCGTCGCGCCCGAAGAAGACCTTGCCGATGGCCGCCCGGTAGAAGTCGTGCTCGGCGGCGTACTGCGCGTTGATCGAGAGCCGGCCCGTGGCCTTGTCGAAGACGACCGTGTCCTGCTTGCCCGGCGACCGCCAAGTACGACTTCCGGGTCTTCCTCCTGAAGCTCGGCCTGATCGGCGACGAGTTCAAGACGGCGCGCCTGCACCTGATGGCGCGCCTCGAGGGCTCCGCCGCCTGGAAGGGCGAGCGGCGCGACACGGTCGCCTACAGGGCGGCGCAGGCGTGAGCCCCGGCTCCCCGCGGGGCCGGCCGCGAGCCGGCCGCGTGGGGGGCGGAGGGCGCCCGAGCGCCGTCGCCTGTCGCGGGTCCTCATGGCGCGCGCGGGCGCCCTCCAAGGGGCTGAAAGACAAGGAGAACGGAGACGACCACGGCTGGACTTCGACGAGAGAGGAAGCGATGTACGACACCCAGAAGAACGCTCGACGAGGAGCACCCTTGACCCACCTCTACTTCGCCTACGGCTCGAACCTGGACGGCGCGCAGATGCGCCGCCGGTGCCCGAGCGCGCGCCTGGTCGGGGCCGCCATCCTGGACGGCTACCGCCTCGGCTTCGCCGGCCAGAGCGCCGCGTGGGGCGGCGGCGTGGCGACGGTGGTGCGCGACCGCCAGGGCCGCGTGCCGGGGCTCGTGTGGGCGCTCGCGGCCGAGGACCTCGACCGGCTCGACCGCTTCGAGGGCCACCCCGTCGCCTACGCCCGGCGCCGCCTGCTGGTCGAGCTCGACCACGGCGCCCGCCGCCGCGCCCACGTCTACGTCAAGGACGCCGCCGAGGCGACGCTCCCGACCGAGGCCTACTTCGGCGTCCTCTGGCGCGCCTACCAGGAGCACGGCTTCGACGAGCTCGGCCTCGCCCTCGCGCTCGGAGGCGAGCGATGATCCACACGACGCGCGCCCGGGTCTTCGTCTACGGCACGCTGCGCCGCGGCGAGCCGAACCACCACCTGCTCGACGCGCGCATGCTGCTGCGCGCCGACCGGACCGAGCCGCGCTTCACCCTCGTGAGCCTCGGCGCCTTCCCGGCGATGATCGACGGCGGCGAGACGGCCGTCGTGGGCGAGGTCTACGACGTCGACGCCGTCACCCTCGCGGCGCTCGATCGGCTCGAGGGCCACCCGCGCTTCTACCAGCGCCGGCCGATCCGCCTCGCCGACGGCGACGAGGTCCTGGCCTACCTGCTCTCGCCGGAGCAGGTCCGCGGACAACCCCGCATCCCCAGCGGCGACTGGCTGGACGCGAACCACAAGGAGAACTGGCGATGAGAATCCGAATGATGGCCGACGGCCGGGTGCTCGAGGGCACCGCCAAGCAGATCGCCGAGGCGATGCACGCGCTCGCCTTCGGGCAGGAGAACCGCACCCTGTCCGAGTACATCGACTGGGCGGTGGACCAGGCCCGGCGCATGAACGAGATCGACCTCGAGGTCGAGGGCGACACCGACGACGAGAAGGCGCAGTCCCTCGTGCGCGCGATGCTCGCAGCGGGGCTGGCCGAGAAGCTGTGAGCGACTCGCGTCCGACGTCTCGTCGGCCCGAGTCGTCCGGGCTATCCAGGCGGAGCGGATGCGGGTAGAATTGCCCGTGACCGGGTCGTCTCACCCGTTCCTGCACAACCATCCGCCGCGCTTCTCGTGAGCTGACGGGGGTCGTCGCGCAGGAAGGTCCGCTGGCACGGACCTCGCTCTTGCGTCCGGTCGCACAGGCTGAACCCCAGCCTGCTTCGACAACCCGGACGAGAGAGACGATGGCCCTGCTGCACTACCAGAACCTGGATGTCCGACGACCGGACATCCTCATGAAGAGCGCCTTCTTCGGCTTGAAGACGTTCTACGACTTCCTCCGCCGAACGAAGGACTACATGGAGAGCGACGCCGCCGTGAAGCGGCTCGCGTGGAAGCCCGGCGCCCCGCCGGACGATGACGACGCCGACCGCGGGCGTGGCTTCTGGGTCCAGGTCGAGGAGCCCAAGGACCGCCCGGACGAGCCCGAGTCGACGTTCCGCGCGTTCATGGACGAGAACGTCCGCGACGTGTTCGACCTGGTCGACGATGAGCCGGACGACCCGACCGACCGACGGCGCAACGGGAGGAGGAAGTTCGCGGACGACCGCAAGCTCCTCGTGCTCGACCGGGACCCCGAGACGTCCCAGCTCCTGCTCGACCGCCGCCCCGGTGGCGAGCAGCTGCTCCTGCGCCCGAACACGCTCACGCTGCACCGGCAGATCCAGGCCCTGCAGGCGCTACAGAACGCGCCGTCGTCGTTCCACCTGCCGCTGCTTCGGCTGATGGAGTCCGTGGACCACGCCCGGTGGCCGACCTTCGAGTCCGCCTGGATCGATGACGACGGCTGGATGGTGCTCACCGACGAGGCGCGCCCCGGGACGGACGAGCAGCGCCGCTTCGTCGAGATCGCCATGGCGACGCCCGACTTCGTGTTCCTCGAGGGCCCGCCCGGGTCCGGGAAGACGACCGCCATCTGCGAGCTGGTCCTGCAGCTCGCCAAGCAGGGGAAGCGCGCGCTCCTCTGCGCCTCCACGCACGTCGCCGTCGACAACGTGCTCGAGCGGCTGATGGACGAGCGGAACCCGCACCGCGACCTCGTCATCCCCGTGCGGATCGGCGAGCGGAGGAACGTCTCCGAGAAGGCGGGGCCGTGGCAGCTCGAGCGCTTCGTGAAGACGGAGCGAGAGCGCCTCCTCCGGCACCTCGACGGGCGCCGCGGTCTGACCGAGTCCCAGCGAGCGCTGCTCGACGCGGTCCGGCACGGGACGACCACGATCGAGCGCATGGTGCTCGACGCCGCGAACCTGGTGTGCGGGACGACCATCGGCATCCTGCAGCACCCGGACATCAAGGCGAACGGACACGCGGCGGCGACCTTCGACGTGCTGATCGTCGACGAGGCGTCCAAGACGACCTTCCAGGAGTTCCTGGTCCCCGCGCTCCTCGCGAAACGTTGGGTGATCGTCGGCGATCCGAAGCAGCTGTCGCCCTACGTCGACGACGCGGCGATGGCCGTGAACGTCGAGGCGTGCCTCGGCGACGAGGCGACCCGCAACGCCTGCATCGACGTGTTCATGGCCGGCCACGGCGACTCGCGGAAGCGTCGGGTGGCCGCGGTGTCGATCGACGGGAGGGAGGCGCTCGACGTGTATGCCGCGCAGGCCGCCGCTCGCGAGGTCGAGCTCGCGGACGCCCGGGTCGACGACGAGGTGTGGAGCGCGGCCTTGGACGTCGGAGCGCTCGCCGACCTCGAGCGCCGCGCGGAGGAGCTGCCGCTGGACGTCGCCACCGTGCGGCACGCGGGGGACGGCCTGCAGGCGCTCCGGCGGAGGGCCGATGCGTGGCTGCGCCTCTCGGGCCGCGCGCGCGAGGAGCAGCCCGAGTGGGCCGCCGAGGTCGCCTGGCGCCTCGCTCGCCTCTACGAGCAGCGCTTCGCTCAGGAGGTCGAGCCCAGCGAGCGGCGGTTCCGTTCGACGAGCCAGCGCCTCCGGGAGCAGATCGAAGACCTCCTCCCGGCCGCCGAGACCGGCGTCGACACCGAGACGGTCTGGGGCGAGATCGACCGGGTCCGCAGGGTCGCGCTGCCCTCGATCCTCGAGTCGCTCCGGCATGGCTTCGAGCGCGACCCCAACGCGCGGAAGGGGACCGCGCTCTCCGACGGGCTGCCTGCCCCAGCGCTTCGAGCGCGTCACGTGCTTCTCAGCACGCAGCACCGCATGCACCCCGAGATCGCGGCGTTCTCACACGAGCACATCTACGAGGGCGAGGCGCTCTTCACCCCGGACCACATGGAGGGCGAGCGTGCCTGGGGCTACGGCCGCCACGCTCGCCGCGCGGTCTGGCTGGATGTCCGCGGCGGCTTCAACAGCCGCTTCAACTCGAACCCCGCCGAGGCCCGCGCGGTGATCGACGAGCTTCGGGCGTTCGACGCCTGGGCCGAGCACAACCCGCGCGGCGACGGTCGCCCGTGGGAGGTCGCGGTGCTGACCTTCTACCGAGGCCAGGAGCGCGAGATCCGCGGCCACCTGCGCCGCTGGACCCGTCAGGGGAACGGGATGCGGCACTTCACACGAGGGACCAAGGGCCGGCCACACGTCACGATCGAGCTCTGCACCGTGGACCGCTTCCAGGGGCACGAGGCCGATCTGGTCGTGCTCTCCTTCGCGAGCGCGCGCCCGACGAGCTTCCTCGAGAGCCCGAACCGGCTGAACGTCGGGCTCACCCGCGCGCGCTACCAGCGGGTCGTCGTCGGTGACCGCAACGCGATGGCTCGCGCCAAGGCGAGCGCGCTGGGCGTGTTCGCTGCGCACGAGGCCTGGGACCAGCAGCTGACGGGAGGTCGGTCATGAAGAGCATCACCCTTCAGCGCACGGTCGAGGTCCGTTGTTGGCGTGTGATCGGCCAGGTCGCCAAGGCGGCGAAGCGGGCCGAGCTGACGCCCGTGCTGCTGCGAGCGCGAGAGCGTGGGGAGACCGACGCGGGGGACGTCGCGGGGCACCTGCTCTTCGAGTCCAGCTCGCGCCGCGTCGTCGCCCAGCGCCTGCTGCAGATTGCGGAGCTGTATGGGCTCCTCGAGCAGCGGGACCGCCGGTACCGCCTGACCGAGGCGGGAGAGACGGCGCTCGCGACGAAGCAGGTCTTCGTCCCAGAGCACGGCACCTGGACGGTCTGGGCCAGCGACGATCCGCTGCTCGGCGCGCCCATCCTTCGCGTCGAGCCCTGGGTGGAGCCGACCGCCTATGACGAGGTCTGGGGCAAGGAGCGAGACAACGCGCGCGAGCGTCCCTTCGAGAAGCTGCCGCGGTGGGTGCGTGGCGCGGTCGGCGTCGTCGCTACGCCGCTCGTCGGCGGCGCGCCGCTCCGCATCGATCAGCTCGAGGCCGACGGCGAAGTGGCGGACCCAGAGACGACGCTCCGCGCGACGTGGGATGTCACGGGTGCTCGCCTGCGCGTCGACGGCACGCTCGGTGGCGCTCGCGTGAACGCCGCCGTCGACCGGCCGGAGATCAGCGCCGACGCCGTCTGGATGCAGCTGCTGCAGGCCGAGGGGCTGTGGTCGCAGTGGGACGCCTCGGCGCGTGCGCTGCGGGTCAGCTTCGATGAGGCGAGCGCGGGCGAGCGTGAGTCTCTCGTGCGCGCGGTCAGCTTCAGGCGCCCCGACATCGCGTCGCTCGGGGCCTTCGACGCCACGACCGTCGAGGGGGTCGCGCTGCGAGCACGCTCGGCCCAGGACGCCACGCGCTGGGCGGCGTGGCGGCTCCGCGCGCGCGTCCGCGACTACGCGACCACGGAGCGCTTCAGCGCGTGGACGGCCGAGGCGGTGGTGCCGTTCTCTGAGTTCCACCCGTCGACGCCCACGCGGCAGGCGCTCGCCGACGCGGCCTGGCGTGCCCGCACCGATCGACCAACACCGAACGCGTGGCACCTCGTCGCCGCCGAGGACTGGAGGCTGTGATGACCACGAAGAACAACTCCAGCTGGCAGAAGCCCTTCGTCGAGATCATCGACCAGCGACAGCGCGAGCTGCCGCCGACGTGGGCCGCCACGTGCGCGACCGCCGCCGCGCGCGGCGAGCGAGGGCGCGCCGTGTTCGAGTCTGGTCGGAGCCGTGAGATGGCGAACGCCGTCGTCTCGCTGCTCGCGCAGGCCCGAGAGAAGGTCGTGATGTCGAGCTTCCTACTGGCCGACAAGGGGGTCGAGGACGCCATCCACCAGGCGGCCGCGCGAGGTGTCCGTGTCTACGTCCTGCTCGCGTCGGAGGCACGCCTCGGGCGCGAGGAGGGCGAGGGAGAGTTCGATAAGCGCGTGCTCGAGCAGCACAAGGCGATGCTCACGCGCCTCGGGGGACACGCGCTCTTCCGGTCCGCCCCGCACTTCCACGCGAAGGTCATCGTGATCGATCCGGAGACGCGGCCCGCAGGCATCCTGCTCACCGCGAACCTCACGGCCGAGGCCCTCGAGCGGAACGAAGAGCTCGCTGTCGTGCTCACCGCCGCGGAGGCGGTCGAGGTGACCGGCTACCTGAAGTGGGCGATGTGGGAGTCCGCCGAGCACGAGCTGATCGACCCGAAGGACCGCTTCAAGGCCACGCGGCCTCTCGGGAAGGTGGCCCACCCAGACGCCGGCGCCGCAATCGTCGCGACCACCGCGGCGACCAACACGGTCCGCGCAGAGGCGCTGCGGCTCATCGACGGCGCCCGGTCGCGCATCGTCGTCAGCAGCTTCGGCTGGGACGAGGACCACCAAGTCGTGCGGCGGCTCTGCGCCCGAGCCCGCGAGGGCCTCGACGTCACGGTGCTCGCGCGCGTGCGCCCCTCGTCGATGCAGGCGCTCTTGGCGTTGGCTGAGGCCGGAGCCACCGTGCTCGGCTTCCGGTGGCTGCACGCCAAGGCGGTCTGGACCGACTCGGGGCAGGCGCTCGTGATGTCCGCGAACCTGCAGCGCGACGGGCTGGACCATGGGTTCGAGCTCGGCGTGCGTCTGTCCGATGGGCGCGCGCAGGAGGTGCTCGAGCGGCTCGAGGGCTGGCGCCGCGCGGCGGCGTGGCGCCTCGACCCCAAGCCTCGCCTCGGCGCGCTCTCGGGCGCGGTGATGCTGTGGCAGCGGGGACAGCTCGTCGAGGCGGAGATCAAGGCGTCGATCGATGTGGATCTCGGCGCGGTCACGGCCGCCTCTGCCGCCTCGCTCGAGGCTCCACGGCCCGCGCTCTCGGAGAACGGCGAGCTGCCTCGGCTCGCCCACGAGCTGCGCTGCACCTGGCAGGTGGTCGCGCCGACGCTGGCCTCGAAGGCGAAGGAGCGGCGGCGACCCGCCGAGGGGAAGGACCAGCCGGCCACCGCCTACGAGCCGCCCGTGTTCCGCGAGCCGAGCGGACGCCTCGTGGTCGCCGTCCGTTCCCCTGATGAGCTCGAGCGGGCGCGCGCGGTCATGGTCGAGGTCGAGGCGGCGACCATCGTGGTCGCCGAGGGAGGGAGCCGATGAGCCGCTCCGGAACGCTGCTCTGCTGGCACGCCGAGCGAGCCGGGCTCGAGGTCCTCGAGCACGCGATCCGGGCGCTCCGCAACCGGCGCATCGGCATCGAGCGCGTGCTCTACCT
>CAUJFL010000031.1 GCA_963169165.1 Myxococcota bacterium | reverse complement strand
GCGAGCGACGACGCCATCCCGAAGACGACGACCAGCGAGCCCCGCCTCCCCGGAGGCTGAAGCATCCCCTCATTTGATCTCGAAGAAGTGGCTGAGAAACGGGTGCTCGCGAACGATGCGGTCGAAGGCGGTCATGAGGCGGCTCGCGCACGACAAGCACCTGTGCGCGTCGATGGACGGTTTCACCCTGCACGCCGCGACGCGCGCTGGCGCCCAGGACACGCAAGGGCGCGAGGCCCTCTTGCGCTACGTGCTGCGGCCCCCGATCGCGCAAGAGCGCGTCGAGCAGCGCCCCGATGGCCTCGTGCGCATCACACTGAAGCGCGCGTTTGGCGACGGCACCGTCGCCGTCGACATGGACCCGCTCTCGCTCGTCGCGCGCCTCGCCGCCGCTGTGCCGCCGCCGCGGTTTCACACTGTCAAGTACGCTGGCGCGCTCGCGTCGGCCCACAAGTGGCGCGCGCGCATCGCGCCCCAGAAGCCCGCGGACCAGGCGGACACCGCGCCCGAGCAAGGCGACGACCCAAAGCGTCGAGGCGCCCGCCGCCTCTGGGCCGAGCTGCTCGCGCGCACGTTCGCCATCGACGTGCTCGCGTGCCCGAAGTGCAGCGGCCGCATGAAGCTCGTCGCGATGGTCGCCGACCCGAAGAGCGTGCGCGCGTACCTGCGAGGCATCGGCGTCGAGGCATCGTCGTGTTGCTGGTGCCACTCGCGCGCATCCGCGATCTCTCCGTCCTCGGACTTCGCACGCCCGTTCGGTAGTCCCGGGGCGCCGTACGCGCGCGGTGGAGAGCGAGGGCCGGCAGGAGCGCGTGGGGCTCGGCGGGCACGGCGAAGACTGTCGCTTCGTCCTTGGGGCATCGGGGGTTGTGGGCTCCCGTGCGCGGCGCCACAGCTCCTCGGGGATCGCGCGCCCCCGCCTCCGTGCGCCTCACGCCACTTCGACAGCGCCTTGCTCGTCGCCGCCAGCTTGCTGCGCTCCATCTCCGCGTCCTCCTTCGTGCGCGTGCGTCATGCGCGCGCACACGGGAGCGTCGCGCACGGGCCCCCGTCGGTTGCGCAAGGTTGCCGAAAGGACACGACGAGAGGGCCGCGCGTCCATCGCCGCTCGCCCGACGCCGAGAGCGCGAGCACGCCCGGCGCGCCGCCGCGCGACGCGACGCGCGACGACGCGACTGAGCGGGTGCGGCGAGCGCACCACGACGAGCCACGCGCCGGGAGCGCGCCGAAGCCCCGGGACGACCGCGCGAAGTCCCCTCCGGAGACAGGTCTGCGTGCGATCGACAGCCCGAGACCGCCGCGGTGGCGCACCGCGCCCGAGCTTGTTCCCCTCGCGAAGGATCAGTCGGAGCAGCAACGCACGCCGACACTCGAACTATGGCGACGTGCAACGCCCCCTGCGTGCGAGCAGGGCCGCACACCCGCGGGGCCGATGCCCCCATAGTGTAGGCAGAGGGGGGACACGACGGGCCCGTCGGGCAGTTCCACAACGGACATGTGGCATTCGTCTGCGTAGACAGGGAGCCAGCCAGTCACACTGGCCACCTGGTCGAATGGCGGGGTGTTGCCGACGCAGTCGGCCGGCGGGAAGCGCTGCGCGAGCGATCCCGCGTCGCTCGCACATCCCGGGCGCGCTGCCGGGTCGAATTGGTACTCGTCTTTCCCGCCGTTCGAGCAGACGAACGCGAGCTCGCTGCCGTCGGGCGCTCCCGAAGTGATCGGCGTGCCGTGGTTGCTGCACAGCCGCTTGCCAGACCACGCGCAGAATGCGTAGGCGGCACACCAGTCCATGCACAGCATCGGCTTGTCGGGGAAGGCGGCTGGGTCGTAGAACTTGCCGCAAGTTGGAAACTCATCATACTTCGACGCGGGGGTCACCGGGTCCAGCCACTCGGCGCAAGCCTTTGCCATCACGTGGCTGTCAGGCGGCGTCGGCATCTTCCTTGCGGGGCGCACGCTGTCGACGAACACGGCGTACTCGGCTTGCGTCGCCGCCCGCTGGTCGATGCAGAAGCCTCGCCCGTCGGGCATCGTGATGCGCACCATGCCCACACCCTTCGTGTCAGCGTAGCAGCCGGTCTTCTCGTCACGCGCCCTCACCCGCGGCGCTGGGTCTGCGGTGACTTCTTCCTTGCAGGCTGACAGCCACGCGGCAGATGCGAACAACACGAACACGGTGGTGGTGGGTTTCATCGCGGGCCTCGTCGGTGAGTCAAAGCAAGACAGAGTTGATGCCAACAGCGTAGCTCGTGTGCGTCGAGTACCCCGACGCCGAGTCGTGCACGTACAACCTGCCGGCGTCGATGTCCCACTCGAGGATCTGGGGCAGACCGTCGCCAAACATGTCTGCCGCCGACAGCACCCGCTGGCGATTCGGAACCGTGGAAAGGGTGCCCGGCGTCAACGGCGACCCGCAATTCCAGGGGCGACGGTACACGATGCCGTCCCCGACTGATCCGCCGGGGCGCACGACGGCGAGCTGCGACAGGTCGCTCGATATCCCGAGGCCGCCGACGGGCACATCGCCGGGCGCACCCCACTGGCACTACCGCCGTGCTGGCCGTGGGGCCCCGCGTGGCCGCTCGGCGCCACGCGCCGAGCGCGAGGATGACCAGCGTCGCCCGTCCTCGCGCCTCAGTCCTCGCGCCTCCGTCCTCGCGCCGCCGACGCGACAGGCGCAGCCTCCGTCGTCCGAGCCGGTCGCCGCGGCCACCAGCTCAGTGAGCGTCACCGCGCGACGGGGTCGACCGTCACGGTCTTCCACGCGACGACGTGGGCGGGCGACAGCGTGGCGACGCGGACGTCGGCGCCCGTCGGCGCGAGGGCCATCGCCGGCGCGAGCAGCGGTCGATCCGCGCGCGTCACGTACAAGCGCGCGTTGACGTACGCGCCCGCGAGCACGTCGGGCTGCCTCGGGGGCTCGATCTCCACGCGCAGCGTCCGCGTCACCGGATCGAGCGAGCCCGCCGTCCGCACGACCGCGCCGTCGACCGCGGCGGGCGCCCCGCGTGGAGAGACGCTGACGCGCGTGCCCTCGCGCACCAGGCCGGCGAGCGCCTGCGGGACGTCGAGCTCGACGCGCAGCGGGCCGTCCTCGGCGATCTCGAGCAGCGGCGTCACGCCCGCGACGACCGACGCGCCGTCGTCGATCGCGCGCCGCGAGACCACGCCGTCGAACGGCGCGATCTCTGTCGTCCATGGCGCTGGGTGGGCCCTCGGCGACACCTATTCGAGGCGGAGCCTTGTTTGCCGTCAACTTGACGCTGAAGTGAGCCGACCCCGCGCCGCCGCTGGTGCTCGTGCTCGCGCCGGTGGCCGAGTTGGGGCCCGTGGAGCCGAGCTCCAGGCCCGTCTTCTCGCCGCACCCGACGGTGAGCGCGCGACGCCGAGGGCACCCCTCACTCGGTCGGCCACTGGCCGGCGAGCACCAGCCCCTTCGCCGTCTCGCAGACGCCGCCGCCAGGCAAGTCGTTGGCGAGCGCCTTGCAAGTATCGAGCGGGAAGCACAGGTTCAACTCCTGATTGGCCTTCATGTACGCGAGCGGCCCCATCGGGATGTAACAAGCGGTGCCGATCTTGCAGCCCGAGCCTATCCCGCACGCGACAGGTGGCTCCGGTTTGCCAGTGTCGAGGAGGAGCGGCAGGCACAGGCCGACCGGGTGGGTCGGAGATCGCAGCACGCAACCCTCCTCCGCCCCGCAGCCGCCGCAGGCGCCTCCGCAGAGCTTCACCGAGGCGCCGGGGAGGACGGGGCACACCTCGGGTTCGGGGATCGGTGCGTCATCGAGCGGGGTAAAATCCGAGTAGGTGCAGGAGTTGAACTGGCCGTTCAGCTCGAACAGCTCGCACATCTCCCGCGGGCCGCACCGCCAGCCGCCGACACACACCATCCCGTCCTCGCAGAGCGGGCAGGAATGACCCTTCTCCGTCCACGCCTCGCCGTACGGGCAGAAGCCAAGGCCAAAGTTCCCTTCTGGCCAAACCTGGCTGGGCAGACAGGTACCGGGGCAGGTGCTTGGACAGGGCCCGTCGCAGATGGAAACTGTCAGCGCGCTGCAAACGGGGCCGCCCCCGCCCGATCCCGCGGCGCCAGACGGCGCGCCCCCGGCACCCCCGCTGGCGCCCGCCGCCCCGGAGCCCCCAGCCCGAGCGCCGGCCGAGCCCGCGACGCCACTGGTGCTCCCGCCGGTGGCCGAGCTGGGGCCCGTGGAGCCCAGCTCCAGGCCCGTCTTCCCGCCGCACGCGACGGTGAGCGCCGCGACGCCGAGGGCGAGTCGGGCGTTCATGGCTTGCAGACCACCTGGGGAGGGCCCGCGGGGCCGGGCGCCGGGCAGGTGTCGAAGTATGCGTGGTCGTGGACGTGGTCGACCGTGTAGGGCCGCGTGAACGCGACGCGCGGCCCATCGCTCGCGTTGCAGATGGCGTTCAGCTCCTCCAGCTGCGTGGCCGACTTCGGGTCCGTCGACTCCAGCAACGCCATCTGAAGCGCGGCCAGGGTGTCGTTCTCCGCCTCGCGCATGACAACCTCGAACCCATCATTGTACACGTTCACCGCCTGGACGGGGACGTGGAACGTGCACGCGCCGCAGCTGCCGCCCGCGCACGGGGGCTGGGTGCACAGCTGGAAGCTGTACTCCTCCATCTCCTCTGGCGTCGCGCCGTCCTTGTGAAACGCCGGTTCGCATGTGAAGTCCGCTGGCTTGAAGTCGCTGACCATCTCGTTGGCTCGCTTGATCGCGTCGCCGTCGCTCAGCCCAGTCTTCTTGAGGTGAGTGATGAGGATCGTCTCCAGCGTCTGTGTGGTTCGCTTCCGACAGTCGTCGGGGTCGGGCGCTGTCAGCGAGCAGGCCGCGGGGTAGGTGGCCAGCGAGGGGAGGACGATCTTGCCCGGGAGCTCCCTCGCCAGCAGGCTCTGCATGGTGGCCGTGAACGTGCTCGGGACCGTGGTGACGAGCGCCTTGCTCAGGCCCTCCAGGACCTTGCCGTTGGCCAAGCCGCCGACGGAATTGGTCCTCCAGTGCGTCAGGGCCAGCGATGGCCGAAAGTTGGCGACTTGAAACTCGTACGCGACGTTGAAGGTCGCGTCGGAGTTCCCGGTCGGCCCGTTGAAATGGGGGAAGAAGCCCATCTGGTGCCGCCACGCGCCGAAGCCGGGCTCCACCGGCTTGGGGGGGCCCGGCGGGTCATAGGCGGCCTTCAGGATCTCGCAGCCGAAGCCCGTCGGGAGCTGGTTCATCAGGTCCGCGAACACGCTCGTCCACGGCGTGAAATGGGTGCACCGGCCCCGGAGCTGCGCCCGAACCGCCTCGGCCGGAAAGCCGACGTCGCGGGTCGGAAAGTGGTAGTCGAGCCCACCCGTGAGGTAGGAGTAGGAGGGGTTGCCGCTGTACGTCGGCCCGGCGGCGTTCAGTTGCTGAACGAGCAGGGCCATGTGCTCCGGGTCTATCGGATGGTTCTGCAGAAAGCGCGACAGATACTCTGTCGTGCGCCACGGCTGCGTCTCCTCGTACGGGATCTGTGGGCCGCCGACGACCGCGCCGTTCACGCGGGCCATCGCCTGGATCTCCATGCGGCCCTGCGTCCGCCGGGCCGCGAGGTGGCCGCCTTCGTTGAAAACCAGGTGCGCCTGCACCTCCTGGGTGGCGAACTCTCCCTCGGGGATGCTCATGATGTTCACGGGCGACTCTCCCGGATCGGGATAGTAGCGAATCTCCGCGTCGACGCCAGGAGGGAACGGCGCCGGGTTGCAGCTGCACCCGTCCGCTCCGAGGCTCGATGCTGCGAACAACATCAAGAGCGCCGCCACGGGGACCGAGACCGCGCGCCTGTCTGGCGACCCGTCATCCGGACAGATCAGCCACGCTTGCTTGCTTGCTTCATGCCAGACGGAGGCTCTCCTGGGTACCGCGGCCCGTCAAGCAAAATCACGTGAGGTGTGTGGGGTGCACGCGGGGCGTCAGTGGCCGGCCGTCGCGGGGCACGGTCGGTCTGGTTGCGCCACGCTGCGGGCGGTGGGTTCCCCCACGGACGCTCCCCGTCGTCCGGCGCATGCTGGTGGTTCGCGTCGCCGATCGTGTCCCGGCGCCGTTGCCAGTGAAGGCAGGGACGCTGCTGTCATCGCAGACCTTGCTGCCGTCGCCGAGTTCATGCTGTGGCTGTTGCCGTCGCCGATCCTGGTGCCAGCGCCGACTCTGTCGCTGCCTTGACGCTCCGTGCTCCTTGGATGACACGCGCGCGCTCAGCGGCGGAACTCGTCGAGCAGCGCGCGCACCCCGCGAGAGACCGCGTCGAGCGCGCGCTCCCTCGAGGCCGCGCCGATCGCGTACCGCGAGAGCGCGGCGCGGCTGGTCGCGACGGCCATCGCGCACACGAGCGACGCCGTCGGCTCCCCTGCGCGCGTGAGCGGGACCCAGCCGCCCGCGCCCGCCTCGTCGAGCGCGTCGCAGGCGGCCTCACCGAACGCGCGCACCAGCGCGTCGAGATCGCGAACGCCGCGGACGAGGCGCTGCCGCTCCCGGATCTTTCCAGTCTGCACCTCCTCGAAATCCGCGAGCACCGCGAGGAGCAGGGCGTCGCGGCTCGGGAAGAAGCGGTACACGATTGCCCGGGGTGACCCCGGCGGCGGCGGCGACCTCGGGGATCATCGCCGCCTCCGTAAGCTGGGTGACAAGCACTACCGGGGCGAGGGGGTCCCCGAGGATTTCGAGCGCGCCCGCGCGCTCTACCTCCAGGCTGCCGAGCTCGGGAACCTCGACGCCATGGGGAACCTGGCGATGTTCTACCGGGAGGGCAGCCGCGCTCGGTGGGGCGGGGCGTGTGACGGTGAGCCGGTGACGGGCGTCGATCTCGAGCTCGCGCTGTTCTGGGAGCGCGAGTCGTACCAGCGGTACCAGCGGAGTGGGAGCCCGATTGGCGCTGTCAGCTCGTTCACCTTCTCGGCGCCGGGAACATTCACCCGCCCGCCGCGGTCGACCCCGCACGGCATGAGCTATCTTGTCCCGACCGTGCGTGGGCTCGCCGCCTGTCCGTTCTGCCGAGAGATCTTCCCCGAGCGCGAGGAGACGGCGTGCCCGCTCTGCAGCGTCGCGCTCGTGCCGCTGTCCTCGCTCCCGCCGCGCGAAGAGGACGAGCACGACGACGAGGCCGACGGCGGCGTCGCGCACGACAAGGCGCGCCTCGCGCCGGAGGAGAAGCCGCTCCCGTGGACGTACCTCGGCCTCGCGCGGGGGCCGCTCCTCGCGCTCGCGGCGCTCGGGTTGATCTCGTTCTTCTTGCCGTGGGTGCACACGTTCACGCCCGATCGGCGCGTGTTCACCGGCGCGGACATCGCGCAGCGAACGGGGATCGCGTGGGGCGCGTTCGCGGCGTGGTTCACGATGGTGCCGCTCGTGCTGTCCCGGCGCACCCCGCGGGCGATGCAGGGCGCGCGGCTGATCGTCGCCTTGCTCGGCGCCGTGCCCGCCACGGTCGCGGCGACGCTGCTGTTGAACCCGCCGACGAGCGCCCAGGCCCGAGGGCTCACGATCGCGCTGCGGTTCGAGTGGGACGGCGCGATCTACGCGACGGTGGCGCTCGGCGTGCTCGCGGCGGCGCTCGGCGCGCTGCGCTTCGGCGGCTCCTCCGACTGATCTCCTGGCGACGCTCGTCGCCGCGTTGTACGCTCCCGCGCTCGCAAGGAGATAGATCGTTCATGGCCGTCGTCGAGCTGGACTGCAAAGGGCTCAACTGCCCGATGCCCATCGTGAAAATCAGCCGCGCGATCAAGGCGCTCGCCATCGGCGATCGCCTGCAGGTGACGGCCAGCGATCCGTCGTTCAAGGCCGACGTCGAGGCCTGGGCCAAGCGCCTCGGTCACACCCTCGTCGAGTTCAGCGAGACCGGCGGCGTCCAGAGCGCGACCCTCGAGAAGAAGGTCGGCTGATGGGCGACGTCGATCCCGCGGTCACGGCCCTGGTCGAGCGCCTCGTCTCCGAGCGCACGGCCGAGCTGCGCGGCGAGGTCGAGCGGCTGTCGAGCGAGCTGGCCGCGATGAAGCCGCGCACGGTCAGCGATCGCGCGACGATCATCGTGTTCTCCGGCGACATGGACAAGCTCATGTCCGCCTTCATCATCGCGTCGGGTGCGGTCGCGATGGGCCTCGAGGCGTCGATGTATTTCACGTTCTGGGGGCTCGCCGCCGTCAAGAAATCGACGCTCTACTCGGGCAAATCCGTCGTCGAGAAGATGCTCTCGCTGATGCTCCCCGGCGGCCCGGACGACGTCCCCTCGTCCAACATGAACATGCTCGGCATGGGCCCGATGATGTTCAAATCCGTGATGAAGAAGCACAACGTCGAGACGCTGCCCGACCTCGTCAAGGTCTCGCAAGAGCTCGGCGTCCGCATGATCGCCTGTCAGATGTCGATGGGCGTGATGGGCATCCAGCGCGAAGAGCTCATCGACGGCCTCGAGTACGGCGGCGTGGCGACGTACCTCGGCGACGCGACCGACTCGAAGGTGACCCTCTATATATGAGCGACAAACAATTCGATCTCCAGTTCGTCATCGCGTCCGGCCCGTCGCAGGTCGAGCGCGCGGTGTTCGGCTTCGCCGCGGCGCTCGCGGCCGCGCACTCTGGCTCGCGCGTCGTCATCGCGCTGACGATGCACGGCGCGTTCTGGGCGGCCGACACCTCGGGGCGCGAAGAGTCGGTGCACGGCTTCCCGCCGATCGCCGAGATCATCGAGATGCTCCAGGAGGCCGGCGCCAAGGTCGAGGCCTGCGCCACGTGCGTCGACAACTTCTGCCCTTGCCCGACGGGCGTCGACGGGCTGAAGCAGCTCGGGTTCGGGATCGAGCGGGTGGGGCTCGGCGTCATCGCGATGCGGATGGCCGACATCCCCACCACGCTCTGTTGAGGAGGCGCCGCCGTGTCGATGGGTCCGCTCGAGCTCGCGATCGAAAACTCCCTGTTGAAGCGGGAGCTCGCCGAGACCAAGGAGACCCTGCGCCTCATCGAGGATTCGCTGGCCCGCGAGCAGTCGCTGGCGCTCGCGCTCGCCGACTCGAACGCGCGCGCGGGCGAGCTGATGGCGAGCCTCGAGGAGGCCTTCGAGGAGCAGCGCACGCTCGCCAACCAACTCGCCGACGCCAACGCCCTCGCGATGGAGCTGATGCGCACGCGCGACGCCGAGCGACGCCGCGCGGCCGAGCTGCTCGAGGCAAAGCGCGCGCTGAGCGACGAGCTCGCGGCCGGCGCGACCTACGTGCGCTCGCTGTTGCCGGCGCCGTTCTCCGCGGACGGAGTCGCGGCCGACTGGCGCTTCGTGCCGTCGGCCGAGCTCGGCGGCGACGCGTTCGGCTACCACTGGGTCGGGCCCGATCACTTCGCGGTGTACCTGCTCGACGTCTGCGGCCACGGCCTCGCCGCGACGCTGCTCGCCACCAGCGTGCTCACGCTGCTGCGCGCCGAGCGCCTGGGGCAGACCGATTTTCGTCGGCCCGAGCAGGTGCTGCGCGGGCTCAACGACGCGTTCCCGATGGAGCGCCACAACAACACCTACTTCACCATCTGGTACGGCGTGTACGAGCGCACGCGCCGCGAGGTCACGTTCGCGAGCGCGGGCCACCCGCCGGCCGTGTTGATCGGCGACGGCCCGCGGCGCGAGCTCGGCACGCCCAACCCGATGATCGGCATCGCGAACGACGCCGACTTCGAGTGCGAGACGATCCGCGTCGCGCCGCGCGACCGCCTCTTCGTCTTCAGCGACGGCGTCTACGAGGTCGTCCAGACCGACGGCACCATGGTCGCCTACGACGACTTCATGGGCGAGCTGTCACGCGATCCCGAGAGCAAGCGCACCCTCGACGATTGCATCACGTTCGCCAAGTCGCGCCGCGGACGCGACGTGCTCGACGACGATTTCTCGATGGTTCGCCTCGAATTCGCCTAGTTTGCCGGGGTCACCGAGATGCCCCGCCCGCTGCGCGTGCTCCACATCGCGTCCGAGTGCGCGCCGTTCGCGAAGACCGGCGGCCTCGGCGACGTAGTCGGCGCGCTCCCCAAGTACCAGCGCGACGGCGGCGTCGACGCGCGCGTCGTGCTCCCTCTCTACCGCGGCATCGACTGGGCCGCGCAGGCGCGCCTGCCGTTCACGCTGACGGTGCCGATGGGCGGCGGCGCGGCGTTCGGCGCGGCGCGCGAGGGGCGCCTGCCCGGCAGCGACGCGCCCGTCTACTTCCTCGAGCACCACCACTACTTCGATCGCGGGGGCATCTACGGCGACGCGCGCGGCGATTTCGGCGACAACGTCGCGCGCTTCACGTTCCTCTGCCGCGGCGCCTTCGCGCTCGCGCGCGCGCTGGGCTTCGAGCCCGACGTCGTGCACGCGCACGACTGGCAGGCCGCGCTCGCGCCGGTGTTCGTCGACACGACCGAGTGGGGCACCGCGCTGCACGGCGCCGCGACGATACTAACAATTCACAACATGGGCTACCAGGGCCAGTTTCACGCCGACGCGCTCGCGTCGACGGGGCTCGGGTGGGAGCACTACAACGACCGCGAGCTCGAGCACTACGGCGCGCTCAACCTGTTGAAGGGCGGGGTGCTGCGGGCGACGCGCGTGACGACGGTGAGCCCGACCTACGCGCGCGAGATCCAGACCCGGGAGCACGGCGCGGGGCTCGACGGCGTGGTGCGCTCGCGCGGCCGCGACGTCGTCGGGATCCTCAACGGCATCGACGCCGCCGTGTGGGACCCCGCGACCGATCGCCACCTCGCCGCGCGCTACTCCATCGACGACCTCACCGGCAAGCAGGCGTGCAAGCGCGCGCTGCAGCGCGCGGCGCGGCTGCCCGAGCGCGACGACGTGCCGGTGTTCGCCGTCATCACGCGGCTGACCGATCAGAAAGGCATCGACGTGCTCGCGTCGGTGCTGCCCGCGCTGCTCGACTGGGAGGTCCAGCTCGTCGCGCTCGGCACCGGCGACCCCGCGCTCGAGCGCGCGCTCGCGACGGCCGCGCACCACCGGCCTGACAGGATGGCGGCGTTCCTGCGCTTCGACGACGGGCTCGCGCACCAGATCGAGGCGGGCGCCGACTTCTTCGTGATGCCGTCGCGCTACGAGCCGTGCGGGATGAACCAGCTGTACAGCCTGCGCTACGGGACGCTGCCGATCGTCCATGCGACCGGCGGGCTCGCCGACACGGTGTGGCCGTACGACGCGACGACTGGCCGAGGCACCGGGTTCTCGTTTCGTCCCCTCGGACCTCGCGCGCTGCTCGACACGCTCGGGCACGCGACGTGGGCGTATTACAACCGCCGCGAGCACGTCGAGGCGATGCGACGGCGCGCGATGGCGCAGCCGTTCGGGTGGGAGCGCGCCGCGGCCGAGTACCGCGACCTCTACCTCGACGCGTACGCCGCGCGGCGCGGCCACGGGTTCGACGGATGAGCGGCCTCGCGACCGCGATCGAGATCGTGACGCTGCTCGTCGCGGTCGGCGCGCTCGCGTGGATCTCGTGGACCGCGCGCGGCAAGCGACGGATCGGCGGCGGCGCGCTCGAGCTCGTCGGCAGGCTGCCGCTCGAGCCGCGTCGCGTGGTCTACCTGGTCAAGGTCGCCGACGTCGTGCTCGTGCTCGGCGCGAGCGAGCGCGGGCTCGAGAAGCTCGCCGAGCTCGACGCGGCCAAGCTCCCGCCGCGATTCCATGCCGCGCGCGAGCCCGAGGGGCCCGCGTGAACGACGCGCTGCCGGTCGCGTGGATCGCGCTGTCGGCGCTGCCGTTCGCGCTCCTGATGACGACCTCGTACGCCAAGATCACGACCGTGCTGTCGATCCTCCGCAGCGCGCTCGGCGCCGAGGGCCTGCCGGGGGCAGGCGTCGTCGTCGCGCTGTCGACGGCGCTCACCGTCGCGACCATGGCGCCCGTCGCGGGGACGATCGCCGGCGCGCTCGGGGACACGGAGCCCACCGCGCGCGCCCTCTTCGACGCCGCGAAGGGGCCGCTCCGCGAGTTCGCCGCGCGCAACGCGGCCCCGCGCGAGCTCGAGCGCTTCACCGCCCTCGCGAAGAGGACGCGCCCCGACGCCGCGCCCACCGACGCGTCGGTCGTGTTGCCAGCCTTCGTCGTCACCGAACTCGAAGAGGCGCTGACGCTGGGCGCCGCGCTGCTGCTGCCGTTCCTCGTGCTCGACCTGCTGGTCGCGAACGTCCTCGCGGCGCTCGGCACTCAGACGCTGTCGGCGACGCAGGTGAGCTTCCCGCTGAAGCTCCTGCTGTTCCTGTCGGTCGACGGGCTCGGCCTCTTGTCGCGCGCGCTCGTGTCGAGCTACGTGTGACGTCGACGCGTCACACGTCGTGGATGCGAGGTCACGTTCGCTGAACGGGCGCTCACCAAACACGCGCGTTCGAGCCGGAAAATCCAGGCAAATCACGCGCCTCTGCCCATGCGGCATGCCCCTTGCTTTACACGAAGGGGTGAGCAGTTTGGTTGCGCGACCCCGTCGGGCCGGGCAATAACCCACGAACCGCAGAAGGAACCGTCATGAACCGCGCCGTCCGCTCTCTCCTCGCCTTCGTCTCCGTCTTCGCGCTCGCCGCCGCCGCCCACGCCGGACCCGCCTCCGACACCGTGACCGCGCGCCGCAACGAGGTCGTCGCGAAGCTCAAAGAGGCGGCCTCGAAGGAGCGCGACCAGAAGGTCGCGGCGATCATGGGCCAGATGTTCGACTTCGACGCGATGGGCAAGGCCAGCCTCGGCAAGGAGTGGGCGGGCCTCAACGACGCGCAGCGGACCGAGTTCCTGTCGCTGTTGAAGCAGCTCGTCCAGAAGAGCATCGAGCGCAACGTCCGCTCGACGATGAACTACGATCTGCAGCTGATCGGCGAGGAGGGCGCCGACAACGGCACGCTCGTGAAGACCAAGGCCACCAACAAGAAGAACGGCCGCGAAGAGCCCGTCGCGATCGACTACCTCCTGCACGAGGCCGACGGAGGCTGGCGCGTGAAGGACGTGGTCACCGAGGGCTCGAGCATGGTCGGCAATTACAAGAGCCAGTTCGTCCGCATCATCAAGAAGGACGGCTTCGACGCGCTCGCCAAGAAGATGAAGGACAAGCTGAAGAAGGGCGAGTGACGGCGCCTCGACGCGCGCCTCGCGAGGCGGGCTGAGCGGTGCGCCTGCTCGGCCGCGCGCTCACGCTGCTGCTCGTCGCCGCCCCCGCGCGCGCCGACGAGCCTCGCGTCCACGACGGGCTCTACTTGAGGCTGTCGCTGGGCGCCGCCGCGCAAGAGAGCACGTTCGCGTTCGCCGAGCAGCCGCCCGGCGCCGCGCTGCACCGCGCGTCGGGCTTCGGCGCGGCCTACGCCTTCGCGGCGGGCGGTACGGTGGCGCCCGGGCTGGTCATCGCTGGAGAGCTGTCCGCTCGAGGGGTCGATGGGCCGACGACCACGCCCGGTCGAGGCTCGCCGCTCGCAGCGCGCGCCACCTCGACGTCGTCGATGCTCGGCGTGGTCGACTGGTATCCGTGGCCGCGCCGCGGCGTGCACCTGCTCGGGGGCGCCGGCCTCGGCACGGTGTCGGTCGAGCTCGCGCGTGACGCGGACGATCGCGAGCCGCGCGCGCGCGCGGGCGCCGCCTGGATGTTCGGCGCGGGCGTCGAGCGGTGGGTGAGCGAGCGGTGGTCGCTCGGCGCCGTCGCGCGCTTCGACGCGTGCCTCGCGAACGGCGAGGCGAGCGAGGCCCCGGCCGAAGGTCCCGCGTTTCACGCGGCGTCGCGCGCGGTCACGCTGTCGGTCGCGGGCACGTATCACTGAGGCGCGCGAAAGCGCTTCACCGGCGCTGGATTGTGTGGTGAATGCGGGCGCGATGCGCGTCGGTCACCTCATCGGCCCGGAGCTTCGGGAGGTCCTCCGCGAGAGCCCCGAGGACGCGCGCGCGGTCCTCGACGAGTTCCACCCGGAGGACGTCGCCGACGTCGTCGCCTTGCTCGTCAGCAGCTGGAACTGCTGCGCGAGGAGCGAGGGCCGACCCGACTTGCATCGCAGACCGAGAGCGTGGCGGCGGGGACGAGACGCTAGACGACGCTTGACCCCCCCCCCGAGCGAACGACACTCACAGTCCGTCAAGCCCGGGCGCTGCGCGCGCCCTTTTCACGCAGGAGCCAGCATGAACGCCATCCTCTTGGAGCTCGCCCGCATGGTGGCAGAGCAGGGATCCCCTCTCCCCACCCCGAGGCGGTGTACCGTCGAGCTGGGTCGCGCCCCCGAGGCGGTGCGAACGCTCGCCGAAGCCCTCCGCGCCCACGCGTGGGAGGTCCACCTCATGTCCTACGAGCTGGTCGACAGCGGCGTCAGACCGGTGGAGTCTCTCGAGCTGACACTGGACGCCCTGCGCGACGGGCTCGACCACGAGCTCGAGGAGGTCCTCGCGCACGCGGGCGCCGACGGCGGAGCCTTCGATCCGGCCGCGACCATCGAGCTCTGCCCGGACCCCGGCGGCATGTCGGTGCTCGCCCTCGCCTGGTCGAACGGCGCGCCCTCGTTCGTCGTCCTCGAGATGGACGAAGACCCGAACGCGCCCGGGCTGCTCAAGCACCTCACCACGCCGGGCGCCCTGATCGCGTACCTCGAGCGCTACCTCGTCGAGGAGGACGAAGACCGCAGCGTCCTCGAGCGCCTGCGCGCCGCCGCCGAGCGGGCCGGCGAGTCGGTCGCCCCCGCCGCCCCCATCCTGTCGGCCGCCGCCGAGGGGCCTGCGACGCGCGAGCAGCCCCCGCTCGGGCCCCCAGTTCGCTCGCTGGCCGCGCTCCGCGCCGATCTCGACGCCGCGGTCGCGGGCGATGACCCCGCCGAGGTGGCGCGCGCGCTCGACGCGCTGGAGGAGGCGATGCCGCGGGAGGCGCTGACGCTCGTCGAGACCTGGGGGGCGGTGTTCGTCGGGCAGGGCTCGCGCCCTGCGCGGTCGCTGCAGATCGCGCGATGGATGGCGCAGCGGCCGCCGCCCAGCGATCTCCTGGTTCGCGCGGAGTGGCTGAAGGCGCTCGCCACGGGTTGCGCCCTCGCGTGCGCCCCGGGAGACGACGCCGCGCGGCTCGACATGCTGCAGCGCTCGGCGCCCTTCGCCCGCGAGAATCTCCCCATCCTCCACAACGCCGCGTGCGCGTACGTGGCCCTCGGCCGGCACGCAGACGCGCTCGAGGCCGTCGCGGAGGCGGCGCGCCTCGACTACCCGGCGCTAGCCGACCTGGTGGCCGACACCGACCTCCTCCCCCTCCGCGCGGGTGGCGCGCTCGACGCCGCGGTGGCCCGCGGGAAGGCCGCGCGCTAGCGCGCCTCGCGCCGGATCACTCCTCCGCGGCGGCCTCGGCCGCGAGGAGGCCGAAGCACATCGCGGGGCCGGTCGTCCCACCCTGCCCGGGTGTGCCCGATGATCGACGCCGCGGTGGTTGCCCGCGGCGTGCAGGCTTCGCCCCGAGATCGAGCTCGCGAACGGCGAGGTGAGCGAGGCCCCGGCCGAAGGTCCCGCGTTTCACGCGGCGTCGCGCGCGGTCACGCTGTCGGTCGCGGGCACGTATCACTGAGGCGCGCGAAAGCGCTTCACCGGCGCTGGATTGTGTG
>CAUJFL010000030.1 GCA_963169165.1 Myxococcota bacterium | reverse complement strand
ACGAGGCCGTCGAGGCGCTGTATCCGCAGGCGACCCCGGAGATGCGCGCGCGCGTCGCGCAGCTCGCCGACAGCGACGACACGAAATCCGCGCTGTGGGTCGCCTCGGCGATCGACACCGGCGACACCGGCATCGCCGTCTTCTCCGGCATCAAGAGCGCGCTCGGTCTCTTCTTCGGCGACAGCAAGGCCGAGGCGCTCGACACCGATCCCGCGCAGGGCGTCGACGCCGGGCTGAAGCTGCTGGGCGTCTCGTACCTCGCGTACAAGCTCTTCCCCGGCTCACTCACAGAGCGCGCGCAGCTGTTCCACACCGCGCCCGCGGGCCAGGCGCTGCTGCTGTACTTCGCCGCCGTCGAGGTCGCGCTGCCGTTCACCGACAACGCGCTCGGCAAGGTCGGCGGCCTCTCGGGGATCATCGCCAAGTGGGGGGGACAGGCCGCGAGCAAGCTGTCGACGCTCGGCGGCGCGGGGATGGTCTCCGAGGCGCAGTCGATGGCCACCAACATGGTCGCCCCGGCCGAGGGCGTGATCGGCAAGGTCATGCCGTTCGCCAGCTCGATCGCCGCGTCCGCGAAGCAATACCTCCCGTCGGTCGCCGTCGGCGTCGACACGGTCGCGGGCGTCGTCGCGACCGGCGCGGACGCGTTGCCCGTCTACAAATACCTCTGCGCGCGCCTCGCCGCCGAGGCCGCCGTGCTTCGCGCGTCTAGGGGGCTGTTAGATTTATTTCGTTCGGCTGGAGGCGCGCGATGGGGCGCGCCGTCAGCCGCACGAAGCGTGTGAGCAGCGTCGCGGCGACGACGACGAGCCCCACGCCGAGGCCCCACCACAGCCCGAACACCCCTCGACCGAGGGCGAACGCGCAGAACAACGCGATCGGCAGCCCGACGCTCCAGTGGCAGGCGACGTTCGCCCACGACGCGAAGCGCGTGTCGCCCGCGCCGCGCAGCGCCCCGCCCGCGACGCCCTGGACTCCGTCGAACACCTGGAACGCGGCGGCGATCATCAGCAGCGGCACCGCGACCGCGGCGACGTCGGGCTCTCGCGTGAACAGCCCCGCGACCCACGGCGCGAGCGCGACGACCAGCGCGGCGCAGGTGAGCATGTACGCCGCGCCGAGGCCGACGCCCACCAGCCCGGCGCGGCGCGCGCCCGCGTGGCTCCCTTCTCCGACGCGCCTGCCCACGCGCACCGCCGTCGCGCCGCCGATGCCGAGCACGCCCATGAACGTGAACGACGCGAGGCCGAGCGCGATCTGGTGCGCGGCGGTGATCGTGGGGCCGAACCGCCCCGCCAGCAGCCCCGTGAGCGTGAACACCCCGACCTCGGTGAGCACCTGCATCCCGATGGGGAGGCCCACGCGGAGCTGGAGCTTGACCTCCTCCGCTCGGCCGCGCAGCGACGCGAGAGAGCGCGCGCCGCCGTCGTCGAGCGCCGCGCGGAGCGCGAGCCACGCGAGCATCATGTTGGACAGCGTCGTCGCGAGCCCGGCGCCGCGCACGCCGAGCGCCGGCAGGCCGACCGCGGGCAGGCCGACGCGCGTGAGCGCGCCGTCGCCGAGCACCAGGAGCGCGCACGCGACCAGGTTGACGACGTTGGTGAGCCACGACGCGACGAGCAGCGGCGCGACGCGCCCCTCGGCCTCGAGCGCCGATTTCGCCACCATGAACAGCAGCCACCCCGCGACGCCCGGGAGCCGCCAGAACATGAACTCGCGCGTCTCTCGCGCGACCTCGTCGGGCACGCCGACGACGTCGAGCAGCAGCGTGGAGAGCCACGCGGCGAGCATGCACGGCGGCGTCATCAGCAAGCTCGCGACCACGCCCGCGCGCAGGGCGTCGCGCGCCCGGTCGAGCTCTCCGGCGCCGCGCGCCTGCGACGCGATCGGCTCGACCGCCATGCTGATCCCCATGGCCGGACACACGCACGCGAACATCAGCGAGCCGCCCAGCGACACCGCCGCGAGCCCCGTCGACGACTGGCGGCCCACGATCGCCGCGTCGACGAGGCCCATCGTCATCAGCCCGATCTGCGACGCGCCGATCGGCAGCGCGAGGCGCGCCGTCTCGACGACCTCGCGCCCGAACGAAGCCTGCTTGTTCACGCGGCGGGCGCGCGGTTCACGCGTCGGCGCCGAGGACCGCCGCGCGGCCGCCGGTCGTGCGATCGGCCTCGCCGCGCGCGTACGCCTCGAAGAGCCGCCCCCACGCCGTCGTCGCCTGCCAGTGCTCGAAGGTGTGCTTGTCCTTCAGAGGCCAGCGATAATAGTCGTGGTAGGCCTCGCTGCCCTGGACGAACACGTTGACCAGCGGCGTGTGGAAGAACAGCTTCTGGAAGCGCTTCATCGGCCCGAACCACAGCAGATCGCCGACGTGCGACGCGCCGTTGTCGCCGACCTTGAAGCCCCACGACTCGCCCGAGACGTCGTCGCCGACGATCTCGATGTCGCGCGGATCGCCCACGCCGAGCCCGTCGTCGTGCGCGACCTTGATGAACTCGAGGCCGAGCGGGTCGAAGCCCATCATCTTGGCGGCCACCGCGTCGATCGCCACCTGGTCGGACGACGCGAGCATGTAGTCCTTGATCACCGGGATCATCGTGCGCGGGCCGGGGCCGTTGCCGGCGGTCGTGCCGTCCATGATCGCGAAGAGGCCGCTGTGGATCTCGCGCTGGATGGCCAGCAGATCGACCAGCGTCTTGTGGATCCAGCTGTGGGTGTAGTGCCGGTGCGTGTTGAGCAGGCCGCCGAACGCGTTCTTCATCGCGCCGGTGGTCGTCGTGTAGATGTGGCACTTGACCGTCGGCAGGTGCACGACGTTCTTTCCGAAGAAGTAGTCGGGGACCATGATCCCGTCGGGGAAGATCTTGGACAGCACGTGCATCCGCGCCTTCGGCCGGTACTCGACCCACTTCATGTCGCTGTCCTTGAAGTTGTAGAAGACGGGGATGTCGTACTTCTTGAACAGCGGCACGTAGTGGTTGAGGTCCTCGCCCTTGAAGGCGTTGGTCACCACGGTCTTGTTCTGCACGCAGGTGAGATCGCCGTAGCCCGCCTTCTTCAGCGCGAGGATCGTGCCCTCGAGCTGCCACGGCGTCGTGTTGGCCCCCGGGAACGGATAGTGCCAGCTGATGTTGTCCTTCAAGAACGTCGTCGCCGAAGGATCGAGCGCCGACTTCATGCCGGCGAGCTCGCAGAGCCGCTCGACGTCGGAGAGGATGGTCTCGGGCTTCACCTTGAGGACGGCGACTTTCGACTTGGCCATGGCCGCGTGCTTCTGCCTCGCCCGACGGGCAGAGGCAAGCCCGCGTTGCGCGCGCTCGACATCGGGGCGACGGGGCGCGATGCTTGGCGCCTCGATGCGCCCGAGAGGCGGCCCGGCGCCGCGCCTGAAGAAGCCGCCCCTCGTCAAGCAGGTCACCACGCTGTGGGATTACCCGTCGCAGCACTACGGCGACGACGACGCGCAGCAGGGCTCGAAGCACTACCGCGGCGCGACGCCGTCGTACGTGATCTGGAACGTGGTGCAGCGCTACTCCGAGCCGGGCGAGACGGTGCTCGATCCGTTCTGCGGCAGCGGCACCACGCTCGACGTGTGCCGCGACACCGGGCGCGTCGGGCTCGGGTTCGACGTCGCGCCGACGCGCCCCGACATCACCCAGGCCGACGCGCGCAGCCTGCCGCTGAAGCAGCACAAGGTCGACCTCGTGTTCATGGATCCTCCCTACGCGGACAACCTCGAATACTCGGACGATCCTCGCTGCATCGGCAAGCTGAAGGCCAACGGGCAGTATCAGCGCGCGATGAAGCTCGCCCTCGCGGAGAGCGCGCGGGTGCTGCGCCCCGGCCGCGTGCTCGCGGTCTATGTGTGTGACGTGCTGCACAAGGCGCGCACGTTTCATCCGCTTGGGTTCGAATTGTTCGATATCGCACGAGAGTGCAAGCTGACGCCGATCGACGTCGTCGCGGTCGTGCGCCACAACCGCACGCTCGAGCAGGGCAACTACCGCAAGGCCGCCGACGAGCAGGGCTTCTTCTTGCGGGGCTTCAACTACCTGCTGCTGTTTCGCGCGTGACCGACGACGAGCTGACGCGCGACGCGCTGCTCGGAGGTCGGATCTCGTACCTGCAGCCGCGACGGGGCTACCGGGTGGGACACGAGGCGCCCATCCTCGCGCGGTTCTCGCTGCTCGACGGCGCGCGACCCCCGAGGTCCGTGCTCGATCTCGGCGCGGGCGCGGGCGCGGTGGGGCTGTGCATCGCGCACGCGTTGCCTGCCGCGAGGGTGACGCTCGTCGAGAGCGAGCCGCTCGCGGCGCGCCTCGCGTCGGCCAACGCGCGCGACAACGGCTGGAGCGAGCGCGTCGACGTCGTCGCGGAGGACGTGTGTCGCGTGCCCGACGCGCTGGCGCGCGGCGCCTGCGGCCTGGTCGTCGCCAACCCGCCGTGGTTCGAGCCCGCGCGCGGCCACTCGCCCGTCGATCCGCGGCGCCACGCGGCGCGCATGATCGGCGCGGGCGTCGCGCGCGCGTTCGTCGCGGCCGCGCGTCACGGCCTCGGGCGCGGGGGGCGCTTCTGTCTGGCGGTGCCGGCGCAGTCGCTCTGCATGTGGCTCGACGAGCTGTCCGCCGTGGGGCTGGTCGCGAAGCGCCTCCGCCTCGTGCACCCGCGCCAAGCAGAGCCGGCCAACGTCGCGCTGATCGACGCTCGGGCCGGGCGCTCGGGCGGCCTCATCGTCGAGCCGCCGCTGCTCGTGAGGGCAGGGGACTCGTACACCGACGAGGCGCGTCGCGCGCTGTGGGGCGAGTGAGCGTCTCAGCGAAAGGCGCGGCACTCGTGCTTCGGACCGCGCGTCGCCGCCTCGACGCACGCGGCGAACACGGTCTTCGCGTCCGCGCGCTTGCCTGTCTCCATCAGCGCCGTGCCCCAGTAGAGGTAGGCGTTGGCGTCGGACGGGTCCGCGGCGATCGCCGCCTTCGCGTGCGTGATCGCGTCGGCGTACTTGCCGCGCTCGAGCGACGAGAGCGCGCTCTTCGTCAGCGCCTTCGCCGCGGCGGGGTCCAGGGAGGGCGCCGCCTCGACGTCGTGCGCGCGCGTCGGCGCGACGGCCTCGGGGGGCGGAGCGACCGCCTCGACGGTCGCCACCGGTTCGGCGGCGACCGGCACCTTGACCGGCTCGGCGAGCGCGACGGGGCGGGCGGCGGCCAGCGCGGGCTGGGGTCCGGGCGCGCCAGGCGACGCGCGCAGGCCGAGCGCGAGCACGAACATCGCGGCCGTCGCCGCGACGATGAACCCCACCGCGCCCTGGAGACGCCGTCGTCGCGCGAGCTGCTGCGGGCTCGGCGGCGGCGGGCGCTCTTCGCGCTCGAGCTCGTCGAGCCGCCGCGCCTCTTCGCGCAGGTTGGCCTCGACCGCGCCGCCGCTCGCGAAGAACGCGATCGCCATCACGTCGTCCTGCGGCTCGGCGTCGACGACGCCCGGCGACGGAGGGGGTTCGGCCGGGGTCGTCGCCCCGACCTCGCCCGCGACGGGCGCGAGCGTGTCGGGTCCCTGAGGCGCCGGCGAGACCAGGACGCTCCCGCCGATCTCGGACGACGTCGCGCGCAGCTCGACGGTGTCGGCCAGCGGATCGGTCGGCGCGAGCATCACCAGCTCGGGCGCCGCAGGTCGCATCGAGGGCCGCTTCTTCGCGCGCTTCTTCGCCATGTGCGGCCGATGAGCAAGGCGTGTGCCCACCGAAAATCGCGCGTATTTCCAGTGTCTCTGGCCCGCTCGTCAGCCCGCTGGCGGTAGCGGCGTGACACCGCGTGGGTCGAGTGTGCCAGGTGCGCCGACGAGGTTCACCTGGACGCGCGGAGCGCCGCCTGCGCGGCCGCCAGCCTCGCGATCGGCACGCGCATCGGGGAGCACGACACGTAGGCGAGCCCCGCTCGCTGGAAGAAGTCGATGCTCGCCGGGTCGCCGCCGTGCTCGCCGCAGACGCCGAGCTTGAGGTCGGGGCGCTTCGCCTTGCCGCGGGAGCACGCGAGCTCGACGAGCGCGCCGACGCCGAGCGGATCGATCGTCTGGAACGGATCCTTCGCGAGGATGCCGAGCTGCTTGTACGCCTCGAGGAAGCGATCCGAGTCGTCGCGCGACAGGCCGAGCGTCGTCTGGGTCAGATCGTTGGTGCCGAACGAGAAGAACTCGGCGACCTCGGCGAGCTCGCCCGCGAGCAGCGCGGCGCGGGGCAGCTCGATCATCGTGCCGTAGGTGAAGGGCAGGGCAGTGCGCCGCGCGAAGACGCGCGCGCTCACCTCGTCGACGAGCTTCTTCACGTAGACGAGCTCGGCGCGCGTGACGGCGAGCGGGATCATGATCTCGGGCTGGACGTCGCCGCCCGCGTCGCGCGCGTCGCACGCGGCCTCGAGGATCGCCTCGATCTGCATCGCGTAGATCTCGGGGTAGGTGACCGCGAGACGGACGCCGCGGTGGCCGAGCATCGGGTTGGCCTCGTGCAGCGCGGCGGTGCGCGCCGCGACGTGCTCGGGCGTCGTGCCGGCGAGCTCGGCCACGTCTCGCATCTGCTCGGCCGAGGTCGGCAAGAACTCGTGGAGAGGCGGATCGAGCAGGCGGATCGTGACCGGCAGCCCGCGCATCTCCGCGAAGATCTTCACGAAGTCGGCGCGCTGCATCGGCAGCAGCTGCGCGAGCGCCGCCGTGCGGGCCTCCTTCGTGTCGGCGATGATCATCGCGCGCATCGCGCCGATGCGGTCGGGCTCGAAGAACATGTGCTCGGTGCGGCAGAGCCCGACGCCCTCGGCGCCGTAGTTGCGCGCCGTCCGCGCGTCGGTGTCCTTGTCGGCGTTGGCGCGGACCTTCATCGTGCGGGCCTCGTCGGCCCAGCTCATCAGCTCGTGGTAGTCGGCCGTGAGCTGCGCCGGCACCATCGGCACCTCGCCGCGCCACAGGCAGCCCGTGCGATCGTCGACCGACAGCGTCACGACGTCGCCCTCGCGGAGCACCACCTGCTCGCTCGCGCCGGCCTCCGTGGACGGCGGGGTCACGCTGAGCGTCCTGGTCGCGTAGTCGACCTGGACCGACGAGCACCCCGCGACGCAGCACTTCCCGATCACGCGCGCGACCACGGCGGCGTGGCTCGTCATCCCGCCGCGCGACGTGAGGATGCCGTTGGCGGCCTTCATCCCGTGGATGTCCTCGGGCGACGTCTCGCGCCGCACGAGGATCACGTCCTTGCCCGCCGCGGCCCAGCGCTGCGCGAGATCGGCCGAGAACGCGATCTGTCCGGTCGCGGCGCCCGGCCCCGCAGGCAGCCCCTTCGCGAGCAGCGTCTTCGGGGCGTCGAGGTCGATGGTCGGGTGCAACAGCTCGCCGAGCTTGTTCGCCGAGACCCGCAGGAGCGCCGTGCGCTCGTCGATCAGCCCCTCGCGCACCATCTCGACCGCGGTGCGCACCTCGGCGAGGCCGCTGCGGCCGCCGACGCGGCACTGCAAGAGGTAGAGCTTGCCCTCCTGGATGGTGAACTCGATGTCGAGCATGTCGCGGTAGTGGTGCTCGAGCGCCTGGTAGATGCGCACGAGCTCGGCGAAGCCCTCGGGC
>CAUJFL010000029.1 GCA_963169165.1 Myxococcota bacterium | reverse complement strand
CAACACTGGCAACGCGGGCAGCGCGGGCGCGGGCAACACTGGCAACGCGGGCGCGGGCAACACTGGCAACGCGGGCAGCGCGGGCGCGGGCAACACTGGCAACGCGGGCAGCGCGGGCGCGGGCAACACTGGCAACGCGGGGAGCGCAGGGGCGGGCAACGCGGGCGCGGGTGGTGACGCGGGCTCCGCTGGGGCGGGCAACGCGGGCGCGGGTGGTGACGCGGGCTCCGCGGGGGCAGGAAACGCGGGCTCAGCGGGGGCAGGAAACGCGGGCTCCGCGGGCTCGGGCGGCGGCGAGGCGTGCCCCGTGCCCACGGCGGCGTGTACGGACGGTAGCCAGTCGCGGACGGGCGGCTGCAAGAACGCGCGCGTGATCGGCCGGGCGGCCGCCGCGGCGGGCGGCTACGTGAAGAACGACTCGACGTGCAGCGCGAGCAACTCGGAGGACGAGTCCTGCTGGGACGCGGGCGCGGACCACTCGTACCGCATCTTCCTCTCCGTCGGCGACACCATCCAGATCGTCTACGACACCGGCTCGAGGTGCGACGGCTCGAGCACCTACGACGGGTCGCTCAAGGTCTACGGGCCGACCGCGGCGACCTGCGCCGAGAACACCGGCAAGTGCTCGCCGGGCGGGGCGTGGAGCCGCACGATCTGCGAGGACTTCATCGACAATTCGGCCAAGATCTACACGGCCAAGGTGCCGGGCTGGCACTACCTCATCGTCGACGGGAGCACCGCGTTCGACGACGAGGGCGACTACAAGTTCAAGGTCAACCTGAGCTGCGCCACGCCCGGCTGCGGCTGCTGACCGTTTGTTGGCCCGCGTGAGGGCCGCGGTCTACCTTTCAGCCGATGCGGTATCCACGTCTGCCGGTGCTGTGCCTGGCCCTCGGCCTCGCTGGTTGCGGCGCCTCCGCGAGGAGCGCGGCCGACAAGCAATTCGACACCTTGCACGCCGAGATCGCCAAGGTGCAGGCCGACCAGTCGCGGCTCAGCGAGCGGATAGGCGGGCTCGAGTCCGACCTCGCCCGAAAGAAGGCGGCGGACGAGAAGGGCGTCGCCGTCACCGAGCGGCCGCCGCTGAAGGTGGTCGTGCTCCGCCCCGACGCCGACGAGCGACGAGACGAAGAGGAGGCCGCCAGCGAGGACGACGCCGAGCGCACCACCGTGCAGGCCCGCGGCAAGGGCGACTACGGCTCCGCCGTGAAGGGCAAGAAGCCGAAGGGCGCGGACGCCGACAAGGAGCTCGACGCGGCGCTCTCCCAGCTCAAGAAGAAATCACTGTCGAGGGCCGTCGAGGCGCTGACGGGGTTCCTGGTGAAGTATCCGGGTCACCCGCGCGCCGAGGAGGCGATGTTCAAGCTCGGCGACGCCTACGCGGCGCAGGGCGATCACGCGCGCGCGATCGAGCACCTCGACGCCGCGCTCGCGCGCTTCCCGACGAGCGGCCGCGCGCCCGACGCGCTGCTGACCCTCGCCAGGATGCAGAAGAAGGCTGGCGACGGCGAGCGCTCCCAGAAGACGCTCGCCGATCTGAAGACTCGGTTCCCTGACAGCGAAGCCGCGAAGCGCGCGGCGAAGGAGTGACGATGCCTCGCAACAAGAAGGCTCCTCTCGTGGTGGGCGGCGCGGTGCTGCTGGTGACGGGCGCCGCCGCGGCGCAGAAGGGACCGGCTGGACCGCCCGCGCCCGCGCCTGCTCCCGCTCCTGTGCCCGCGACGCGCGCGTCGACCGGGACCAGCGTGACCGGCGGCGTCACGCGCGCCACCACCCTGACCCCGGCGAGCCCGCCAGGAGACGGGGGCGGGACGTACCGCGGCTCGTCGAGCGCCCAGGGGGTGTTCGAGTCGTACGCGACCCGCGTGCCGGCGATCCACGTCGTGCGGCGCGGGGACACGCTGTTCGACATCACCGATCACTACTACCGAAACGGCTGGTACTGGCCGAAGGTGTGGAGCCTGAACCCCGCGATCCAGAACCCTCACTGGATCTACCCGGGCGACCACGTCCGCCTGCGCGCCGACGGCGGCGACGACCGCGGCACCTCGACGCTGGGCTCCGGCATCGTGAACCGCAGGCAGGCGGTCCCCTCCAACACCGTGTTCCTGCGCGATCAGGGCTACGTCGACGACGAGCGGCGCGATGTGTGGGGCGTCGTGTCGGGCAGCCCGGACGATCAGATGCTGCTGACCGACGGCAGCGTGGTCTACCTGGAAATCAACAAAGATCACGAGCCGAAGAAGGATCAGGATCTGACCATCTTCCGGCCGCTGCGCAGCATCGCCGGCGGCGCGGTCGTGCAGATCGTCGGCACGGCGCGCGTGGTGTCGTGGGACGCGGACAAGCGGATCGCTCGGGCGAAGATCGTCGAGAGCATCGACGTCATCGAGCGCGGGCTGCGGGTGGGGCCTGTCGGGCGCAAGTTCGACGTCGTGCCGCCGACGCGCAACAAGCAGGACCTCGTCGCGCACGTGACGGTGTCGATCATCCCGCTCGCGTTCTATGCGCAGAACCAGATCGTGTTCCTCGACAAGGGCAGCGACGACGGGCTCGCGCCCGGCAACCGCCTGTTCATCCTGCGGCGCGGAGACCCGTGGCGCTCGGCCCTGCAGGGCTCGGGCGATCTCAGCGACAAGAGCGTGAGGT
>CAUJFL010000028.1 GCA_963169165.1 Myxococcota bacterium | reverse complement strand
CCTCGCCGTGCGCGGGCGTGGGGAGGGGGGCGGGGGGGCGTTCGCGGCGTTCGCGGGCTCGCCGTACTGGCGTCCGGCTCCGCGCGGAGAACGCCGCCCTCGCTTGCCGGCGCCCTCCCCTCGCTCCGCTCACGGGGGCGGTCTGCGGCGATGGACAACCTACGGCGCTGTGATTTGTGTGATTTATTTGATTTAGTTGATTTGTTTTATTTATTTTATTTGTTTGATGTGTGTGATTTGTAGGTGAGCTGTGTGATTGTGTGATTTGCGGTGGGGCGGTGTGGAAGGGTGGGGCCTGAGGTGAATTGGTTGCGCGGGCTCGGCTTCGCCGCGCGCGCGTGGGGCGGCGACCCAGGGCGGGGCGCCGCGTCCGGGGGTTCGGCTGGCGAGTCCGTGCGGGCCGCGAGGGCGCGGAGCGATGCGAGCGCGGCGGGGTGCGTAGCCCCAGGCCTCGGCGAGGTGGAGCACGGGGAGTTGACAACCCGGGAGATCAGTATATAACCAACTCGTAATGAACACGCACCTCGACGCGGTCTTCTCGGCGCTCGCTGATCCGACCCGCAGGGCGATCGTCGCGCGGCTCGCGCAGGGCGAGGCGACCGTCGCCGAGCTCACGAAGCCGTTCTCGATGAGCCAGCCGGCGATCTCCAGGCACCTCAAGGTGCTCGAGCGCGCGGGGCTCGTGACGGTCGGGCACGACGCCCAGCGCAGACCTCGCAAGCTCGTCGTCGAGCCGCTCGGTGAGGCCGCGGCCTGGCTCGAGCGCCACCGCGAGGCCTGGGAGCGCAGCTACCAGCGGCTCGACGCGCTGCTCGCGGCGCTCCAGACGCCTGACGAGTCATGACTCTCATCCTCGACCCAACCCATTGAACAACCCCGTACCAAGGAAGCCCAGATCATGCCCAAGCCGCTCGAAGTCTCGACCCCAAGCGATCGCGAGGTCCGCGTCGTCCGCTCCTTTTCAGCTCCCCGCGCGCTCGTGTGGGACGCCCACACCAAGCCCGAGCTCTTGCGGCGATGGTGCCTCGGACCAGACGGCTGGTCGATGCCAGTCTGCGAGATGGACGTGCGCGTCGGCGGGGCGTTCCGGTGGCGGTGGCGGAGCGACGCCGACGGCAAGGAGTTCGGGTTCTTCGGTACGTTCACCGAGGTGACCAGCCCGACGAGGCTGATGACCGAAGAGTCGTTCGACCCGGGCGATCTCGGCGGCCCGATGCCCAGCGAGCCCGCGATCGTCACCACCGACTTCGCCGAGGTGGGCGGCGTGACCACGCTGACCGTCACGATGCGCTACCCGTCGAAGGAGGCCCGCGACGGCGCCGTCAGCACCGGAATGACCGACGGGATGGAGCTCGGCTACGCGCGGCTCGACGCCGTCTGCGAGGCGCGCGCGTAGACGGACCTCACCGCGCGAGCGCCTCGTAGCGGCTCGCCCACGTGTCGGCGATCCGTTCGAGCGAGTAGACCTCGTCGACGCGACGGCGCGCGAGCTGGCGAAGACGCTCGCGCTCGCGCGGCTCGTCCATCATCCGCCGCATCGCCCCCGCCAGGCTGTCGACGTCGCCCGGCGTCGCGGCGAACGCGACCCGTCCGCCGTCGAGCACCTCGGCCAGGCTGCCGCCCGTCGTCGAGACGAGCGGCACGCCGAGCCCCATCGCCTCGAGCGCGACGAGGCCGAAGCCTTCGCGCACCGACGCGACCAGCATCGCGTCCGCCGACACGAAGAGCTCGACCAGCGCGTCGTGCGGCTGCGAGCCGTGGAAGCTCGTGTCGCCGCGCAGCCCGAGCGCGCGTCGGCGCGCCTCGATCTCGGCGTCGAGCGGGCCGGTCCCGACGAGGCACAAGAACGGGCGCGCCGGGTGATCGCGGAGCCGCGACAGCGCCTCGAGCGCGAGCGCGTGACCCTTCTCCTCGGTCGTGCGCCCCGCGAGCACGAAGGCGAAGCGCCCCGGCGGGACGCCGAACGCCTCGCGCACGAGCTCGCGCGGCCTTGCGGCGGGGCGCGCCACGGGGGTGAACGGGAGCGGGATGACCTCGATCGGGCGGAGCCCCGTGTGGCGCTCGTAGCTGTCCGCGCCCGCGCGCGACACGCTGGTGGCGGCGCTCATCGTCGCGCGCAGGATCGCGCCGTGCGCGGCACGGCGGAGGCGCTTGCGCGCGGTGTCGGCGACCCAGTAGTCGTACCCGACGTTGTGAAAGGTCACGAGCTTCTTCGGGCGCCCGCGCGGCGTGGGCGTGAGCGCGACGGCGAGCTCGGCGGCGAACAGGTGCGCGTGCAGGACGTCGTAGCGATGACGGCGCGTGAGCGCCGCGAGCCTGGCCGCGCCGCGCACGACGTCGAGCTCGTAGGAGAGATCGAGCAGGTGCACCGGGACGCCCGCGCGCTCGAGGCTCTCGGCGTGCGAATACGGCTCGCGCATCGCGCACGCGTGCACGTCGACGCGCTCGCGGAGCGCCGGCAAGAGGTTCACCAGCGCCTGCTCGGCGCCGCCGCGCCCGAGCGTCTCGATGACGTGCAGCACGCGCGGCCTCGCGCCTCGAGTCGTCATGGCAAGCGCCCACCGGCTAGCACGGCGCCGCGCGCGCGCCCAAGGCCCGTCGGCCTCGCGACGACCCCGAAACACCTGTGAAACACCGCGCCCTCTACCTTGATACCGTTCACCCCGATGCAGCTCGACGACTACGATCTCGGTGGCTTCTACGACGAGATGTTCTCCGAGGCGGGCGTCGCGCGCCCGTGGACGCGGCCGATCGCCGAGCGCCTCGGCGCGACGCCGCCCGAGGAGCTTCGTCGCCGCCAGGCCGCCGCCGAGCGCGCGCTGCTCGATCTAGGGATCACGTTCACCGTCTACGGCGAAGCGCGCGGGATAGAGCGGATCTTCCCGTTCGACATCGTGCCGCGCGTCGTCCGCGCGTCCGAGTGGCGCACGATCGAGCTGGGGCTCGCCCAGCGGGTGCGCGCCCTCAACCTGTTCCTCAACGACATCTACGGCGACGCGCGCATCGTGAAGGACGGCGTCGTGCCGGGCGAGCTGCTCGCGTCGGCGACGTCGTACCTCGCGCCGTGCGAGCGCGTCCGGCCGCCGAAGGGCATCTACTGCCACGTGGTCGGCACCGATCTCGTGCGTGACGCGAGGGGCGACCTCTACGTGCTCGAGGACAACCTGCGCTGCCCGTCGGGCGTGTCGTACGTGCTCGAGAACCGCGCCGTGATGAAGCGCACGTTCTCGCAGGTGTTCGCGCAGGCGAAGGTGCGCTCCGTCGACGAGTACCCGAGCAAGCTGCTCGCGACCTTGCGCAACGTCGCCGGCGCCGACGCACCCAACGTCGTGCTGCTGACACCGGGGGTCCACAACAGCGCGTACTACGAGCACGCGTTCCTCGCGCAGCAGATGGGCATCGAGCTGGTCGAGGGGCGAGATCTGATCGTGCGCGACGAGCGCGTGTGGATGCGCGACACGCGCGGCTTCACGCCGGTCGACGTGATCTACCGCCGCGTCGACGACACGTTCCTCGATCCCGACGCGTTCCGCCCCGACTCGATGCTGGGGGTCCGCGGCCTGATGGCGGCGTACCGCGCGGGCAACGTCGCCATCTGCAACGCGCCCGGCAACGGCGTCGCAGACGACAAGGTCATCTACGCGTTCGTGCCCGACATGATCCGCTACTACCTCGGCGAGGACGCGATCCTGCCGAACGTGCCGACGTACGTCTGCGCGCGCGAGCTCGATCTCTCGTACGTCGTCGACCACATCGACCAGCTGGTCGTGAAGGCCGCCAACGAGTCGGGCGGCTACGGGATGCTCGTCGGCCCGCACGCCTCGCAGAAGGAGCGCGACGATTTCAAGGACCGGGTCCGCGCGGCCCCGCGCAACTACATCGCGCAGCCGATGCTCGGGCTGTCACGCGCGCCGACGCTGATCGACGGCAAGCTCGAGGGGCGGCACCTCGATCTCAGGCCCTACGTGCTCTACGGCGACGACGTGTGGGTGCTGCCGGGCGGCCTCACGCGCGTCGCCTTGAAGCGAGGCTCCATGGTCGTGAACTCGTCGCAGGGCGGCGGCAGCAAGGACACGTGGGTGCTCGCCGACGAGGAGGCAGAGCGATGCTGAGCCGCGTCGCCGAGTCGATCTTCTGGCTCAACCGGTGCATCGAGCGGGCGGACAACGTCGCCCGCATCGTCGACGTCTCGACGCACCTCGCGCTCGACGGGGTGGGCGGCGCCTCGACCTGGGCGGCGCTCGTCTCGACCACCGGCGACGACGCGTGGTTCGCCGAGCGGTACGGCGCGCCGAACCGTGACAGCGTGCTCAAGTTCCTCGCGATCGATCGCTCGTACGCGAGCTCAATCGCGTCGTGCATGGCGATGGCGCGCGAGAACGCGCGCACGATCCGCGATCACCTCTCCCGCGAGGCGTGGGAGCACGTCAACCGCACGTTCTTGCAGGTGGCCGAGGCGCCGGAGGATCGCATCCTCGACGCGCCCGACGTGTTCTTCGCCGCCGTGCGGCGCGCCGCGGCCACGTTCGTCGGCATCGCCTACGTCACGCAGACGCACGACGAGGGGTGGCATTTCGGGCGGCTCGGGAGGCTGATCGAGCGCGCCGACAAGACGTCGCGCATCCTCGACGTCGCGTCGTACCTGCTCCCGAAGGGCCTCGAGGATCCTGAGATGCTCGACGAGGCGCCGTGGGCCGCGCTGCTCCGCTCGGCGAGCGCGTTCGAGATGTACCGGCAGCGGCACGGCCTCATCGCGCCGCGGCTCGTGGTCGAGCAGCTGGTGTGCGAGCGCAAGTTCCCGCGGTCGATGCGCTACTGCCTCACGAAGGCGAACCGCTCCTTGCACGCGATCACGGCGTCCCCGCTCGGCTCGACGGGCACCACGGCCGAGCGGGCGCTCGGCGCGCTCGCGTCCGAGCTCGAGTTCGTCACGTCGCGCGAGATCGTGTCGCGCGGGCTCCACGAGTACATCGACGCCTTCCAGCTCGCGCTCAACGCGGCGGGCGACGCCGTGTTCGACACGTTCTTCGCGCTCTGCCCCGGGCTGCCGCCGTCACCGCCGCCGTCACGCGCGACGTTCGATCAGTGACCTTCACCGCAGCGCGAGCTCGAGGGCGATCACCAGCGACGGGACCGCGAGCGCCGCGGCGAACAGCTTGAATCCGACCCACGAGCGGTGACGGGCGGTCGCCGGGGGCGCCTCGATCCCCGCGTCGGCCGCGAGCCGGCTCAATTCCTCGTCGGCCGCGGCGCGCGCGCCCACGCCACCGAGGTGCCGCGTCCGCGCGGACCAGAGCGCGAGCGGCAAGAGGAGCGCGAGCAGGGTGAGGTAGGTCGCGGCGGCGGGCGCGAACGTCAGCTCGTAGCGATCCAGCTTGTGGAGCGAGGCCGCGAAATCAGCGTCGCTCATCGTCGCGACGCCGTTGTCCGCGGTGCGACAGAAGTATCGAGGGCCGTTCGTCGAGTGCTCGCTGCCGTTGTGCGTCCACTCGGTGTAGAGCCGAAAGGGCCCCTCGCACCCGCGACACGCGTGAGGGCACAGCAGGTCGCCCTGGACGCCGAAGAAGGGGTCGGCGTCGAAGGTGCAGCGAGGGATGGTGACCAGGAACAGCAACCCCCCCGCGAGGATGGGCACGGAGAAGAGCGCGTCGTCGAGGGCGCGCGCGCCCACGGGGATGGCGTCGCGCGCGGACGCCGCGGCCTCCACCCGGGCGCGGCGTCGCCTCGCGGTCGCGCGCGGCGCGAGGCCGAGCTCGGCGAGCTTCGCGAGCGTCGGCTCCTCGCCGCCGACCCCGCACGCCGTCTCGACGGCGGCGTCGGCGGCCGACTCGCGGCCGAGCGCCTCGTGCGCGCCAGCACGGAGGAGCGCGAGCGCCGCCGCGTACTCGTCGACGATCGCGACGTCTCCCTCCCGCTCGCCGACGACGGCGAGCACCCCCGCGTGGTCACCTCCCGCGGCTCGCAGGCGCGCCACGGCCTTGCGGTGCGAGTTGTCGAGCTCGAGCACCTCGGTGCGAGGATCGCACTGCAGCAGCCACCGCTCCGCGGAGGTCGGATCTCGATCGCGCACCGCCTCGGTGACGAGTCGACAGTGGACGAGGTGCCGGTGCCCCGCGTCCTCGAGCAGCTCGAGCGCGGTCTCGAGCGCCGCGCGCGCCGCGACGAGATCGCGCCCGAGGCGCTCGGCCTCGGCCACGTGCAGCGCGAACCACACGAGGTCTCGCTGCTCCGAGGGCGACCGCTGCCCCGCCGCCGCGCGAGCCTTGGCCGAGGCCCATCCCTCGCGGAGCGCGGAGAGCTCCGGGGCGACGCGCAACCCGAGCGGCGCGAGCCGGAGGGCGTACGGGTTGGGGCTGATGGGGTGCTCGAGCTGCGCGCGCAGACGCGCCTGCCGCGCGAGCTCGTCCGCCATCGTCGGAGGGCTCGGCGCCGCCGCGAGCGGGGAGCGGCGCTCGACGGTGTTCGACGCGCCACAGTAGCGACACGTGACGCCTCGCTCGCCGCCCGTGGTCGAGATCGGCGCCCCGCACCGCGCGCACTCGCGCGCGCAGATGCCGAAATCGAACGCGCCCCCCGTGCTCATCGCGGCGTCGAGCTCCTACACCATGCGGCGCCCGCGCGACATCGACGTCTCGTTTGGGGGCGTGCCCGCGCGCCATCGCGTATGCTCTGCAGTCGTGCGCTCCCTCTCCGCGCTGCTCACCCTCGTCGCCGCGCTCGGACTGTCGTCCATGGGGTGCGTGCAGAAGCCCACCATGAAGCTGCGCGGCGCCGACATCGCCGGCTTTCAGATCGGGTTCCCCGTCGTCTACGTGAACATGGTCGCGATCATGGACGTGACCAACCCCAACTCGTACGACGTCGCCGTCCGACGCGTGCGCGGGCAGGTCGTGTTCGCCAACCGCCACGGCCTGCCGGTCGACTTTCAGGCGCAAGGCAACGGCCTCTGGCTGCCGTCCAAGCAGACCACGCGCATCGGCGTGCCGATCAGCATCCCGGTCCAGATGGGCTGGATGCTGCTCAACGAGGCCATGGCCGCGCCGGTCATCCCCTTCCGCTTCCAGGGCAAGGCCGACGTGACCGGCACGCGCACGTTCCAGCTCGAGAAGGACGACTACTCGCTCGACGAGACCGGCGTCATCACCCGCCAGCAGCTCGTCGGGGCCCTGCCCGGCGCCATCTGATTCTCTGCTATCGTCGCGGCGCGCCGGGATGGGTCACCACAAACCACACGCCGACAGGGGGCCGCTCCACGAGCAACGCCGCGTCGAGGTGGCCGACACGGCGTTGCTGCTATCGCTCGCAGGACCACAAAATTCACACCTCCGCGAGCTCTCCCTGGCCTGCGGCATCGAGGTCGGCCAGCGCGGCAGCACCATCCTGCTGGCGGGCGAGCGCGCGGGGGTCGACGTGGCCGAGCGCTTCTTGCGCGACACGAGCGCCCTCTTGCGCGAGGGCGTCGACAGCGGCCCGATCGACGTACACCGCAGCGTGGCGACGCTGCGCGGCGATCCCTCGCTCACGCTGCGCGATCTGGTCGACGACGCGGTGGTGGTGAACGCGCCGTCGCGCACGATCGTCCCCAAGGGCGTCGCGCAGCGCCGCTACGTGCAGGCGATCCGCAGCCACGATCTGTCGTTCGGCGTCGGGCCCGCCGGCACCGGCAAGACGTACCTCGCGATGGCCGTGGCGGTCGCCGAGCTGGTCGCCCGGCGGGTGCGGCGGATCGTGCTCACGCGCCCGGCGGTCGAGGCCGGCGAGAAGCTCGGCTTCTTGCCCGGCGACATGGCCGACAAGGTCGATCCGTACCTGCGACCGCTCTACGACGCCCTGCACGACATGATGGACGTCGAGCGCGCCGAGTCGCTGGTCGCGCGCGGCCACGTCGAGGTCGCCCCGCTCGCGTTCATGCGCGGGCGCACGCTGTCGGAGTCGTTCGTCATCCTCGACGAGGCGCAGAACACCACGAGCGAGCAGATGCGCATGTTCCTCACGCGCATCGGCCAGGGCACCCGGGTCGTCGTCACCGGCGACGTCACGCAGGTCGACCTGCCGCGCGGCCAGACGAGCGGGCTGGCCGAGGCCGTCGGCCTGCTCGACGGCGTCGCGGGGATCAGCGTCACGCGGTTCGCCGACGGCGACATCGTCCGCCACCCGCTCGTCGCCCGCATCGTCCGCGCCTACGAGCGCCGTGACCAGGAGCGCGACCGTGGCTGACGAGCGCCGCGACGTCGCCGGCACCAGCTCCGAGATCGCGAGGGTCGCCGAGCTCGTCACGACCGACGCGCGGTTCGCGAGCTACCAGGTGATCCGGCCGCACCCGCTGCTCGTGATGGTGCGCGCGGCCGAGCGCTTCGTGCTGCTCGGCACGGTCGACGTGTGGGACCACGGGCGCGAGCTCTTGAAGCCGTACGCGCCCAAGATCACCGAGGGCGACGCCGCGCTCGTGCTGCTCGGTCGCCCGCGTGACCCCGATCTGGCGGGCGCGCTGCGGCGCGGGCTCGCCGCGCTCGTCCCCGAGGGCTCCAGCGCCGAGGAGCTGTTCGTCGCGGTCGCCGCGGCGTTCGAGCTGCTCGAGGCCCGCGCGCGCGCCGAGAGCCGCGGAAAATGGCTCAACCGCTACCGCTACGAGCTCGGCGAGCTGATCGAGATCTCGCGCGCGCTGACGACCGAGCGCGAGATCGACAAGCTGCTCGGGCTGATCCTCGAGAAGGCGCGCTTCATCACCGGCGCCGACGCGGGCAGCATCTACGTGGTCGAGGGCGACGATCCCGATCCGTCGCGGCGCATGCTGCGGTTCAAGCTCAGCCAGAACGAGTCGATCCAGTTCGACTCGCGCGAGTTCACCGTGCCGATCAGCCCGCGCAGCATCTCGGGCGCGGTCGCGCTGTCGAAGAGCCTGATCAGCCTGCCCGACGTCTACGAGCTGCCGCCCGGCGCGCCGTACGGGTTCGATCCCCGGTTCGACGAGAAGATCGGCTACCGCACGCGCTCGGTGCTGACCGCGCCGCTCATCGACAAGCAGGGAGACGTCATCGGCGTCCTGCAGCTCATCAACAAGAAGCGCGATCCCAAGGCGCGGCTCACCTCGCGTGACGACGTCGAGGATCAGGTCGTGCCGTTCGACGAGCGCAGCCAGGAGCTCTTGACGACGCTCGCCTCCAACGCGGGCATCGCGCTCGAGAACGCGCTCCTCTACGCGGAGATCCGCGGCCTCTTCGAGGGCTTCGTCACCGCGAGCGTCTCGGCGATCGAGCAGCGTGATCCGACGACGAGCGGCCACTCGCGGCGCGTCGCCGATCTCACCGTCAGCCTCGCGCGCGCGGTCGAGCGCGTCGAGACGGGCCCGTACCGCGACCTCGTGTTTCGCCCCGACGATCTGCGCGAGATCGAGATAGCGTCGCTGCTCCACGATTTCGGCAAGATCGGCGTGCGCGAGGAGGTGCTCGTCAAGGCGAAGAAGCTCTACCCGTGGGAGAGCGACACCATCCGCGCGCGGATCGATTTCGCCATACGCACGCTCGAGGTCGAGATCCTGTCGCGCAAGCTCCGCGCGCTCGAGCGGGGCGCGCGCGGCGACGAGCTCTCCGCGTTCGACGAGGAGCTGAGGCTGCGGACGGCCGAGCTCGAGGACGCCTGGCGCGCGATCGAGTCGGCCAACGAGCCCACCATCCTGAAGAGCGGCGATTTCGCGCGGATCGAGGCGATCTCGCGCGACGCCTACACCGATCTTCGCGGCAACATGCACCCCTTGTTGACGAAGGGCGAGCTCGCGAGCCTCTCGGTCGCCAAGGGCTCGCTGACCAACGAGGAGATCGACCAGATCCGCTCGCACGTCGTGCACACCTACAACTTCTTGCGCACGATCCCCTGGAGCAAGGAGTTCCGTCGCGTGCCGCACATCGCCGGCGCGCACCACGAGCGGCTCAACGGCACCGGCTACCCCAACCACCTCCGCGCCGAGGAGATCCCCGTGCAGTCGAAGATGATGAGCATCGCCGACATCTTCGACGCGCTGACGGCGTCCGATCGCCCCTACAAGAAGGCGGTCCCGCTGGACAAGGCGCTCGACATCCTCGGCTTCGAGGTCAAGGACCAGCACGTCGACGCCGAGCTCGTCCGCATCTTTCGAGAGGCGCGCGTGTGGGAGGGCTCGCTGTGACGTCGGTTTCGGTTCTGCGCTCGCGCCTTCGCGGCTAGCGTCCCCGCCCATGCTCACGTCGATCGAGCAACGCATCGTCGCCGCCGCGTCCGACGCGATGTTCCCCCGCGGCGGCGCGATCGAGCAGTCGGGCAGCGACGCCGGGGTGCTCGACTACTTCGAGAAGATGCTCGCCGAGATGCCGCCGAAGAACCGCGCGCTCGTGCGGCTCTTGCTGGCGTTCATCCAGCTCTCGCCGCTGGTGTTCTTCTTCAAGGCGCCGTTCACGTGGCAGCGCGACGACGACCGCGTGGCGACGCTCGAGGCGCTCTCCGTGAGCTCCATCTACTTTCTGCGCGTCACCTTCCAGAGCCTGCGGGCGCTCTTGTCGATCGCGTACCTCGCCAACGACGACGTCGCGCGGCAGGTCGGCGCGGTGCCCAACCTCTCGCCGTTCGAGGGGCGCGCGTGAGCCACCCGCACGAGGGAGTGCTCGGTTTCGCAGATCACAAGGGCCCGATCCGGCTGTCGGCCGACGTGATCGTCGTCGGCTCGGGGCCCGGCGGCGGCGTCGCGGCGATGGAGCTCGCGGCGCGCGGCCACGACGTGATCCTGGTCGAGGAGGGGCCCGCGTTCTCGTCCAGCGATTTCGATTTCGAGGCCGGCGCGACGATGCGCAAGCTGTTCCGCGAGTCGTGTACGCGGGTGATGCAGGGCAACGGGTTCTTCCCGACGATGCAGGCGATCGGCCTCGGCGGCGGCTCGCTCGTCAACTCGGCCATCAGCATCCGCGCGCCCGGCTGGGTGCTCGATAAATGGGCCAACGAGCACGACACGCCGCGGCTCGGCGCGGGCGCGCTCGACGAAGACTACGCGGCGGTCGAGCGCGCGCTCGGCGTCGCCCCGACGCCCGAGGCCGTCATGGGCGAGCGCAACCTCGTCTTCAAGCGCGGGTGCGACGCGCTCGGCATCTCGTGCGAGCCGACGCCGCGCAACGTGCGCGGTTGCAAGGGGTCGGCCGAGTGCTTCACCGGCTGCCGCAACGGCGCGAAGCAGTCGACCGACGTCGCCTGCGTGCCCGCCGTGATCTCGCGGGGCGGGCGCGTGCTCACGTCGGTGCGCGTCGAGGGCGTCAAGAGCGAGCGCGGGCGCGTCACGGGCGTCGTCGGCCACGTCGTCGAGCCGTTCACTGGCAAGCGCGGCTACTCGGTCGAGCTCGACGCGCCGATCGTGGTGCTCGCGGCCGGGTGCATGGCGACGCCGCGCCTCCTCGAGAAGAGCCGGCTCGGCGTGTCGAGCGGCCACGCGGGCCGGCACCTGCTCGCGCACCCCGGCCTCGCCGTCTGCGCGCTGTTCGATCACGTGATCAACCCGTTCGAGGGCGCGACGCAGGGCTATCACAGCCTTCATTTTCTCGAGCAGGGCATGAAGCTCGAGGTGCTCTGGGGCCCGCCGGCCGTCCTGTCGGTGCGCTTCCCCGGCTTCGGCAACCAGCTGAAGAGCCACCTCGTCGCGTTCGATCGGATGGCGCCGTTCGACGTGATCACCAACGCGCCGCACTCGGAGGGAGAGGTGCGTGGCGCGCCGTTCGGCGACGAGCCGATGATCACCTACCACCTCGACGATCGCGACATGGCGACGCTCCAGCGGGGGCTGGTGATCCTCTGCGAGATCGCGTTCGCGGCGGGCGCGCGCGCCGTGTTGCCGGGCGTCCACGGCGTCCCCGATCCGATCGGGCGCGATCAGCTGCACCTCTTGCGAGACGCGCGCGTCACGGCCAAGGACGTCATCGCGGGCGCGAACCACGTCTTCGGCACGACGCGCATGGGGCAGAACCCGCGCACCAGCGTCTGCGACGAGTGGGGCCGCGTACACGACTCGCGCGGGCTGTACATCGCGGACACAGGCACGTTCCCCGGCTCGCCGTCGGTCAACCCGATGCTGACCTGCATGGCCCTCGCGCGGCGCACCGCGCGACGCATCTCGGGCGAGGGCTGATGGCGGGGCTGCTGGCTCGGTTCAAGGCTCGCGGCGAGGCGCGGCTGCTCGAACCGATCCTCACCGTCGCGAACCCCGAGGCGCCGCTCGTCGAGCGGATGGACTGGCTCGCCGATCTGCTGCGGTGGGTGCGCGGCGGTGTGCTGACGGGCGGCAGACCGATCGTCCGCGTCAAGTTCTTGCTCGGGCGGCTCGAGCGCAACGAGGACGAGCGCGGGCGCGTGCGCGCGACGCTGGCGTCGCTGGTCGCCGAGGTGCGCGCGGTCGATCTGCTCGCGTCGGCGGGCGTGCCGTCGCGCTTTCATTTCTTCGGTGAGCTGGTGCTGCGCGCGCACAGGGCCCTCTTGCCGACCGCGCTGGTCGCGGACGACTTCGCCGCCGTGCTCCCCGTGCTCTTGCCGACCGAGGCCGACGCGCAGTGGATCGCCGAGCTGGACGACGAGACGCTCGGGCGGCTGCGCGCGCTGTTCGACGACGAGAGCCTGACGCTGCTCGACCGCAACGCGGCCGACGCGGTGCGCGTGCTCGCGGCGCTGGCCGAGGGCGAGGCGCTCGACCGCGACATCCGCGAGCGGCTCGGCGAGGCGTCGAGCGTCGAGCCGCTCTCGATCGAGGTCGGGCGCGCCACGACGGGCGGAGCGGACCCGACCCCCGCGGTGAGATCGCTGCGCGCGAAGGTCGTCGCGGCCATCGCCGCGCTCGACGAGGAGGGCGCGAGCATCGATCTCACGTACCGGCTCGACCGGCTGCTGTCGCGGCTCGATCGGCTGCTGCTGCTGCTGCCGGCGGTGCTCTCCGACCACGAGTTCGACCCGCGCAAGGTGCTCGCCAAGATCGTGCGCGAGGGGATCGAGGAGCGGCGCTTCCTGGGGCTGTTCAGGCGCAGCACGCAGCTGCTCGCGCGCAAGGTCGTCGAGCACAGCGCAGAGGTCGGCAAGCACTACATCGCGACCGATCGGGGCGAGTATTTTCACCTGCTGCGCGCCGCGATGGGCGGCGGCCTGGTGATGGGCGTCGCGACGGTGCTCAAGCTCAAGCTCTACACGCTCGGGCTCCCCACGATCTACGACGGCCTGTTCGCGGGCATCAACTACGCGACGGCCTTCGTGCTGGTGCAGGCGGTCGGGTTCACGATCGCGACCAAGCAGCCCGCGAGCACCGCGCCCGCGCTCGCGGCGTCGCTCGCCGAGGCCGACGCGCCGGCGCGCTTCGCGACCGAGGTCGCGCGGCTCATCCGCTCCCAGGTCGCGGCGATCCTCGGCAACGTCGCGATCGTCCCCCCGGTGGCGGTCGCCCTCGATCTGCTGCACAAGCTCGTCTTCGGCTCGCACGCGGTCACCCTCGCCAAGGCCGAGAAGCTCGTCGGCTCGCTGAGCGTGCTCGGACCGACGCCGCTCTACGCCGCGTGGACGGGGATCTTGCTGTGGCTGACCGCGATGCTGTCGGGTGTGCTCGCCAACTGGCTCGCCTTTCATCGCGTCCGGCGCGGCCTCGCCACGAGCCGCGCGATCAGGCGCGTGCTCGGCGCCGATCGCGCGCAACACCTCGCCGAGCGGCTGGTGAAGGGGGCGCCCGCCCTGGCCGGCAACGTGTTCCTCGGGATGGCGCTCGGGGTGGTGCCGGCGGTCGCCGAGGTGCTGAAGCTGCCGATCGACATCCGTCACATCACCGTCAGCTCGGGCATGGTCTCGGTCGCCGCGGCCGCGACGCCGCCGTCCTGGTCGACGCTCGGGGCGCTCGCGCTCGCGATCATCGGCACCGCGACGGTCGGGTTGCTCAACGTGGCGTCGAGCTTCGTGCTGGCGCTGGCGGTCGCGCTGCGCGCTCGGCCCGTGCGCGCGCCGGGGCTGCTCGGCGCGGTCTTCAAGCACTTCACGACCCACACGCGCGACTTCTTCTTGCCGCCGCGGGCGTGAAGGGCGCGCGCTC
>CAUJFL010000027.1 GCA_963169165.1 Myxococcota bacterium | reverse complement strand
CCATCGCGGGCTGAGGAGGACGACATGGCAGCTTATCTGCAGGTGGTCCTCCGGGAGACCACGAAGCACCGGGGCAAGAGCGGCGAGCTGGTGCGCGTGCGCCCCGGCTACGCGCGCAACTTCCTCGTCCCTCGCGGGGTCGCGGTCTACGCGACCGAGAAGAACGTCGCCCGCATCGAGCATGAGAAGCGCGAGGCGCTCGCGCGCGCCGCGAAGCTCCACGCCGAGCACGAGGCCGCCGCGAAGAAGCTCGCGTCGATCAAGCTCACCCTCAAGGTCAAGGTCGGCGAGGGTGACAGGCTCTACGGCTCGATCACCTCGAAGGACGTCGCCGCCGAGCTGGCCAAGGCTGGCGTCGAGGTCGATCGCCGCAAGCTCGAGCTCGGCGACATCAAGGCCGTCGGCACCTACGAGGTCAAGGCGCGCCTGTCGCCCGACGTCACGGCGACGCTCAAGCTCGAGGTCGTCAAGGCATTACGCCTGACGCGCTCGCGTCGTGCTCGCGCCCCGGCTGGTTCGCCCGCCGGGGCGCGGCGCATTTGTGGCCCTGGGGACAACCTCGGGACAACGTGTGAAACCCCTGGGGATGGGAGGTACTCCTCCTTCCGGCCCGCTCGAACTGCGTCTCCCTCGACGCGCTAGGAGTCACCCATGCCCGAACCTCAGCGCAGCCGTCGCCCCCAAGAGCCCGCGCAGGCCACCGCGTCGCAAGGGCGGGTCCCGCCGCACGATCTCGACGCCGAGAGCGCGGTGTTGTCGGCGGTGCTGCTCGAGCGCGACGCGCTCGATCGCGTGCAAGAGCTATTGTCGGCGGAGCAGTTCTATTCGCCTGCCAACCGGCGCATCTACGACGCTTGCATCGCGCTCGCGCAGGCGGGCCAGCCCATCGACGCCGTCACCGTCGCGTCGTGGCTCAAGTCGCGCGAGCGACTCGTCGAGGTCGGCGGCATCCCGTACATCGCGAAGATCACCGACAGCGCGCCGTCGGTCGCGAACCTCGAGTCGTACGCCCGCATCGTCCGCGAGAAGTACCGCGTCCGCCGCCTGATCGGCACCTGCCAGAAGGTCGCTGCGGAGGGCTACGGCGACGTGGGCGAGGTGCAGGGGTTCATCGACACGGCCGAGCAAGAGATCTACGAGATCGCGCGCACGCCCGAGTCCTCGACGGTCTCGCCCATCCGCGAGATCCTGAAGGTGACGTTCACGAAGCTGAGCGAGGCGACCGCGCGCGGGAGCCGCATCACCGGCACGCCGACGGGCTTCGCGGGGCTCGACGATCTGACGTCCGGCCTGCACGAGGGCGATCTCGTGATCATCGCGGCGCGCCCCGGCATGGGAAAGACGAGCTTCGTCCTCAACATCGCCGTCAACGTCGCCGCCCCCGGCACCGTGCAGGGCGAGGACGGCCAGGGCGCCGAGGAGAGCCCGGGCTTTGGCTGCGCCGTGTTCTCGCTCGAGATGCCCAAGGAGCAGATCGCGACCAGGATGGTGTGCTCCGAGGCGCACGTCGACGTCGGCAAGGTCCGCAAGGGGCTCCTCGTCACCGACGACTGGAGCCGGCTGACGCAGGCCGCCAGCTTCCTCAGCAGCCTCCCGATCTGGGTCGATGACACCGCGGCGCTGACGGTGCTCGATCTGCGCAGCAAGGTGCGGCGCATCCAGGCCGAGCTGTCGCGCGCGGGCGAGCAGGGAGAGGGGCCGAAGCTCGGCTGCGTGATCGTCGACTATCTCCAGCTGATGAAGGGCCGCGACGGGGTCAACAGCCGCGAGCAGGAGATCAGCGAGATCTCGCGCGGCCTGAAGCAGCTCGCGAAGGAGCTCCGCGTCCCGGTCATCGCGCTCTCGCAGCTCAACCGCGCCGTCGAGACGCGCAGCGAGAAGAACAAGCGCCCTCAGCTGAGCGATCTGCGCGAGTCGGGCGCCATCGAGCAGGACGCCGACATGATCGTCTTCATCTATCGCGACGAGTACTACAACAAGGACTCTCAAGCCCGCGGCGTCGCCGAGATCATCGTCGCCAAACAGCGCAACGGCCCCACCGGCAAGGTGCCCGTCAAGTTCACGTCGTCGTGTACTCGCTTCGACAACCTCGAGCCGGGCGCGGTGCCTGACGGGTTCTTCGACGAGTGACGCGCGCCTGAGGTAGCGTGCGCGATGGAGGGTCACCACCCATGCGCCTATTTCGCTTCTCGTTCGTCACCTCGATCATCCTCGCCACCGCCGCCTTCGCGGGTTGTGACGGCAGCAGCCCGAACACCTCCGACGATCTGCCGCCCGCCGGGGGCCCGGTGGGCTCGTCGTGTACGGCCGACGCTGCCTGTCGCCCCGGCCTGAAGTGCGAGTCCGGCGCGTGCGCGTTCGGCAAGGTCACCGTGCAGGGCGGCCCTTGCGTCGCCAACGGAGAGTGCCAGTCGGGGCTCGCCTGTGACTTCACCACGCGGACCTGTCAGCCGCGCGCCGGCGCCGCCGCCACCGGCGAGGCCTGCAAGGGCGACCTCGACTGCCAGGACGGACTGCGCTGCGTGCTCAGCGGCTTCTCGGCGCAGTGCCAGCCAGAGGGCAAGGCCGACGTCGGCGCCGAGTGCGCGACCTCGAGCGACTGCGTCGGCGGCCTCGCGTGCGGCGGCGGGCTGTGTACCCAGACCCCGCCGGGCGTCCCGCCATTTGGCATCTCGACCTGGAAGGGCGCCGACTGCGGCGACGACGACGCCAGCCCCGTCGTCTACTTTCGTGTACCGCGCGGCGGCGTGATGGATGGCGACTTCTTTCGGCTCCCGTTCCCCAACGACGCGCGCAAGAAGGGAGGCAAGCCCGACTACACCGGCCACCCGTCGCCCGGCGCCGAGCTGCTCGGCTTCGACCCCGTGCAGCGCTACATCGAGGTGCTCAACCAGGAGGACGGCTGGGGCGCGTACTCGACAGTCTACTTCAGGTTCAGCACCGGCACGACGCTCGAGTCTCTGCAGAACGGCACGGTCGCGCTGGTCGACATCACCGCGACCGATCCCGAGCCCGGCACGCACGGCTACTCATGGTTCCTCGACGGCAACCGCAGCAAGTACATTTGCAAGAACTGGCTCGGCATCCGCAGGCCCGACGGAGACCCGATGTTGCCCGGCCACACCTACGCCGCCTACGTGACCAGCAAGGCGCTCACCGGCGACGGCGCGCCGTTCGGGCGCGACGCGGATTTCGCGGCGCTGATGGCCGACGGCGCTCCCGGCGACGCGGCGCTCGGCGAGGCGCACGCCGCGTACGCGCCGTTCCGCGCGTGGATCAAGAAGAACGGCAAGGACCCCAACAGCTTCATCGCCGCGACGGTCTTCACGATCGCGCAGAACACGGCCCCCGCCCAGAAGGCCGCCGCCGCCGTGCAGGAGCTCCCTCCCCCCGCGGCGAGCGGGTGGGTCAAGTGCGGCGCTGGCGCCTCGCCGTGCCCCGACGCGACCGGCAACCGAGGTTGCGCCGGCGACTCCCCGGAGTTCGACGAGTACCACGGCCTCATCTCGCTGCCGATCTTCCAGGCGGGGACACCGCCCTACCTCAAGCCCGAGGACGGCGGAGACCTGCAGCCCGCCAAGGTGCGGGACGAGCAGGTGTGCGCGTCGCTGACGGTGCCGAAGGGCGCGGCGCCCGCCTCCGGTTTCCCCGTCGTGATCTACGCGCACGGCACCGGCGGCAGCTTCCGTAGCCACGTCAACGAGGGCGTCGCCAAGCGCCTCGCGACCGCCGAGCAGCCGATGGCCGTGCTCGGGATCGATCAGGTCGAGCACGGCCCGCGGCGAGGCGCCTCGACCGAGTCGCCGAACAACCTGTTCTTCAACTTCACCAACCCGAAGGCCGCGCGCGGCAACCCGCTCCAGGGCGGCGTCGATCAGGTCTCGCTCGCGCGCCTGCTCGCAAAGGGTGACCTCGGCGTGCCCGGCGTCTCGCTCGACAAGGCCAGGGTCGCCTACTGGGGTCACTCACAGGGCGCGACCGAGGGCGCGCTCGGCGTCCCCTACACCGCCGACATCAAGGGCGTCGTGTTCAGCGGTCAAGGCGCCAGCCTCATCGACGCCTTGCTCGGCAAGAAGAGCCCCGTGAACATCGCGGGCGCGCTGCCGTTCGCGCTGCAGGATCCCGATCCGATGAAGCCCGGCGTGCTGAACCGCGAGCAGTATCACCCCGTCCTCTCGCTGTTGCAGGCGTTCATCGATCCGGCCGATCCGTTGAACCACGCGGCGGCGATGAGCGATCGCGCGCCCGCCGCGATCGGGCCGCACCACGTGTTCCAGGTGTACGGGTTCTCCGACACGTTCGCGCCTCCCACCACCGAGGAGACGTACGCGATGGCGGCGGCGCTCGAGCTCGTCGCGTCGCCGGCCGCGACGGGAGACTCGGCCACGCTCAACGGCGCGCCCGCCAAGGCCGCGCCGCTGTCGGGCAACCGCGAATTCATGCAAGGGAAGTTCACGCTCGCGCTGAGGCGGTACGCGCCGGCGTCGGGCAAGGACGGCCACTTCGTCGCGTTCGACGATCCCCTCGCGCAGGCGGACGTCGCGCGCTTCCTGTCCGACCTCGCGGCCGGAAAGGTGCCCGCGGTCGGGCCGTGAGCCGGTGACCGAGCTCGCAGCGCAGCTCGCCCGCCACGTGCCCGCCGACGAGCACGAGGCGCGCGCCCTGGCCCGCATCGCGGCGCACGTCGCGGGCGGCGGCGCGCTCTTTCGCCGCGACAGGTGGGACGGGCACCTCACCGGCTCCGCGTTCGTGCTCGACGCCGACGGACTGCGCCTGCTGCTGCTGTTTCATCGCAAGCTCGAGCGCTGGCTGCAGCCGGGCGGCCACGGAGAGCCCGACGAGACCGATCCCGCGGTGGTCGCGGCGCGTGAGGCGCTCGAGGAGACCGGGATCGTCGGCCTCGCGCTGCATCCGACCGCGCCGCGACCCTTCGACCTCGACGTGCACCTGATCCCCGCGCGCAAGGGCGAGCCCGCGCACGAGCACCTCGACGTGCGCTACCGGTTCGTCGCGCCGCGCGGCGCCCGAACGCGGGTCGACGCGGCCGAGGCCTCCGCGCTCGCCGGGGTGTCCCTCGACGAGGCCGCCGTGCTCGGCGACGAGTCGGTCGTGCGAGCCATCCAGAAGATCAGAGCGCTGCTGAGCGGCGCCGACGCCGACCAGCAGGATCCCCCGCGCGCCCGCTGAGCGCGGCTCGTCGCCCCACGCGTCCGCGAGCGCGCGGGTCGCGTCGGAGGCGTCGTCGACCTCGATCGCGATGGCCGCGGACGCGACGCCGTGCGCGACGAGATCGCGCGCGACCTGGCGTGCCTGCGCCTCGAGCCTGGGCGCTCCGCCGACCGCGAACGCGGCGCCGACGAGCCCGAGCACGCTCGACGCCTCGCCGGCGCACGCGTTGGGCGACGTGAACGGGAACCTTCGCGGCTCGGGGCGCCCTCCCGCATGACGGGCAGCGAAGATCGTGTTCGTCGTCACGGTGGCGGCGACGTGTCCGACCACGATCGCCACGTCATCGCCGCGCCGCAGCTCCGCTCGCGCCGCGAGGCGCGCGCTCGCCTCGACGACCAGCCGCGTGACGTCGTCCCAGCGCGCGGCGCGCTCCGGCGGCACCAGCGCGAGTGCGGCCGCGACGTCACCGAGCGCGACGTGCACCGAGGCGCGCACCTCGACGCCGCGCCGCTCGCTCTCACCTCGCTCGCCCGCGTCACGAGACAGCACCAGCGCGACGTCGAGCCCCCCGAACGCGAGGGAGGTCTTCAGCGCGTGCTCGGCCGAGCACGGCTCGCCGACGTCCAGCACGCGCGCCGACGCGCCTGGATCGCGCGCGCCGTCGCCCGCGCTCGGCGGCGCCGTGCCCGCCCGCAGCGCCTCCGTGGCGGCGAGGACCTCGAGCGCGCCCGCCGCCCCGAGGGTGTGACCGAGCTCTCCCTTCAGCGCGTGCACCGGCGGTTGTTCGGCGCCGAACAGCTCCACGAACGCTCGCGCCTCGGCGGCGTCGTTGAAGACCGTCGCGGTGCCATGAGCCGAGACGAGCCCGACGTCACCTGCCTCGAGCCGAGCGCTGGCGAGCGCGGCGCGACAGGCGCGGACGAGCCCGCGCGCGTCGCGATCGGGCGCGGTCAGGTGCCGCGCGTCGGACGCGGCGCCGAACCCTGACACCCACCCGCGAGCGCGCGGAGACGAGGCGCGCAGCGCGAGCACCGCGGCGCCGTCACCGAGCGCGAGCCCGTCGCGCCCCTCACGAAAGGGGCGCGGCGTGGCGCGGGTGACGGCCCCGAGCGCCGCGAAGCCCGCCGCGACGAACGGCGTGACGGCGTCGTAGCCGCCCACGAGGACGACGTCGCACTCATCGGCGTCGAGCCACAGCGCGCCGAGCCCGAGCGCCAGCGCCGACGACGCGCACGCGCCGAGCACGTGCGCTTCACGCGTGAGCGCCAACCCGAGCCTGGCGCGCGCCCGGACGAACGGCGCCCCATACGCGAGATCCTCGGCGTCCGCGGGCGCCGGAGCGCGACCTGTTGATATTGTGATATACGCGCGCGACGCGCCCTGCATCGCGCCCGAGGTGGTCCCGAGCGAGAGCCCCACGCGCTCGCCGCGCCACCCCGGCGACACCGCGCCCAGCTCCGCCACGCAAGCGTCGAGCGCGGCCCACAAGAGCGCGTCGGCGGGGCGTGCTCCGAGCCCCGGCACGCGCGCGGACACCGGGCGCGTGATTCCCGCGGCGACGAGCTCTGGATCGACGCTCGACCGAGCCCTCGAGCGAGCGCCGACGCCCGCCGCGCCGAGCGCCGCGACGCCGACGCCCGCCGCCGACACCGCGCCATACGCCACGATCGCCGCTTGCCTCACCGCGGCTCCTCGAACGCGCGATCGGGCGCGGCGCCGCCGCTCGACTCGCAGGAGATCTCGATCTCGACGCCGCCCCGCGCGCTCCGCCAGCTCGCGCGGCCACAGCTCGAGAGCTCGGCGGCGAGGTGCTCCACGTCGACCGAGGTCCTGCGCGTCGCGAGGAGCCGCGTCGCGCCGAGCTCGACGCTGACCAGCGCCCCGTCGGGCGCGCGCAGCGTCACGCGCCCAGCCTCGTCCACCCACAGCACCCGCCCCGACAGCGGCGCGAGCAGCCACCACCGGAGAAACGACTGGGGACGCCCTGGCCGCCCTGCCCCGTCGAGCTCGACGTGCTCGAGCGACGGCACCTCGAGGCGGTCGCGCGGGCCGGAAATCCAGACGTCGAGCGCCGTCAACCCCGACGGACCGAGCAGGATCATCCGCACGTCGCCGGGCGGCCTCACCGCGACGACGCCGCGCCCGCGCCGAGACAGGCCGCGGGACGTCACCGACGCCGACACGTGCAGCGTCCGGGCGCGCCCCGCGTCGAGGCGCGCCGACGCGTCGGCCAGCGCTGAGACGGCGGCGTCGCGCGCGGCCTTCGGCGGGCAGCGCGCGCTCGGCGCCGCTGACGACGCGCACCCGAGGGCCAAGGTGGCGACCGCGGCGGCCGCCGCGACGCGGCGCCACGAGCTCATCGAGAGAGCACCACCCGAGCGTGCGCGCGCGCTGATCGATCCTCGATCTGGACCTCGTCGAGGCGCCCATCGAGCACGCCCTGGGCCCCTATCGCCAGCGCGATCGCGGCGCTCGCCTCGTGCGCGCCCGTGAGCCCGGCGAGCGCGTCTGCTCCACGCGACCACGAGAGGGCCCGCGGACCTCGCGGCGGCGCGTCGGGCATCACCTCACGCGCCACGCGCGCCGAAACGATCCGCGCGCCGACACCCCGCTCGACGACGAGCGCCGCCCCTCCCCACCCGCGTCTGGCAAAGCCCGACACGCGCGGAGTCAAGAGCGCCTCGCACACGCGGCTCTGGGGCTCGACCGCGAGCACGATGACCGCGTCCGCCAGCTCGAGGGAGAGGAGCTCCGTCGCGACCGAGAGCGCGGAGATCGGGCCCGCGCCCAGATCCGACACGGTGAGCGCCGGCCCCCCGAGCCCGAGCGCGATCGAGACGTTCGACGCGGGCGCCGACGGCACGAGCTGCGGAAAATCCCTGGGGGAGACGAGCCGCGGGCCCTTCTCGAGCGCGCTCGCGACGAACGCACAGGCCGGGTCGGGCACACCGAACGCCGTGGCGACGACGACCGCGGTCCGCGCGCGGGGCAAGGTCCGCAGCTCAGCCGCCTCGGACGCCAGCGTGACCGCGAGCGCGCTCGCGGCGTCCACCCGGCGCAGCGGGCTGGGGCGCCCGCGCGGCGTCGACGGCCTCGGCGCGCCCGGCTCGAGCGCGGACTCGAGCGCGCCACCCGCGAGCAGCCCAGCGGGGCCGAGCGCCACCGCGGCCGTCACGCCGACCCCTGCGCGCGAAGCGGACACGACGCCGGGCGCGCGACCGAGGACGAGCACGGCTCCCGTGCCGCCGAACCCGAACGCGTGACACACGGCCGCGCGCACCTCCGTGACCGTTCCCGCCTGCGAGACGAGCGAGATCCCAGGGAGCGGCCGGTCAGCGCGCGAAGGCGCGAGCCTCCCCGTCGCGACGACGTCGGAGGCGATGGCCGCGTCGACCGCCCCGCACGCGGCGAGCGTGTGCCCCAGCGCGCCCTTGTGCGACGACACGGGCACCCTCGCCCCGAAGACCCGAGCGATGGCGGCCGCTTCGACCGCGTCATTCTGCGCGGTGCCAGTGCCGTGAGCGCACACAAAACCAACATCAGCCACCGAGCACCCGGCGGCGGCGAGCGCCGCGCGATCGAGCGCGTCGATCATCTGGCCCGTGGGCTCGGGCTGGGTCGGGTGAAACGCCTCGCTGGCCGCGGCGAACCCCGCGACGTACACCCCGCGTCGGGGTCGGCGCGCGCCGAGCACGACGAACCCCGCGCCCTCGCCGAGCCCGAGGCCCCGACGTTCCTCGTCGAACGGGCGCGCGCCCCGCGGATCGATCGCGCCGAGCGCGTGGAAGCCGAGCATCGTGATGCGCGCGAGCGCGTCGACCCCGCCCGCGAGCACGAGGTCGGCGTCGCCGCGCGCGACGCGGCCCATCGCGAGGCCGACCGCCACCGCGCCGCTCGAGCACGCGGACGACAGCGTGGTCACCTGCGCGAAGGGCCCCACGACGGCGTGGAGGTGCTCGGCGACCGCGTGAACGCCGTGGCACGCGATCGACGCGTCTCCGATCTCCGCGAGCGTCCCGCCGAACCACCGCGCGAGCTCGAGCTCTGATTCGTGCATGCCGCCCAGCGAGGCGCCGAGGATGAGCTCCACGCGCTCGGCGCGCGGATCGATCCCCGCGTCGAGCAGGGCCTCTCGCGCCGCGTGCTCCGCCAGCGCGGCCGAACGTGACGGGATCGCCTGCTCGAGCCATGACGCCTCGCACACGAGCAGGTCGTCGAAGAACGGCGCCGTCAGCCGCGACCGCGCGAAGGCGCGCTCTCCCGCGTGCAGCCGGTCGATCGTCGCTGGCACGCCGCGCCCGAGCGCGGTCGCGAGCCCCGCGCCGAGGACGGACGCGGGCCGCGTCACCTGTGCTCGACGATGTGCGCCGCGAGCGCCCGCACGCTCGCGAAGATCGGGCGCGCGGCCGGTCCGTCGGGGATCGCGACGCCGAAGCGCTCCTCGACGCCCACCGCGAGCTGGAGCGCGTCGAGCGAGTCGAGGCCGAGGCCTCCATCGCCGAACAGCGGGGCGTCGACGTCGAGCTGGTCCGCGCGCTCGCGCGTGAGCTCGAGCTCGCTCACGAGCAAGGCTCGGAGCTCTGCGATCGTCTCATCCATGTCGCGTCGGGCGCTTCAGTTCACGACGGGATCGACGACGCCGTCGGCCGCGGCGGCCTCGGCGCGGGCGACGACCGCCTCCTCGCGAAGCACGCGCTCGACCTCGGCGTCCATCGTGCCGTCGAGCATCTTCGCCCACATCTTGAAGTCGCCGCGCAGCGACCAGAGCGGGTGCTTGAACGTGGCGGGGCGGTTCTTCTCGACGATGAAGTGCCCCGCCCACGCGAACCCGTAGCCCGCGAAGGGCGCCGCGAGCAGCAGCCACCTCCGGCGCGTCAGCACCGCGCCCGCGACGCACGCGACAGCGAGCGACGTGCCGACGAAATGCAGCCGACGGTTCAGCTTGTTCGAGTGCTCCTTTACGTAGAACGGCCAAAATTCTTCGAAGCTGCCGAATGAGTCGCTCATCGTCGGCCCGGTGTAGCGCGGAACGCCGCGGAACACACGCCGGCATCGGCGCCGATCCGTCGACGTCACACCTTTCTCGCGGCTGTGGCAGCGCTCGCGAACCGTGACGGCGGCGCTAGAGTGCGCGCCATGAAGCTTCGCGCCGCGGTCACCTCGCTCGGTTGTCTCCTGGCCCTCTCGGTCGCGGCGGCGTGCAGCGGGGCGGGCGGCACCAAGACCGACGACGGCCCCAGCGGCGCGGCGGGCGCGGGCTCCGGGGGCGCGGGCGGCGCGAACGGCAAGGCGTGCGGCACTTGCTTCGGATCCACGTTCAAGCCCTGCAACGAGGACGGCACCCCCGGGGACGCGATCAACTGCGAGGGCGCGTGCGTCACGGACATCGGGTGCGCCGCGTGCGTCCCCGGTCAGACCACCTGCGTCGGCAACGAGATCCACACCTGCAACGCCGACGCGACGCCCGGCGGCGTCACCGAGACCTGCGGCTCGGGCTCGGTCTGCAGCGAGGGGAAGTGCAAGAGCGCCTGCGAGGCGATCGGCGATCAGCCGTCGAACGTCGGCTGCGAGTTCTGGGCGGTCGACCTCGATCAGCAAGACGGCGGGGGCAACGATCCGGCGAGCATGCCGTGGGGCGTGGTCCTCTCCAACGCGGGCGACGAGGCCGCGCACTACACGGTCGAGATCAACGAGGCGCCGGTGGGCCAGTCCGTCGCGACCAAGATCGTCGCCGAGGGCAACATCGCCGCCAACGATCTCGTCCAGCTCAAGCTGCCCACGCGCGAGCTCGACTGCGGCACCAAGCCCAACGACTACAAGTCACCCGGCACCTGCCTCTCCTCGCGCGCGTTCCGCATCACCTCGTCGGCGCCGATCGTCGCGTATCAGTTCAACGTCTTCGAGAACGCGTTCTCCAACGACGCGTCGCTGCTGCTGCCCACCACGGCGCTCGGCATGATCTACCGCGCGGTCGGCTGGCCCGCGGGTCACCCCGCCGAGGTCCCGCTGTTCCCGGGGATGGTCGATCGCTCGTACGTGACGGTCGTCGGCACGCGCGCGAACACGAAGGTCCGCGTGAAGCCGTCGTGGCGGATCAAGGGCAACCCGCCCATCGCGCCGACGAAGCCCGGCGGCACGATCGAGATCACGCTCGGGCCGTTCGACGTGCTGAACCTCGAGACCGACACCGCCACGCTGCAGGAGGCGACCAACCCCGCGACGAGCGATCTCTCCGGCTCGGTCGTGCAGGCCGACCAGCCGATCGCGGTCTTCAGCGGCGTCGAGAGCACGGGCGCCGGCGTCCCCGACGACGCCCCGAAGGCCCCCGGCTGGAAGATGGGCGACTCGTGCTGCCTCGATCACCTCGAGGACCAGATGATGCCGATGGAGTCCCTCGGCAAGCACTACGTCATCACGCGGAGCCCCGTCCGCTCGACCGGCGGCTACCTCGAGCCGGACCTCGTCCGCTTCGTCGGCGCCGCCGCCACCGCGGTCGTGAAGACCAACCTGCCCGCGCCGTACGACTATTTCACGATCAACCCTGGGCAGGTGTTGACCACGTGGACGCAGAAGGACTTCGTGCTCGAGTCCGATCAGCCGCTCTATGTCGGGCAGATCCTCGTCAGCAATCAGTACCTCGACGGCCCCAGCCTCGGAGACCCGTCGCTCACCGTGTATCCGCCGTTCGAGCAGCAGCGCGCCGAGTACGTGATCCTGACACCCAGCGGTTGGACCGAGAGCTGGGTGGTCATCTCCGCCGAGGTCGGCAGCAAGGTCGTGATGGACGGCACCGAGACGTCGATCTGCGAGACGAACGAGGCCGGCACGCTCGCGGGCAAGACCTACCAATCACGACGGTGCAAGGTGAAGGCCGGCGTGCACCGGCTCAGCGGCGACCGTGCGTTCGGGATCGTCGCGTACGGCTACGGCAGCGCGGGCTCGTACGCGTTCGCGGGCGGCGCCGACGTGAAGAAGATCTACGTGCCGCCGGTCATCGAGTGATCAGGCCTTTCGCGCGCCGGGATCGTCGTCTGGCGTCGACGTGACGGGCGGGCGCGGCGACGCGGTCGGCGTGCCGGTCGGATCTCGGCCGGCGAGCGCGGCGAGCCGCGTGATCGAGCCCTTCGAGCGCTCTTCGCCGAGGCGCGCGGCCTCCTCGAGCCAGCGGCCGACGACAGCGGCCGGCCGCTCCCAGCCCTCTTCGAGCATAGGGAAGTGCGCGTGCGCCGCGAACTCGACGTAGTCGGCGCGGTACCGCTGCGCGATCAGCCGCTGGCGATGCGGCGGCGTGAACCTGTCCTGCGTCATCGCGGCGACGAGCACCGGGCACCTGATGGCCGCCTCGTCGAGCGGCACGCCGGCGACGCCGACCTCCCGCGCGGCCAGGCCCGACTCGGGGCACATCCACGAGGTCACCTCGGCCTTGGCTTCGTCGTCGAGCCGCCCGAGCGCGAGCACGGCCATGTCCTCGGGCGTCGGCTGCCACGGCTTGCCGCGAAACATCGCCTCGAGGTAGCGCGGGCGGAGGTTGCGCCACAGCTGGGTGATGCTGCGCGTGCCGCTGACGTTGCGTGAGCTGAAGCTCGCGACGAGCGCGATCCCGCGGAGCGGGCGCCGGGCGGCGATCATCTGCGCGACGAGGCCGCCGAGATCGTGGCCGACGATCGCCTGCGAGCCCGACGCGTCGAGCACGGCCTCGACGTCGGCGACATAGTCATCCATCCGCGTGCGCTTCATGTCGCGCTGGCCGTCGCTGTCGCCGTGGCCGCGCAGATCGGGGCACCACGCCTCGATCCCTCGCGCGGCGAGCGCCGTCGCCCAGTTGCGCCAGATGCGCCCCGAGAGGCAGATGCCGTGCACCAGCACGACCGCGGCGCGACGCGGGCTCGACGCGGGCGTGACGACGCGCGCGTGCAGCCTCCCGTCGATCCTCTCGGTCCTCTCCTTGGTCATCCCGGCGCGCCTATGGTCCGTCACCGCCAAAGACGCAAGGCCGCGCGCCCTGCCTCTTGACCCCAAGGCTGGTCGCATTAGGTTCCGCGCCCGCAAACCATGAGCGCCAAAGACATCGTCTACGAGACGCACGCCCGCAAAGCCATCCTCCGTGGCGTCGACGCCCTCGCCAACGCGGTGAAGGTCACCCTCGGCCCCAAGGGTCGCAACGTCGTCATCGAGAAGAGCTGGGGCTCCCCCACCATCACCAAGGACGGCGTCACCGTCGCCAAGGAGATCGAGCTCTCCGACAAGCTCGAGAACGTCGGCGCCCAGATGGTCCGCGAGGTCGCGTCCCGCACGAGCGACAAGGCCGGCGACGGCACGACGACCGCGACCGTGCTCGCGCAGGTCATCTACGGCGAGGGGCTGAAGCTGGTCGAGGCCGGACACAACCCGATGGACATCAAGCGCGGGCTCGACGCCGGCGTCGAGGCGATGAGCGCCTCCCTGAAGAAGCTCGCGCGCCCTTGCAGCGACAAGGCCGAGATCGCGCAGGTCGGCACGATCAGCGCCAACGGCGACGCCGAGATCGGCGGCCTGCTCGCGGACGCGATGGAGAAGGTCGGAAAAGAGGGGGTGATCACCGTCGAGGAGAACAAGGGCATGGCGACCGAGCTGAAGCTCGTCGACGGCATGCAGTTCGATCGCGGCTACGTCAGCCCGTATTTCGTGACCGATCCGGCCAAGATGGAGGCCGTGCTGGAGGACGCCTACGTCCTGCTGCACGAGAAGAAGATCTCGTCGATGAACGACATCGTCCCGCTGCTCGAGCAGATCGCGAAGAGCGGCGCGCCGCTGCTCGTGGTCGCCGACGACGTCGAGGCAGAGGCGCTCGCGGCGCTGGTCGTCAACCGCCTGCGCGGCGTCCTCAAGATCTGCGCGGTGAAGGCGCCGGGCTTCGGCGACCGCCGCAAGGAGATGCTGAAGGATCTCGCGATCCTCACGGGCGGCACCGCCTACATGGAAGACCTCGGCCAGCGCCTCGAGTCAGCGACGCTCGCCGATCTCGGCCGCGCGAAGCGCGTCGTCGTCACGAAGGACGACACGACGATCGTCGACGGCGCGGGCGACAAGACGGCCATCAAGGGCCGCGTCGCCGAGATCCGCGCCGCGATCGACAAGACCACCAGCGACTACGACAAGGAGAAGCTGCAGGAGCGCCTCGCGAAGCTGTCGGGCGGCGTCGCGGTCGTCAAGGTCGGCGCTCACACCGAGACCGAGATGAAGGAGAAGAAGGCCCGCGTCGAGGACGCGCTCCACGCGACGCGCGCGGCGGTCGAGGAGGGCGTGGTCCCGGGCGGCGGCGTCGCGCTGCTGCGCGCTCGTGCGGCGCTCGACGGCGTCAAGGTCAGCGGCGCCGAGGCGTTCGGCGTGAAGCTCCTCCGCCGCGCGAGCGAAGAGCCCCTCCGTCAGATCGCGGGCAACGCGGGGGCCGAGGCCGCCGTCGTGCTGGGCAAGGTCCTCGAGGGCGCTGACGCGTTCGGTTACAACGCCGCGACCAACACGTTCGAGGACCTGTTGAAGGCTGGCGTCCTCGATCCGGCCAAGGTGACGCGCATGGCGCTCGTCAACGCGGTGAGCGTGGCCAGCCTGCTGCTCACCACCGAGGCCGTGATCACCGAGCTCCCCAAGAAGCCCGCGCCCGCTCCGGCCGGCGGCGGGATGGGTGGCATGGGCGGGATGGGTGGCATGGGCGACTTCGACATGTGAGCCGAGGTCGACCGCCCGTCGACGCACCACGAGCCCGGCCGCGCAGCGCGCGTGCCGGGCTCGTGTGTCGTGACTCGCAGCTACAGCTATTCCAGCGCGGCCCTAACTGAGGCGCCGCGACCAGCTTCTGCAGCTCGCCCGACTCGAACATCGCGAGCACGACGTCGCTGCCGCCGATGAACTTTCCGTCGACATAGACCTGCGGGATCGTCGGCCAGTTGGAGAATTCCTTGATGCCCTCGCGGACGTCGTTGTCGGCGAGCACGTTGACGGTCTCGAACGTGGCGCCGGCGCGCTTGAGCGCCTCGACCGCGCGCGCCGAGAACCCGCACTGCGGGAACTGGCGAGAGCCCTTCATGAACAGGACGACTCGGTGGCTCTGGAGCGTGGCTTCTATCTGCTTGCGGACCTGGTCGTTCATCGGGGTGCCTCCTCGGGCGTGTGGGTCTTCAGGGTGAGCGCGTGGATGCGCTGCTTCATCGCGTCGCCGAGCGCGGCGTACACGAGGCGGTGTCGATCGAGCAGCGGCAGGCCCGCGAACGCGGACGTGACGACGGCCGCCTCGAAGTGATCCTTCGTGCCCGTGAGGTCGCGGACGGTGAAGCGACCATCGGGAAATGCAGCGCGCAGCATGCCCTCGATCTCGGTGGGTTCGATCATGTCGCGGGCGGGGATAGCAACACAGGGCGGGTCGTTCCAGCGGTTTGTCGCGCCAGCGCGCGGTGGAGCGCCGCGAGCCGGAGAGACAGGCGTCGCGCGTGCGGCTCGGCGGGCGACGCCACCACGGTCGCGAGGAGCGCCGCCCGAGCGGCGCCGATCGTCGCCCGGACGAGCGTCGCGGTGGGCACCTCCGCCGCCGCAGCGGGGCGCGACAGACCGGCGACCAGGCCACGAAGCGCGGCCTCGACCGCGGCGACGACGGGCGCGCGAGCAGCGCCGGTCAGCCCGGTGGCGATCGGCCGCCCGAGGTGCGCGACCGCTCGATCCTCGACGTACGCGCGCGCCTCGTCGTCGCTCGCCTGCCCCACCGCGCAGAGGTCTCTCGACAGCGCCGCCCTCGCGGGGGCGATGGCCTCGGTGACCGCCTTCTGTACGAGCTGAGCGTCGTCGAGTCGCCGGACCATCGCGATGATGGCCTGCTGCGCGCGCTCGGCCTCTTCGTCGGCCCGTCGCTCGCGCGCCGCTCCCGCCGCCGCGGCCTCGAGCAGCGTCGCCGCGAGCGCCGACGCCCTACGGCGGATCGACCGTTCGTGAAGTGATCGAGCCTCGGACAGCACGCCGCGCTCGAACGTCTGGTCGAGCGCGGCCGCGTCGCCCTCAGTCTGCGCGGCGCGCCCGAGCTTCTCGGCGAGCGCCTGGCGCGCGGACACGAGCGCGGGCGGCGCGAGCGGGGACGCGCCTGCCTCGGACAGCGCGGCGTCGAGCGCGCGCATCACCACGCCTCGATCGTGCGCCGCGAGCCTGTCGCGCTTGTTCGCGACGCAAATCATCGGCACCCCGGCCGCGACGACGGCCCGGAGGCGGTCGCCCTCGCTCGCCTTGCCGAGCTGCGTCGCGTCGAAGAGCCAGAGCACCACGTCGACCTCGTCGAGCGCGCGCTCTGCCTCACGCGCGTGCTCTGCCTCGGGCGCGTTGAAGCCCGGCGTGTCGATCAGCTCGGCGCGGCGGAGCGGCTCGAACGGCAGCCCGATGGTCACGCGGGTGACGCGCGCGTCGGACGCCGAGAGCTCGGAGAGCGCGCCGGCGAGCGAGCGGGGCTCGACCACGCGCTCTCCGCCGTCGGCGAGCGAGACACGCGCATAGGGATCGAGCGCGAAGCGGACGTGGTGGATCACCGCGGTCGTCGGCACGACCGACATCGGCGCGATCTCGGCGCCGAGCAGGGCGTTGACCAGCGTGCTCTTGCCCGCGTTGAACTCGCCGAGGACGGCGACGCGCGGCGGGCGCGCGGCGGCACGCGCGAGGGTCTCGGTCGCGAGCAAGGCGTCGTCATCCCCCAGCGCGCGGGCCGCGTCGCGCAGCTCGGCCACGACCGCGGCGAGCGCGATGGGTCCGTCAGCCGGCGAGAGGCATGAAGCGGCGAGGTCACGGAGGTTCGCGGCGACGGGGCCTTCACCCGCGTCGCCCAGCGCGCCAAGGGCCGCGCGCGGCTCGCCCGCGCTCAACCTCGCGGCGGCCAGCACCCAGAGCCGCTCGTCGTCGGGTGGTGACGCGCCGACGGCCTCCATGGCCGCGTGCGCCTCGGCGAGCAGCGTCAGATCGGCGCTAGCGATCGCCAGCTGCGCCAGCGCGCGCGCCGCCTCGAGATCGCCCGCGCGCGCGCCCGCCGTCAGGGCGCGCTTCGCCCCCTCGCCGTCACCCTCCGCGGCCGCGAACGCCGCGCGAAACAGCGGCGCGTCGAGCTCACCCTTCTCCGCGACGACGGGCCTCACGAGCGACGCCGCCTCGGGGTGAGCGGCGACGTGGCGTCCTAGCGCGCGGGCCGCGCCCGGGACGTCGAGGACATACGCGCGAAAGAGCGCCCGGAGCACGTCCGCCTGCCGGGCTCCGGGTCCCGCCGAGAGCGCCGCGAACAGCAGCGCGTGCCGACCCTCGATGGGCGGCGTGGGGAGCGACGCCGCCTCCGCGCGCGCCTCGTCGAGCCGCCCGAGCTCGAGCAAGGCGCTGGCGCGCAGCGTGACCGCGTGCGCCCCGTCCAAGCCGCGCAGCCACTGGAGCGCTCGAGCGGGGGCCCCTCCGTCGAGATCTGCCTCGGCGAGCAGCAGCGCCGCCATCCGCGACGCGTCTCGATCTCCGCGCAGCGAGGCCGCCGACCGCAGCGCGTCTTCGCCTCGATCTGGTCGACCGGCCGCGCGCGCGTAGACCCCGCGGGCGAGCTCGATCCGCGCGGACGGCGGCACCGCGGCGGCGAGCGCGTCCGCGTGCGCCAGAGCCTCATCAAACAATCCTGACAACGCCGCGGCGTCCGCGGCCACCGCGCGGCACGCGGGCATCTCCGGCACCTCGCGGGCGAGCGCGCGGGCGTGGCGGAGCGCGCGTGGCGAGTCCCCCTGCGCGAGCGCGAGCTCGGCAGCCTCGAGATCGCGGTCCGCGCCGCGCACGGCCAGCAGCGCGCGGCGCAGCCAGTCGGAGACGACGAAGCGCAGCTCGACCACGCGTGGGATCGCCTCGGCGACGGGGAGCGGAGCGCTCACGGAGCCGGCTCGAGCGGCGACGAGAGGAGTCGGACGAGCCCACGCGGCGCCGCCCGCTCGAACACGATCGCGCGGCTGTCGGCGAAGCCGTATCGCACCGAGCCATCGGCGAGCTGGAGCGCGAAGGCCGCGCCGGGGGCGGGCGCGCCGCGGGCGGCGTCGAGCACCACGACCGCGATCTCGTCGTTGCCGTCGACGCGAGGGGGCGCCGAGTCGCAGGCGCGCGCGACCGCGCCGACCGGCTCGTCACGGCGGCAGCGCGCCAAGGCCGCCGCGTCGAGCGGGTGCGTCGCGTCCACCGCGACGGCGCGCGCCGCCGCGGCCCGCACGAGCGACGAGTCAGCGTCGGAGAGCGCGCGACGCTCGGGCTCGCCGTCTGCGCAGCGCGCGCGCAGGTGCGCGAGACCGCCCAGCGCTGCCGCCGCGACCCGCGGTCGGCCGCTCGAAGCGGCCTCGCAGAGCGGCGTCGCCGCCTCGACGGAGAGCGGAGCGGAGAGCCCGCGCGCGACGGCCGCGACGGCGTTGGCCGCGACGAGCTCGCTGGGATCGGACACGGCCGCGCGCAGGACGGCGACGTCGGCGGCCTCGTGCGAGCCGCCCAGCGACCAGACCGCGTTCGCGCGCACGCCTGGATCGACGTCGCCGGCGAGCGCCCGGAGCGCCGCCCGGGCCGCGCCTGACCCGCCGAGCGACTCGGCGACCTTGCGCCGCTCGGCGAGCGCGGGTGAGCTGACGAGCGACAGCAACAGCGACTCGGCGGCCGCCCCGCGCGACCGACCGGCGCCCTCGATCACGGCGTCACGCGCTGCCGGTTCGAGCGACGAGAGCGCGTCGCGAAGGCGGGTGATGGGCAGCTCGGACGACGCGCGCGCGAGCGCCGCCGGCAGCGCGAGCGAGATCGCGCCTCGGTCCTGCCCTGCCCGCGAGACGAGATCGTCGACGAGGCGCGCCGCCGTGCTGGGAGAGGCAGAACGCCCGAGCGCGACCGCGGCGCGAGAACGAAGCTCGGCGTCTGGATCGGCGAGCGCCTCGAGCAGCGCGCCCTCCGCGCGAGGATCGCCCACGCGCGCGAGCGCCTCGAGCGCCGCGCGGCGACGGGCCACCGTGCCCGCCTTCGCGCGCGTGACGAGCGCGTCCGTCGCGCGGGGTGAGGCGGTGAGGCCGAGCAGGCGCACGAGCTCGAGCTCCTCCGCGGCCGACACCCCTGCGCGCGCGAGCGCGGCGAGGATCGGATCGACCGCGCTCCCCGAGGGCTCGCGCTCGAGGATCGCGCCGCAAGCGGCCCGCGCGGCGCGGCGGACGGCCGCGCTCTCGTGGTCGAGGTGAGAGAGCGCGGGGAGCAAGCCCTCGGGCGCGCCGAGCGCCGCGAGCGCCGCGAGCGCGACCTGCGGAGACGCCTTGCCGCGCGCGAGCGCCAGCGACACCGCGCGGGCCGCCGCGGGCTCGCGCGACGCGCCGAGCGCCTCGACGAGCGCCGTCGCTGCTGCCCCCGTGGACGCCGCCAGGAGCCTCCGCTCGAGCTCGGCGCGGGCGCGCGTGGCAGACGACGCGAGCGCGACGCGGATGGTCGGCCGCATCGCCTCGTCGTCGTGAAACACCGCGAACAGCGCGTCGAGCGCGCGGGGGGTGCCCGCGGACGCGAGCGCGAACAGCGCGGCGCGCCTGACCTCTCGGGGCTGCTCCATCGACAGCAACGGGGTCACCTGGAGCTCGAGCCCAGGAGGCGCGACCCGCGCGAGCGCGCCGAGCGCCTCGACGCGGACCTCGGTCAACGGATCACGCAGCCCGACGGCGATGGCTGCCCCGGCGCTCGCCCCGCCCAGATCGGCGAGCGTCCGCAGCACGATTTTTCGTACGTCGGGCGAGCCGTCTTGCACGCGCGACAGGAGCGGCGCGGCCGCGCGCGTATCGCCGAGCCGCCTCAGCGCGGACACCACCGCGACCCGAGCCTCGGGGAGCGCGTCATCGAGCCTCGCGAGCAGCAGCGGCACGGCCTCGGGTGAGCGTGACTGCCCAAGCGCCGTCGCCGCCGCCTGACGAACGCGCGCGTCCGAATCTCCGAGCGCCCTCCCGAGCGCCGACAGCGCGTCGCGCGACTGCACCCGCGCGAGCACCCGACACGCCGCCAACCGCAGGCGCACGTCTTGGTCAGACAACCAAGGGACCGCGCGTGGCGCAGCGTCAGGCGCGCGCAGCGCCACGGCCACCTCTGCGGCGGCGAGGCGGACGTCGACATCCTGATCGTCGAGCGCCTTGGTCAGCAGCGGCAACGCGGTCGCCCGTGACAGCGAGCGGAGCTGCGCCAACCCCTCGACGCGCGTGGCGGGCGCGTCCGACGCGAGCAACAGCGTTATCCGGGCCTCGTCGGTCGGCCACGAGGCCGCCTGCGCGGGCCACGCCACGGCGAACGACACGAGCGCGATCGCCAGGCGGCGCATCGCGCTCGAACCTACCACGTCAGCTCACTCGGCGTCGCTGTGCCGCGCGCCCGCGGGGCGCTTGGCCTCGGCCCGGCGGGGGCGCCCCGCGACCGCTGCCCTCATCACCTCGACGCAGCGGGCGTTCTCCTGCTCGGTGCCGACCGTGACGCGCAGGACCCCGCGCGGGGCGCGGTGCACGGCCAGCGACCGGATCAGCACGCCCTCGGCGAACATGGCCTGCAGGATCTCGTCGGGGCCGAGGCCGGTGCGGTGCGCGTCGATCAGCACGAAGTTCCCTTCGCTGGGGATGGGATCGAGCCCGCCGATCCGCCCGATCTCGTCGACCAGGAACTGACGCCCGGCGCGCAGCTGCTCGAGGTTCGTGCGGAGCTCGGACAGATCCTCGAGCATCGCGAGCGCGGCGGCCTGCGTCGTCGCCGGCACGTTCCACGGCACCTTCACGCGCATGAGCAGGCGCGTGACGGCCGGGTGCGCGAGCGAGTAGCCGAGGCGGAAGCCCGCGAGCCCGAAGGCCTTCGAGAACGTACGGATGATGATCGCGTTGGGGAACTCGGCGAGCAGGTGGGACAGCGTCTCTTCGGTCTGCCCGAACTCGAAATAGGCCTCGTCGATCACCGTCGGCAGCCCGAGCCGCAGCACGCGGCGGATCTGCGCCTCTTGCAGGCGGTTGCCGGTCGGGTTGTTCGGCGTGCAGAGGAAGATGACCTTGGTGCGCTCGGTGATCGCGGACAAGAGCGCGGGCACGTCGAACTCGTGCTCCTCGGTCATGTGCACCAGCACCGGCACGCCGCCGACGACGCGCGTCCGCGCCTCGTACATCGAGAACGTCGGCACGCTGAGCAGCACCTCTTCTCCGGGCGCGACGAACGTGCGGATCACCAGATCGATGATCTCGGTCGAGCCGGAGCCGAGCACCACGTGCTCCATCGAGACGCCGTCGCGCCTACCGAGCTGCTCGCGGAGCTCCTTGCCGCTCGGCGGATACAGGTGACCGCGCTCGGCCGCGTCGCGGACCGCCGCGACGACGCGCGGGCTCGGCGCGTAGGGGTTCTCGTTGGACATCATGCGGATGATCCCCTCGCGGCTCTGCGCCTTCTCGAAGTGATCCTCCTTGTACGGCTGCGCGGCGCGCACCCAGCTGGGGGCGAACAGCTCCATCGCCTCGGGATCGATCGTGCGGGTGCCCGAGGGCTCGTCGCCGAGATCGTCACCGAACACGCGGACCATCGCCTCGGCGCGCTGGAACGCCTGCGGGGTGTCGACGTCGATCCAGCGCGCGTCGCCCGCGTCGCACGCGAGGAACTGGCCGCGCATCGCGAGCGCGCGCACGCCATCGGAGAGCGAGCAGTCGCCCTGCGCCTCGTGGATGCGCGCGAGCTCGTCGATCAACGACGGGCCGATGCGGAACACGCCCGTGTCGATCGCGTCGTAGTCGCCGAGCTCCTTGCCGATGTCGCCGATGCGGCCCGATGTCACCCGCACCTTGGTCGCGTCGGGGAGGTCGAAGCAGCGCTCGATGTCGTAGTCGACGCCCAGCGCCGACGAGCCCGCGGGGAGCTCCATCGTGCGGAGCCGTCGCACGATCTCGGGCGAGTAGATGTGATCGGCCATCGACAGGATGCACTCGCGATCGACGTACTGCCTGGCGGCGAGCAGCGACACGCCGTTGCGCTTGTCGAAGTCCTTGTTCTCGACGAAGAACAGCCGGAGCCCGAGCTCCTGCTCGGCGAGCAGCGCGGCGCGGATCGCCTCGCCCTTGAAGCCGAGCACGATCACCGCCTCGCGGATGCCCTCGTCCTTCAGGGTGCGCAGGACCCGCACGATCATCGGGACCCCGCCGACCGGCTTCAGCGGCTTCGGCAGCGCCTCGTTCGCGACGAGGCGCGAACCCATGCCCGCTGCGAGAATCACCGCACGTTGAACTCGAGACCGGTCGACCATCGGAGAACCTTTCTTCGGGGAGCGCCCCGCGGCCGACAGAAATCTCCTGTCTGAACCGAATGGGCGCGCGCTTTACTACGTGTGACCCGCTTGTCGCAAATCGTTTCGAATCGGGCGAATTTCGAGAGATCCAGGTGTGGCAAAACCGCCACGCTGTCGCGCCCCTGCCACACCCGACGGTCGTGTCGCGGCGCGGCAAATGCCCCTGATTTTCACGAACTTCCCCCGGAGCAAGTGCAACCGACGGGCCAATGGGTGAACGCCTGTCCGCGTAACGGTCTACGCGGCGGCACGCGACGGGACGCGGTCGGCGGCGGCGCATCGAGCGGCGTGGCGCGGGTGTCGTGCGAAGCGCGCTACGTGCCTCGCGGTCACGAGCGTGACGATCTCGCCACAGGGGCGAGGCGCGGGTGTCACGCGCGCAGCTCGGCGAACGCGTCCCGGGTCGCTCGCCGCTGCATCGGCCGCGCGACGAGGTAGTAGAGCGCGTTGAGCACGACCACGCGGAACAGCAGGAACACCTCGCCGCGATCGAACGTCGCCGCGAGCATCAGCCCGAACATCAGCGAGCCGAAGCCGAACCAGCCCCGGATGATCGCCCAGGGTCGGGCGACGTGCGCGCGGTAGATCGCCTCGTTCTCGGGCGTGCGGGGAGGCAGAGAGGCGAAGGACGTGGGCGTGTTCGGATCGAACCGCCGCACGACGTCTTCCTGGCTCTTCACGTAGGTGAGGTACAGCGGCCACACGATCCTCATCACCCACGACGCCTCGTGCCTGGTCGCCTCGTAGCGCGCGCGCGCGCCGACGGAGTCTTCTCCCTCGCGGTAACCGTCGGAGGTGAAGCACACCCAGAGGTTCTTGAAATGGTCGTAGGTCGCCGTGTGGAAGCTCGACGTGACGAGCGCCACCGCGCACCCGCCGATGACCGCCCACCCCAGCCACGCGGGCTCGTGATAGTGGCGCCATATCCCGTAGACGGTGGCTGGCGCGATCGCCGCCACGACGAACGAGTCGGCGACGCCGTCGAGCATGCGGCCGAAGGGTGACGAGGTCTTGCGCATCCGCGCGAGCTGGCCGTCGGAGCAGTCGAGCACCGTCGAGAGGAGCACGAGGGCGCCCGCCACCTGCATGTGCCACGCGAACGGGACGCAGATGCACACCGCGGCGCCCCAGCCGGCGAAGATCGCGAAGAGCGTGACGAGATCGGGCGACACCGGCGTGGGGAGGAGCACGCGCGCGACGACGTACCCGAGCGGGCGATGCACCCACCGATCGATCGGCTCCTCGACGTCGATCGGCTTCAGCGACGCCTTGTACCCGTCCCAGAAACCCATGAGGCGGGCGCCCTTAGCATCGCTGGCCCTCGTATTGCACTCCCACGCACACCCGCCTAAAGGCGCACCACCTTTCACGAGGCTCGAACTGTGAAGCAGCCGACCAACATCCAGAAGCACCAGGGCAAGCTGGGGATCCTCCTCCCCGGCATGGGCGCCGTCGCCACCACCTTCGTCGCGGGCTGTCTCCTCGTTCGGCGCGGGCTCGCCGAGCCGATCGGCGCGCTCACGCAGATGGGCACCATCCGCCTCGGCAAGCGCACCGACGGTCGCGCGCCGCTCATCAAGGACTTCGTCGACCTGGCTCCGATGAGCGACGTCGTGTTCGGGGGCTGGGACATCTTCCCCGAGGACGCGTTCGAGGTCGCGACCAACGCCGAGGTGCTAGAGGCGAAGCACCTCGCGCCGATCGAGGCCGAGCTGCGCGCGATCAAGCCGATGAAGGGCGCGTTCTTCCCCGAGTACGTGAAGCGCCTCAACGGCACCCACGTGAAGCAGGCCGCGACCAAGGCCGACCTCGTCGAGCAGCTGCGCGAGGACATCCGCGCGTTCGTGCGCGACAACGGCTGTGACCGCGCCGTCGCGGTGTGGTGCGGCTCTACCGAGATCTACATCGAGCCGACGAAGGTCCACGAGAGCATCGAGGCCTTCGAGAAGGGCCTGCGCGAGAACGATCCTTCCATCGCGAGCTCGCAGCTCTACGCGTGGGCCTGCATCAAGGAGGGCGTCCCCTACGCCAACGGCGCGCCCAACCTCACGCTCGACTTCCCCGCGGCGCTCGACCTCGCCCGCGAGCTCGGCGTGCCGATCGCCGGCAAGGATTTCAAGACCGGCCAGACGCTGATGAAGACGATCCTCGCGCCGGGGCTGAAGGCGCGCCTGATCGGGATGAAGGGCTGGTTCTCGACCAACATCCTCGGCAACCGCGACGGCGAGGTGCTCGACGATCCCGACAACTTCAAGACGAAGGAGGTCTCGAAGCTCGGCGTGCTCGAGGTCATCCTCGATCCGAAGAAGAACCCCGCGCTCTACGGCGACCTCTACCACAAGGTCCGCATCGAATATTACCCGCCGCGCGGCGACGCGAAGGAGGGCTGGGACAACCTCGATATCTTCGGGTGGCTCGGGTACCCGATGCAGATCAAGGTCGATTTCCTGTGTCGCGACTCGATCCTCGCGGCGCCGATCGTGCTCGACCTCGCGCTGTTCCTCGATCTCGCGAAGCGCGCCGGGTTCTCGGGGATCCAGGAGTGGCTGTCGTTCTACTTCAAGAGCCCGATGACGGCCCCGCAGCTGTACCCGGAGCACGATCTGTTCATCCAGTCGATGAAGCTGAAGAACACGCTGCGGTGGATGAAGAACGAGCCGCTCATCACGCACCTCGGCAACGAGTACTACGACTGACGCTCGCGTCGCGTCACTCGGGCGTCGCGCCGCCCTGGCGCAGCAGCTCGAGCGTCTCGGCGACCTCGACGCCCACCTCGTACTCGGGCTTCGTCCGCAAGAAGCGCTCGAGATAGTGCGAGGCGGCGTCGCGATCTCCGAGCGCGAGCGACGCTTGCCCGACGGCGTAGAGGGCGTCCGGGCTCTCGGGCGCGATCCTGAGCGCAGACTCGCCCTCGCGGAGCGCGCCGTTGTGATCGCCGAGCGCGTGCAGCACGGCGGAGAGCGACGCGCGCGCGCCCACGTAGCCGGGCGAGATCGCGACGGCCGCGCGGAACGCGTCGCGCGCCGGCTCGAGGCGGGCGAGCTCCCACAGACCCACGCCGGTGAAATAGTAGGCGTAAGGATTGTGCGCATCTGACTTGATGACATCCCGGAGCTGCGTGAGCGCCTGCTCGTAGGCGCCCTCGCGCAGCAGCTCGGTGGCCTCGTCGACCGCCTCCCAGTGCGCGCGATCGCGGGCCTCGCGGGCGGGGATCACGGCGCTCCGGGGGGCGACAGGCGGCCCACGGGATCGGCGGCGAGATCGCGGCAGAACTGCGCCGCCTGCAGCTGCGCGGCGTCGATGTCGAAGATGACGAAGTGGCCGTCGCTCGCCTTCGACGCGGGCCACTGCGCGAGCACGCCGGTCGCCTTGCCGCCGGCGAGGTTGCCGGAGAGCCCCTCGCTCGGGATCGTGATCGGGCCGAAGCCATCGGAGAACGACATCTCGCGGACGGGGTGGATCACGGGGCTCATCAGCGGCAACCCGGTCGCGACGGCCTGCACCTCGATCGCGTGGGGCGGCGTGTAGCTGTCGCCGGTGAAATCGGGGTTCACGCCCTCGGTCTGGTAGATGCTCTTCGGCGCGAACCCCTCGCGCGGTGCGCGGAGGATGTGCCCGACGTAGTGGATGGGATCGAGCGCGTCGACGATCTGCTGCGCCATCGAGATGATCGGGTGGAACGAGTTGAGCTCCTCTGCCTCGTCGGGCTTCAGCGCGAGGAACACGCCCCTGACCACCGCGGCGACGCTCGGCAGCGGCTTGGTCTTCTCGAGCAGCGTGATCGAGATCACGCTGCCAGAGCCGGAGAGCACGCCGCCACGCGCGCTGTCGTCGGCGGCGAGGTACAGCGGGCCGTTGAGCCCGCCCTGCGAGTGCCCGTAGAACATCAGCTTCGAGCCGTCGAACTTGATCTCGGCGCCGGTCCTCGATTCAGCCGCGGGGATCGAGATCTTCGACTCGGTGAAGAGGCGCGCGCGCTGCACCTCGTCGATCGCCGACTGACGGCCGTTGGTGCGCGCGGCCTCGGGGTTCTCGAAGTTGAAGAAGAGCAGCTGGATGACCGAGTCCTTGTCGGGGCCCGTCGGCGCGCCGGGGCGCGTGCCGTGAAAGATCTGATCGACGCCCATCGACGCGACGCACACCTCGGCGAGCGAGCGCGCCGTGCCGTCGCCGACGAACGAGCGATAGTTGCCGGTCGTGCCGTGCGCGTAGATGACGATCGGATAACCTTCGGCGGGCATCGGGCACTTGGACGCCTTCGGCACCGAGAGCGCGAAGCGGAGGTCGAACTCACGCTGCACCTCGGGCGTGCCGTCGGCGCCGAACGCGAACGCTCCGCCGTCGCCCATGTGAGCGAACGGGATCTTGCCGCGCTGAAAGTCGGGCGACGGACCGTAGTTTCCCTCGTAGACGTCGTACGCCGCCGCGTCGTCCTTCGGGGTCACGGGGCCCTTCAAGGTCGGCGCCGGGTACGACGAGCGGACGTGATCGCGCACGCGGTACAGCTCGCCCGCGGGGTCGCCCGTCGTGAACACGGCGAGTTGCTGGATGCGCGCCTTCGCGACGCCCGCGGCCTCGAGGTTGGAGAGCGCCGGGGCCCACGCGTCGCGCAGCTTGGCCGTGCCGCCCACGTCGGGGCCGAGGCCGAGGACCGCGTCGAGCGCCGGTGGACGAGAGAGCGCGGCGCCACCTGCGGCCTTGACCCCGTCCGTGACGACGAACGCGTATCGGGTGTTGGGGCGCAGCGGGTAGCCGAAGACCGGCAGGTACGCGAGCGTGCTCGGCTGCCAGTACGCGCCGACCTTCTCGCGATAATAGAGATCGATCAGGCGGCGTTTTCCCTTGTCGGGCGACGCGTCGTCGACGTCGACCAGCTGCACCGACGCCGCCGCGTCGAGCGCCTCGGTCGGCCCCTTCGGCAGCGTCGTCGGATCGAGCGTCACCGCGAAGCGCACGAAGCCCGAGGCCTGTGGCGAGAAGCCGTCGAGCAGCCGGTCGGAGAAGTCGATGTAGTCCTGGACCGTCTTCACGCCCTTGAAGTTCGGGTAGCCCTTGGTCCTCACCTTGCCGTCGGGGTCGCGTCGCCAGTCGCTCGGATACGGATGGTCGAGGAAGCGCGGCATGCACTCGCCGTCGATGACGACGCCATCGACGGAGCAGCCCTCGGCGAGCGTCGCGAGCTGGTCTGGCACCTCGAACAGCGCACCTCTGTTCGTCGCCCCTCCCTGCCCCGCTGCGCCCGCCGCGCCCGATTGCCCCGCCGCGCCGACCGGTGACGGCGCGCTGGCCTGCTCGTCGTCGGAGCCGCCGCACGCGCCGACCGCGACGAGCGCCAACGCTGTCAGACAAGTGAAAGAGGCATGACGAATCATGCAGAATCTTGTAGCACGGGCCGAACTCGCGCCGATGGCGTTCGTCCTCTCGCTCGATCCGCCGACCGACCCTCGTGGGCTGCACGAGAGGTTGCTCGGCCTCACGCTCCCGCTGCGCCTCGCGCTGACCGCGCAGGCGTCGGGCGCGACCGCGATCGTCGCCCCCGACGAGACCGTGGCGGCGTGCCTGCGCGACCGCAGGTTGACCATCCCCGTCGTCGCCGCGAGGCCGAGCGGCGCGCACGTCTTCCGCGCGAGGGCCGACCTCGTCGTCCACCGCGGGCTGTTCTCTGCTTACAAGGCGCGCCACGGCGAGCGCGACTGGGATCTCGCGGACGAGCCGTTCGACCACGACGTCCCCTACGGGTTCGCGCCGATCGAGGCGGTCGATCGCGCGTCGCGAGCGGCGGCGCGCCGCGCGCTGCTGAGGTCGCTCCGCAAGCCGCAGGACGGCCCGACCAGCACGCACCTGAACCGCCATATCTCGCTGTTCTTCACGAGGTTCCTGGTGGCGACGCCGCTGCACCCCAATCATGTGTCGGTCGGCATCCTGTTCATCGGGCTCGCGGGTGCGTACCTCGCCAGCCTCGGCACCTACTGGATGCTCGTGCTCGCGTCGGTGCTGTACCAGACGCAGAGCGTGCTCGACGGCTGCGACGGCGAGATGAGCCGCCTCACGTTTCGCGGCTCGCGCGCCGGCGAGTGGCTCGACACCATCGGCGACGATCTGACCAACTACGGCTTCTTCGGCTGCGCCGCGTACGGGATCTTTCGCACGACCTCGAACCCTGTCTATCTCGGCCTCGGAGTGAGCATCGTGACCTGCGGCGTGCTCGTCTCGGCGATCGAGTACCGGTACTTGATCAAGATCGGGTCGGGCGATCTGCTGAAGTATCCGATCGGCGTCGGCGGGGCGGAGAAGGCCCCGAGCGAGCGCACGTGGTTCGACAGGTTCATCGTGCCGATCTCGAAGCGCGACAGCTTCGTGCTGCTGACGGTGGTCTTCACGGTGCTCGGCATCCTCAACGTGATGCTCTTCGTGTTCGCCGCCGGAGCGCTCGGGATCCTCGTGACCGTGCTGCGCGCCGAGCTGCGGATGGCGGCGGAGCGGCGCGCGGCCTAGGGGGCGCGGCTTGCGCGGCTCATGAGCGTGTCGTACGGTCGACGCGGACCGTGCGGATCTCCCGGCGCCTGCTGCTGCTGTTTCGCCTCGTCGCGATGGCGGCCGCGCTCGCGCTCGTGTCGTCGGTCGCGCTCGCCAAGCGCGGCCTGGTGCGCTGCGCGGGAGACGGCACCTGGCACCTCGTCGCGTGCTGCGCCGGGTCCTCGCACGACCACGACACGACGGCGGACGAGCCCGCGTGCTGCGAGCACGTCGACGTCGTCGTCTCGGACATGTCCGATCACGCGCTCGCGACGATCGCGACGCCGCCCGTCGGGCTGGCCACGACGCTGTTCGCCGCGGCGCGCTGGGGCACGCTCGACGGCTCTCTCGCCAATGCGCGCGCGCCGTCGGGCCCTCCGCCCCCGACGATCTCGGTCAGGCTCTCGCAGCTCTCGACCCTCCTCTCGTGAGCGGGCGCGGCTCGACGCCGCGCACGAGCCCGTCGACCACGATCCGAGGAGGAGCCCATGACCATCACCCGCTTCGCGGCGGCGCTGGCGCTCGCGGCGTCGTCCGCTTGCCAGCCCGCCCGCGATCCCATCGTCCCAACACCGCCCGAGGTGCGCGCCGCGCTCGAGGCCGCGCCCCCGCCGACGCCCGCAGAGAGCGGCGGCGACAGCGCGGGCGCGCTCGACTGCGACGCGCTCGCCACCCGCGCGCTCGCGCGGACTCCCGAGCTCGGCGCGCTCGCCGCTCGCTTGCGCGAGAAGGTCTCGCTCGCGAAGGCCGCGGGCGCGCAGCCGCCGCCGATGGTGATGACGACGCTGTGGGAAGCGCCGCTTCACGCCCCGTTCGTCTATGGAGACGGCTCGATGCTGATGCTCGGTGTGCAGCAGACCTTCGTGCCGAAGGGGGCGCGCGAGGGCGAGGCGCGCGCGATGCTCGCGGAGGCCGCGGGCATAGCCGCCGAGGGCTCGGCGCTGTCGCTCGAGGTCGGCGCCGAGATCGGGCGCGCGTGCGCCGAGCTCGG
>CAUJFL010000026.1 GCA_963169165.1 Myxococcota bacterium | reverse complement strand
TCGATCATCGCGATCTGCGCGCGGGCCTGGGCGAAGTCGGCGACAGCGGCGTCGAGCTGACCCCGCGCCTCAGCGACCTCGGCCTGCGTCGCGAGGTTCGCCGCGCGCAGCCGCGCGAGGCGCTGGACCGACACCTTGATGGTCGCGACGTTCGCCTCGGCCCGCGCGAGCCCCGCGCGCTGCGCCATCCGCTGCGCGCGGTTCTGCTCGACCTGCGCGCCGAGCAGCATGGGATCGATCTCGGCGAGCAGATCCCCCTTCTTCACGATCGAGTTGAAGTCGACGAAGACCCGCGAGACGCGCCCCGACACCTGGGCGCCCACCTTCACCTCGGTCACCGGCTTGATCACGCCCGTCGACTGCACCGTCTCGACGACGTCGCCCGGCGTGGACGCCTGCGTGACGTACCGCGCGGGGGGAGGCGGCGCGGTGCGCTTCTTGTAGACCACGAGCGCGAGCACGATGAGCGCGACGACGCCGGCCCCGACGGCGCGCTTCAGCCATTTTCGGCCGCCCTCGACCGACGCCAGTTCTCGTTCGAGCGACATCGTCGGCGCGCTCTTGGCACGACCGAAGACCCGCGCAAACCCCTCTGGCTCGACAGGATCGGCGGTGCTAGACGCGCCGTCGCTTGAAATCTGCACCTTGCGTCGCCTGCGGCGCCACCGGCCTCGAGCACGCGCCCTCGTGCGGCAGACTCGCCGGCCTCATCGACGGAAGGTACGAGGTCGTCCGCGAGATCGGCCGCGGGGCGATGGGCGTCATCCAGCTCGCGCGCGACGTGGGGCTCGACCGCGACGTCGCGCTGAAGGTCCTCTCGCCGCAGCTCACGCGCTCGGGCAGCTTCTTGCTCGGCTTCCAGCGAGAGGCGTCGTCGCTCGCGCGCATCCGCCACGAGAACATCGTGCAGGTCTACGCGTTCGGCACGCACGACGGCGCGCCGTTCTTCGCGATGGAGCACGTGCGCGGGCGCGATCTCTCGCGGCTGATCGCGGACCACGCCGCGGCCGGGGCCCGCGTGCCGCTCGCGCGGGCGATCACGGTCATCTCGCAGATCGCGGCCGGGCTCGACGCCGTCCACCGCGCAGGGCTCGTACACCGCGACGTGAAGCCGTCCAACATCGTCGTCGAGCACGGGACGGGCCGCCCGGTGCTCGTCGATTTCGGGCTGGCCGCGCCCGCGGCGCGCGTCGAAGGGGGCGCCGCGGTGGGCACGCCCGCGTACATGTCGCCCGAGCAGGCGATGGGCTTCCGCGACGTCGGCGCCGCCGCCGATCAGTACGGGCTCGCGTGCGCCGTGTTCGAATTGTTCACAGGCGACGTCCCGTTCGTCGCGAGCGACACCGACTCGCTGCTGCGGATGCAGGTGCGCGCGCCCGCGCCGCCGCCGTCGTCCCGCCTGCCGCGGCTCGCCGCGATCGACGCGGTCATGGCGCAGGCGATGGCGAAGGACCCAGCCGCGAGGTTCCCCGCCTGCTCGACGTTCGCGCGGGCGCTCGCGCAGGCCGCCGTCTCGATCGCCGACGTCGCCGACTCGGGCTCGACGCTGCGTGCGGCCTCGCCCGCGGAGCGCCCCACGTCGCCGTCGAGCGGCGCGCGCACGGTCCGCGTGGTCGTGGTCTCCGACGATCCCCTCGGGGGTCGCCTCGCCCAGCGCGCGGCGCAGATCGCGTTCTACCGAACGCGCGTGCGCGCGAGCGTGGTGCCGAGCCACGCGGTCGACGCGCTCGACGCCGCCCCGGACCTCGTCGTGACCGACGAGACCGACGCGTTCGCCGCCATCACCACGCTGAGATCGATGCCGCGAGGCCACGCCATGAGCGCGCTCGTGCTGCGCGCTCGCGCGGACGAGCGGTTCCGCTACGCTGCGCTCGGCGTGGAGGACTTCATGGAGGGACCGGTCGAGCTGTCGCGCGTCGTCGGGTGCATCCAGCGGCTGATGGCGCGCGCGGGCTGGGCGGTCGACGTGGCCGACGACGAGGTGCAGCCGTGACCGCGCGGGTGCTCGTGATCGGTCCGGCGCCGGCGCTGCTCGACGAGCTCGCTCGCGCGCTCTCGCCGCCCGGGTTCGAGGTCTCGCGCGCGGCGTCGCTCGACGACGCAGCCGGGTTGCTCGCCGCGGGGCGCTTCGACGCGACGCTCTTCGCCGTCGAGCTCGGCGAGGACGCGGCGGCCCTCTCCTCGGCCGCGCGCGGCGCGCTCGTCGCGGTGGGCTCGCTCGCGGACGCCGACGCCGTGCAGCGCTGGTTCGACCTCGGCGCGACCGGCTTCATCATGCGGCCGTTCTCGCCCGCGAGCCTCTCGGAGCGAGTCTCTTCGCTGATCGAGCGCGCCGAGCGCGGAGCACCGGCGCTCGCGCACATTCCAGGGCCGCGGGGCGCCGACGGTCCGTCGCTCCGCGCGCTCGCGCACGACGCCTCGCTTCGTACCCTGCTCGACGCGGCGGCCGCCATGCTGGACGTGCCCATCGTGCTCGTGACCGAGCTGTCGGGCGACAAGCAGCTGTTGCGGCTGCGCGTGGGGCTCGAGGTCGAGAGCACGCGACGAGACGACGCGCTCTGCGCCTACACGATCGCGCGAGGCGGGACGTTCGTGGTCGAGGACGCGTCGCTCGATCCGCGCTTCCGCGACAACCCGCTCGTGGCCGGCGAGCCGTTCGTCAGGTTCTACGCCGGCGTGCCGGTGACCGTCGACGGCGCGCCGTCGGGCGCGCTCTGCGTCCTCGATCGCCGCGCGCGCAGGCTCGAGCCGCGCGCCGAGTCCTTCCTCCGCGCGCTCGGGCTCCACGTCGGCGAGCTGGCTCGCGCCGCGGCCTCCGCGGTCCAGACCGAGCAGGTGCTCGAGGCCGCGCCCGACTGGATCCAGAGCGTGGACGGAGACGGCGTGATCCGCTTCGCGAACGCGGCGTGGCGCGACGCGCTGGGCTACGCGGCGCCGATCGGGATGCACATCGACCGGGTGCTCGCGCCCGGCGACGTGGACGAGCGCGCACGGGTGAGGGCGCGGGTGCTCGACGCGCGCGAGCACGGCGCGGCGGTGACCGCGATGTTCCGCGTCGTCACCGCCGACGGCTCGATGGTGGCCGTGCGCGGGCGAACGCGCTGGCTGAGCGCCGACAGGACGGTGACGGTGCTCGAGCGCGCCGACGGACGGAGGCATGCGGCTGACCCCGCGACCCTCGAGCTTGGCGCCGTCGCCGACGCGCTGCGGGCGCCGCTCGCGACCATGCGCGGCACCCTCGGGCTGCTGGCGGGCGCGCTCGACGGCGAGCTGCGCGACCTCGCGAGGCAGGGCGCCGACGCGGGGCGCGACGCGGCCGAGGTGCTCGACGA
>CAUJFL010000025.1 GCA_963169165.1 Myxococcota bacterium | reverse complement strand
GCGCATGGCCGATGCGGCTGAATGGCCCGGCTCCTTCCCGGTGCCTCTGGCGCGCATCGATGGCGGCGGCCGTGGCGCGACCTTCCCGACGGGCGGCGGGACGATCGATCCGGCCGCACTCGAGGCCGCCGGGCGCTGGGCCGGCGAGCACGCGACGCGGGCACTGCTCGTGCTGCACCGCGGACGGCTGGTGCTCGAGCGCTACTGGGACGGACAGACCGCGGATGCGCCGTTCCCCGGCCAGGCGATGAGCCGCTCGCTGGTCGGTCTCGCCCAGGTGACGACGTTGTACGAGTCGGCCTGCTGACCTCGACGCTCTCCGTCGACCAGCAACGACCACACCGCGCCGCCTCGAGCACGGTCGCTGGCGTGCACCGGACTGAGCGCCGCGCTGGCCGCCGCCGCCGCCTCTTTCGACCAGGCCGCTGCGAAATGAAGGATGAGCGCGCGGGGCTTCTGCTGCCCGGCGCCGAACGGCGAAGCGGGTGGGAAGCGTCCTGCCCCGGTCGGGTTATAGACGTCGCTCGGGCGCCAGGGTGTCATGCCCATCGCTCGCTCGCCGGGCGCGACGAAGCCCGAGAGCTCGAAATCGGGCAGCGTCGCCCCCTCGTCGCAGCCGAACGGGCCCTCTGGGTACGCCGGCGCAGGGCATCGACCTTGCGCGTCGCACGCGGCGCCGCCTGGGCACTCGCCGCACGTCGCGCCACAGGCGTCGGGGCCGCACGCGCGGCCCGCGCACTGAGGGACGCACGCGCTCTCGGTCGGGGCCGGGGTCGTCCCGGCGCTCGCGTCCCTCGCGCACCGCACGCCGAACACATGAAATCGCGCGCCCTCGGGCGCCGCGCGCCTCATGGACGTGATGATCGCCTGTCCGGGCAGCCCGTAGCCGCCGCTGCGCGCGACGCGGGTGCCCGTCGGCTGGCGCTGGGCGCAGTCGATACAGGGGTCGATGTATCCGGCAGACGGGCACAGCGCCGCGCCCTCGGAGGGCAGCAGCTTCGTGCCGTCGGCGGTGTCGAGCGTCCACTCCCAGACGTTGCCGCTGAGATCGTATTGACCCCAGCGCGACCGGCCTCGCGACGGCGTCCCCACGGGGCGCGCGACCGGCTGGCCGAACGACGCGTGCCGCTCGTCGATGCCGGCGGACTGGGAGGTCGACCATGGATAGACACGCTGCTCATCGCCGCCAGCGGCCGCGTAGTTCCACTCGGCCTCCGTCGGCAGCCGACCGCCGTCCCACGCGCAGAACGCGAACGCCTCGTAGAACGTGAGGCAGTTGATCGGGCGCCGGTCACCCTCTCCCGCGTCGGGCGTCCAGGTCGCGGTGTTCGGGTTGCAGCGGAGCTTCGCGGTGAGCGCGTCGCGACTCTCGGCGAGCTGACCGTTCCACGCGGGGTCCCAGCCGCTCGCCGGGATCTTCGGGTGCGCGCCGTCTCCCGCCGCAGGGGCCGAGGCGCGCGTGCCCTTACCCGCCGCCACGAACGCCCGGAAGCGACCGACGGTGACCTCGAACGAGTCGAGCGCGAACGCGCTGACCGTCGCCGGGTGGGTGGCGTCGGCGCAGCGGCCACCATCGAAGCTCCGCTTGAACGTGCCGCCCGGGATCACGTGTCGCTCGCAGCAGTCGAGATCGGCGCTCGCGCCGCAGCGAGCGTCAGCGCCCACGCCGCCCGAAGCGCAGCTCGGGAGCGCGGCGCGCGCGACGACAGGCGACGCCGCTGGTGGGGGCGACCGCCTCGCGCGAGACACGGCGATCCCTCCGGCGAGGAGCGCGAGGACGCCGACCGCGCCGAGGAGTCTGCTGCGCTTGGATCCAGTGCTCGGGCCGACCACGGCGGCAGGCTAGTACCGCGCGCCCCTGGGCGGCGACGAGATCGAGATCGGCACCCGTGATACGATCGTGCCCCCATCGACCGATGAGCCGCCTCACGTTCCCTCAGTCGGCGTGCGACAGCTGCGGAGAGCGCCCGGGGTGCGCGGCGCGTGGCCGACTCAGGCCGAGCTACCCGGCCTGCCACACCCGCCTCGGCGTCGACCTCGCGCGCGTGGGCGAGCTCATCGACGCGTGGGGCGCGGCGAGCGCGCCAGGGGAGCCCGCGCTGCTCCGGCTGCGCGACAGGTTGCTCGAGGTCTACGCCGCCGACCGCGCGAAGCGCTCCGACGTGTTCGAGCCCTCCATCAGCTGGGACGGCCGCGCCGCGCGACTGTGGCGTTTCTCGTACGGATTCCCGGCGTTCTCGCGGCAGCCCGACGCCGTCACCACGCGCCTCTTGTCCCTGGCGGCGCCGTTCGGCGAGCCCACGAGGTCCCGCGTCGAGGCGCTGCTGGGGACCGCCCACGAGCCTTGCGTGCGCTTGCCGATCTTCGGGGTTGCGCGCGACGGCGGCGCGAGCCACCGGGTGAAGCTCTATCTGTTGTTTCATGACGACGCGGGAGACGCCGCCCTCCGCCTCGCCGAGCGGCTCATCCCGACGCGCGCGCCCCGCCTCGCGTCTGCTGGCAGGCCGCTGCACATGGTCGGGATCGACCTCGGACCGGACGGCTTCGTCGGCGCGAAGCTCTATTTCGTCGAGCCCACGATCGACACCTCGTCGCCGCCGCCCGATCTGCCTCCGACGAGGTTTCTGGACGAGCTGGCCAGCGCGGGGATCGAGACGCTGCGCAACGTGCTCGTGATCCACCGCCTGCGCGCGCCCGACGACGCCGACGCGGCCACCCCGCGCGAGCTCGACTTCGAGCTCGAGGAGAGCGACCTCGACTGGCGGGACGTGGTCGCGCTGCCGTCGATCGCGCCGCACGTCGCGCCGGGCTCGGCGTTCGCGCGGCTCGACGCGGAGTTCTCGCTGGCGGTGCGGCGCCTGTCAGTGTCGACAGGCTCCTCAAACAAGACCAACGCATACTACCTGCTGCGCGAGGTCGAAGGCTCGGTTGACTAGACCGAGGAAGACGAGAGCACGCCGAGGTTCACCAACCCCGAGAGGAACGACGGCACCTGCTGACGCAGGCGCTCGGCGTCGTCGCGCCCGAGCTGCGCGAGCGCCTGCTCTGCCGTCCGGCCGTGAAGGGCGTCGACGAAGCGCGCGTGAGGTCCGGGCAAGAAGAGCCGCGCCGGAAGGTCGCTGTCCTCGCCGCGCCCGTCGAACGTCACGCGCGCCACGGGGTGCAGCCTCCCGGTGCCCTGGATAGGGACGACCCAGGGTTCAGAGTGAAAGCCCGTCGTCTTGCGGAACACGCGACCAGGAGCGACATCGGCTCGCGCCTTGATCGTGCCCGGCGCGACGAGGTGCTTCTTGAAATCGTCGAAGATGTTGACCCCAAAATCAGAGATCGCCTCGTGGGTCACAGGGCGATTGATGCCGTAGCCGGTGGCGAGCGCGAGGAACGCGGACTGTCCGTCGACGCTCTGCGGGAGCGCCCGCTCGCGCAGGATCTTCTTGGCCTCCCACCACCAGGACTCCTTTCCGTCGTTGAAGGCGTAAAACATGTAGGTCATGCGCCGGAACGCCTGGAACGAGTAGCGGAGCTGCTCCTCGTACGAGCGCCAGCACAGGTCCTCGTCTGCGGTCTCGCCAGACAGGAGCGTGTTCAGTGTATAGGCGAGGCGCGAGCCGCCCGAGTGCGCGAGGTAGCAGCCGATCGAGAGGATCGGATCGACGAACCCCGACGCGTCGCCGCACAGCGCCCACCCACGCCCGTACAGCTTCGAGACGGAGTAACAGTAATCCTTGATGGTGTGGATGTCGGTGTTCGACCCCGCGTAGTCGATGCGCTTCGCGTTCTTCAGGAGCGGGACGAGCTCGGCGCAGCCCTGCACGGCCGACTCGTGGTACTCGCGGACCGAGACGTCTCCCCTTCGCTTGAGCGCGTCGTGGCTCGTCACGACGCCGACGCTGAGCAGCCCCGGCGCGACGGGGATGTACCAGATCCAGCCCTCGGGGACGGTGATGACCGCGATGCGAGAGTCTTCCCAGGTGCCGGAGATGTCAGGGTCGAGCTCGGCGCCCTCGTAGTAGCCGTAGATCGCGATGTTGCGCAGCTCGGGATCGTACTCGCGGGTCTTCATGCGGCGAGAGAGCTGGTTGTGCTGCCCGGTCGCGTCGATGACGTAGCGAGGGTGGAGCACGCGCCCGTCGGAGAGCTTGACGCCCTGGATCTCGTCGCGGGCGTCGAAGAGGACCTCTGCGCTCGTGGGCTGAAGCACCTCGGCGCCCAGCTCTCGCGCGTGGTCGAGCAGGATCTTGTCGTAGCGGTGCCGCTCGACGTGCCAGGTGTAGCTGGAGTCGTAGCCGACGCCATCACTGTACCCCGGAAGCGCCCCCAGGTCGGAGAACTCGATCGTCCAGGGCGTTCGATCGTGGCCCCAGATGAAGGTGCTCCCGCGCTTGCGGATGAAGCCCGCCTTCTTGACCTTCTCGTACACATCCATGTCGGCGAGCAGGCGGTTGATGTCCGCGACGAAGCTCTCTCCGATGTGGTGGCGAGGGTACTCCTCCTGTTCGCACACCACGACGCGCGCGCTGGGCGTATATTTCTTCACCAGGGAAGCGACAGAGGTGCCCGCCGGACCACCACCAATAATCAGGACATCGGGTTCAAGTGTGCTCATCGTGTCCAAGCTCCTTCGTAGGTGTGGGTCGCGCCGAGAACAGGCCGACGCCAGGGTTGAGTCGCCCGTCGGGATCGAGCAGCCTGCCGATCGCCTCGAGGGCGGAGAGGGTCGCTGAATCGGCGCGTCTGGCTGTCTCGTGTCGCCAGGCGAGACCGGGACGATAGGGTACGGCGGCGAAGTCGGCAAGGGCGGGTGACCGCGCCTCGAGCGCGGCGCGGGCGGCGTGGCGCTCGGCCTCGCTGGCCGATACACAGTGGACGCCCAGGTTCACGCCGTCCGGCCCGAAGTAGCAAGCGACACGGCGGTGCACGGCGTCGATGGGCACCGTCCGAGCCCACCGATACGCCTCGGTGATCTTGCTGTAGGGGATTACCGAGTCGAGCCCGAAGAACGGCTGCGCGCGACCGCCTCTCCAGGTCTGACCGGGCGGCCCCGGCCACTTGGCGTCGTACCCGGGCGCGACGCCCCGGCGGTACTCGTCGCCGAGCGTGCTGACCTGGGGGCTCGCCCAGGCGGGGAGCGACGCGCAGACGCGCTCGACGCGTCCCTCGAGCTCGCGCGCGTCGACCTGGCTGGAGAGGTGGATGGTGAGCTGTCCCGCGCGGGTCCACACCCAACGGAGCGTGTCGAGCACGCCCCTCCGACGCCAGCCGTGCGCGAACGACAGCACGTCGGCGAAGCGATCCTCGGGCGCCTGGCACTCTATTCTGGCCTCCCAGCCGGCGGGCACGAGCGCGACGTCGATCTCGGTGAGCACGCCCAGCGCTCCCTCGGCGCCGAAGCACAGGGAGCGGAGATCGGGCAGGCCGCGCGTGACGGCGCCGGGGCGGCCCCCGAGGAGCCGAGAGGCGCCGACCTGGAGCGCCCGACCGTCGGTCAGCAGCAGCTCGAAGCCCACGATGGAATCGAGGAAATCGCGGCTCATCATGCCAAGTCCGGCCGTGACGCCGTTGGCGACGGCCGAGCCGAGCAGCGTGTCACCGAAGGCGTCCGGGTGCATCGGCAGGTGGAACCCTCGCGCGCGCAGCGCGGCGTCGAGCGAGCGGAGCGTGACGCCGCTCTCGAAGGTCGCGACGCCGTTGTCGACATCGAACGCGACCTCGCGGTCGTACGTCGAGAGATCGGCGACCACCGCGCCGTCGAGGGAGAGGTTGTGCCAGTAGGTCGAGAGGTGCCCTACCGCAGCGAACGGCGCGCCGCGCGCACGGGCCTCGGCGAGCGCTGCGCGGAGCTCGGCCTTGCTGCGAACCGACACGACCAGCGACGGCTCGCCGAGCGCGTGGCCCGCGAGGTCGTGGAGGGGGCGAGGACCGCCAGTCATCGCTGGGCCCGCAGAAAATCGGCGCACTTCTCGCCGATCATGATGACGGGGGCGTGGATGTTGTTGCTGGTCACCTGGGGCATGATCGACGCGTCGGCGACGCGCAGCCCGTCGACGCCTCGCACCCGGAGCGCGGGATCGACGACGGCCAGCGGATCGCTGTCTGGGCCCATCTTGGCCGTCCCGCAGACGTGGTACTCGGTGTCGGCGTGCTGGCGGAGCGTGGCCTCGATCTGCCCGGGATCGTCGCGATCGTAACGAATGAGCAGCTCGCCGCGGTATGGCTCGAAGGGCGCGCTGTTCATGATGTCGAGCGCGATCTGGGTGCCCTTCACGAGGGTCTCCATGTCATATGGGTGGCTGAAGTACCTGGGATCGATCAGCGGCGACACCCGCGTGTCGCGGCTGGCGAGGCGGACCTCTCCCACGCTCTTCGGTCGCGCGAGCAGCAAGTGCGCCGAGTAGCCGTGCCCCAGGTGCAGCGTCCGGCCGTGATCGTCGCCGATGCCGACGATGAGTTCCATCTCCATGTCCGAGACCTCGACGTCGGGGCTCGTGCGATAGTACACGCCGGACTCGGCCACGCAGCTGGTCAGGATTCCAGTCTTGTGGCGGCTCCACTCCCACATCCCCGCGAGCAGCCGCGCGACGCCGCGCGGAGAGATCCCCACCGTGTGGGCCTGCGTGCGGGCGCGGTAGATCAGCAGCGCGGAGATGTGATCCTGGAGGTTCTGGCCGATGCCCGGCACGTCGCGGACCACAGGGATCCCCAGCTCGCTCAGGTGGTCCCCCGGTCCCAGCCCGGAGGCCATCAGGATCTGAGGAGTGCCGAACGCCCCGGCGGACATCACGATCTCGCGGCGCGCGCGCACGACGCGCCGCTCCCCGCCTCGTTGAAACTCGACCTCGACGGCGCGCCCCTGCTCGAACAGGACGCGCGTGACGTGCGCGCGGGTCTTCACGTCGAGGTTGGGGCGACCCATGTGCGGGTGCAAGAAGGCCGCGGCGACGCTGTGGCGTTCGCCATCCTTCTGGGTGACCTGCACATGATAGCAACCGAAGTGCTGCGCGCCGTTCAGGTCGGGGTTGAACGGGATCCCTTGTGACTGGCAAGCCTGGAGGAAGACCTCGTTGAGCGGGCTGGGCCGCTGCAGATTGTTCACGTGGAGCGGGCCGTCCGTCCCATGAAGCTCTGAGTCGCGGTGGACCTGGTTGGCCTCTGACCGCTTGAAGTAGGGCAGCACGTCGTCGTAGCCCCAGCCGGGGTTTCCGAGCGCCGCCCAGGCGTCGTAGTCCGAGCGAGGTCCGCGCGAGTAGATCATCGCGTTGATCGTGCTGGAGCCGCCGAGCGCCTTGCCGCGTGGCTGGAACCCCCGTCGCCCCCCGAACCCCGCCTGCGGGACGGTCTGATAGTGCCAGCTGTGGACTCCCCTCGGCATCGCGAACGCGAAGGCGAGCGGCGCGCGGATGAGCACGCTACGCCCCTCGCCTCCCGCCTCGAGCAGGCACACGGAGACGGCGGCGTCCTCGCTGAGGCGGCTCGCGACCACGCAGCCGGCCGAGCCGCCGCCGACCACCACGTAGTCGTAGGTCTCCACGTCGTGCAGCCTATGCGAGCGCACAGCGTCCGGGGACAGAGAAATTTGCGCGGCGAGCGCGCCTCCATTCATCGCCTGGGCTCTCCTCCGCGGCGACCCGAGCTACCCTCCGTCGATGCGCCACGTCAGCATCACGCTCGTCCTGGTCGGCGCCGCGAGCGCGTCGGCGTGCCTCCCCGGCGGGCGGCTGCCGCCCGAGGCCCCCACGAGGATCGGCGGCGAGCTCGACGCGCGCGAGCGGGGCGCGACACAGGACTCGGGGCCGTTCCGCGTGGTCTTCGCCGGACCGTCGGGAGACGAGCTCGATCACCCGCAGCCGCAGCTCGTGTTCAGTCGCCCGGTGCGCGCGCTCTCGGCGCCGCGAGATCAGCCGACGCTCGAGGCGCGCTTCACGCCCGCCATGTCGGGGCGCTGGGAGTGGATCGGCACGAGCGCGGCGCGGTTCGTGCCCGACGCGCGGTTCGATCGCTCGACGACCTACTCGCTCGAGGTCGCGGCTTCCATCCGCGCGCTCGACGGCGCGACGCTCGACGCACCAGTAAAACTTACATTTGCAACTCGACGGCCCTCGCTCAAGTGGTCGTCACCAGCGAGCGGTGACCGCGAGGTCGCGACCGACGAGGTCGTGCGCCTGTCGTTCACGCAGGTGATCCCGCGCGCCGCGCTCGAGCGCGCGCTGCGGATCGTCGACGGCGCGGGGCGTGACCTGCCGTTCGAGCTCGAGCGCGACGGCGCCGTGTGGGGCGAGGCCGTCCAGCTCAAGCCGCGCGGCAGGTGGCCCGAGGGAGCGCGGCTCACGGTCCGAGTCCTCGAGGGCGCCAGCGGCTCGGAGGGCGCGCTGCCGATGCGGGCGCAGGAGGTGACCTTCGACACTCGCTCGCACCTGCACGTGACGGAGCTCGGCTGCTCGCGCCTCGACGACGGTCGCTGCGCGGGCGACGCCGTCCACGTCGAGCTCAGCGGAGACATGCGGCCGAGCGATCTTCGCGCGCTCGTTTCGATTCGACCCGCGGTCAAGCTGCGTCGCGCCTCGAACGATCTCCCGACGAGCTGGCACTGGCTAGACGGCGATTTCGTGCCGGGCGTCCGCTACACGGTCGAGGTCGCGGCCGCCAAGCGCCCCCCGCGGCAGCCGCTCCCGCGGCGCTGGGGCGAAGAGGTCGAGCGGCTGCGGCAGCTCATGATGGGCGCGACCGGTGAGCTCGTGTTCGCGCCGCCCGACAGCGGGGTCGAGCTGAGCTTCTCGGGCGTGTACGCGCCGACGAGGGAGAGGCCGATCGCGGCGAAGGCAGAGGACGCGCTCGAGGCGACGGGCGGCGTCGTGAAGCTGACGCGCGAGCTCGCGATGCGCCTCGCCGCCTCGCGCGACGAGCCGCGTTGGTGGGAGCTGCCGGGCGCGACGTCGATCCAGCTCCCCGTGCGCGCGGGGCCGAAGGTGCCGCCGACCTGGACCGAGCTCGCGCCCGCGGAGGCTTCGTCGATCGGACCGGTGCTGTTCGGCGCGCGATGGCGCGGGCCGACGGGCGACGCGCGCTCGGCCGCGCAGGTGCTGCAGGCGAGCGATCTCGCGCTGCACGCGCGCGTCACCCCCGAGGGCACGCTCGCGTGGGTGACGAGCCTGACCTCGGGCGCGCCGCTCGCGGGCGTGGCGCTCGAGGCGCGCGACGCGTCCGGCGCCGCCGTCGAGGGCACGACCGGCGCTGACGGGACGGCGCGCCTCGACACGTCGCGGCTGGGCACAGAGGACGAGAAGCGGGCGGACGAGTGGCGCCCGCCCCTGCCGTGGATGGTCCTGTTCGCGGCGCGCGGCGCGGACTGGATCCACCGCCGCGTCGAGATCCCGCGCGCGCCGGCGCCGCGCGGCGTCGTCTTCACCGATCGCGGCCTGTATCGACCAGGCGACAGCGTGCAGCTGAAGGGCGCGATCTTGCGGCCCACGTCGCGCGGGCTCGAGCCGGTCACCGCCGCGGAGGCGATCGTCGAGGTGCGGGCCCCTGACGGCAAGGCGACGCGCACGCCCGCGCGCACGACCGACTGGGGCAGCCTCGATCTCGCGGTCCCGATCGATCTCGCCGCGCCGCTGGGCAGCTACGGCGTGAACGTCGAGCACGCGGGCGCGCGGATCGCTTCAGGCACCTTCGTCGTCAAGGAGTTCCGCGCGGCGAGCTTCCGGGTCGACGCGCGTCTGCGCGCTCCCGCCGAGCCCACGAGGCGCGCGTTCGTGCGCGGCGACGACGTCGTCTGCGACGCTCACGCAGCCTATTTCTATGGCGGATCGCTCGAAGGCGCGAAGGTCGCGCTCACGCTCAGCCGACAGCGCGCGAGCTTCTCCGTGCCGCGGCTCGAGGGCTTCACGACCGACGACGCCGAGCGCAAGGCGCCGCCGAGCGCGCGCGCGGCGCGGACGGTCGCGCTCGACGCGACAGGACGGGCGGAGCTGCCGTGGAGGCTCGACGGCGAGGACCAGTCCGGGCCCGAGCTCGTCACCTGCGACGCTGTCGTGACCGATCCCAGCCAGGAGCTCGTGGGCGCCAGCGCGTCGGTGCTCGTTCACCCGGCGCGCGTGTACGCGGCGCTGTCGATCGACGGCTGGAGCACCTACGGCGGCGCGACGCTGCGCCCGCGGGTGCTGGCGGTGACGCCCGAAGGCGCGCGCGAGGCCCACCGAGTCAGGCTCGAGCTGCAGTCGGTCGACAAGGATCCCAAGCGCAAGTGGGGCTCGCTGCCCGCCCGCACCGTCGCGAGCTGCGAGGTGACGACGTCGAAGGAACCCGCCAGCTGCGCCCTTCGCGTGCCGAGCGGGCCGCCCGACGGCGTCCACCATTTCGTCGTGCGCGCCGCGCTGGTGGGCGCGGAGTTCGGCGCGTCGCGAAGGCTGTACCCAGGCTCCCCACCCAAGCCAATACTATACAAAATCCACAAGCCTGAGCGCCCGCGCCCACAGGCGAAGCTCGAGCGCGATCGAGAGGAGTACCGCCGAGGCGACGTCGCGCACCTCACCGCGCGCTCGCCCTTCGACGCCGGGCAGGTGCTGTTCACCGTCGAGCGCGAGGGGGTGCTCTCGCACGAGGTCCGCCCCGCGACGAAGGAGCCGCTCGCGTTCGACGTGCCGATGGACGACGCGACCGCGCCGCGCGCGTGGGCGACCGCGACGTTCGTGGCGCCGCTGGCGGATCGGACGGTGAGCAAGCGGATGTCGAGCGCGATGGTCGAGCTCTCCGCGCCCTTCGCCGATCGCGCGCTCCACGTCGCGGTCCGGCCGTCGAAGGCGCTGGCGGCGCCCGGCGAGGAGCTCGACGTCGAGGTCGAGGTGCGCACCGACGACGGCGAGCCCGCGCGCGCCGAGGTGACGCTCTACGGCGCCGACGAGGCCACGCTGTCGCTCGCGAAGTACGCGCTCCCCGAGCCGCTCGCGGCGTTCTTCGGAGGTCGCGCGCGCGCCGTGTCGTCGAGCGACTCTCGCGACGAGCTCGCCCATTTCACCGACTGGCAGGCCGAGCTGCGGGAGTTCGGGAGCCTCGGCCGCATCGGCACGATCGGCCACGGAGGGGGCACCGGCTCGGGCATGGGCTACGGCTCGGGCAGCGGGCGCCTCGGCGGGAGCCACTCGGGCCCGGAGCCGCGGCGCAATTTCGCGCAGGGCGCGTTCTTCTTGCCGCACCTCGAGACCGACGCCGACGGGCGCGCTCACGCTCGCGTGAAGCTGCCCGACTCGCTGACCGAGTACCGGATGATGGCGTTCGCGCTGACGAAGCGCGGTGAGGTCGGCGCCGGAGCCACGCCGGTGACGACCCAGGCCCCGCTGCAGGTGCGCCCGTCGTTGCCGCGGGTGATCCGCGCGGGAGATCGCCCGACGCTGGCGATGCTCGTCGCGAACAACGGCCCCTCGCGCCTCGACGCGCGGCTGGTGCTCGACGCGACCGGCGTGCGGCTCACCGCGGGCCACGAGCGCGCGGTGACGCTCGCGCCGGGCGAGTCGCGGCGCGTCGTGTTCGAGGCCTCTGCGCCCGTGGCGTCGAGCGGCAAGCTCCTCGCCCGCGTCGAGGCGGGGGCGCTGCGCGACGCGGCCGAGCTGCCGCTCGCGGTGACGTCGCCGCTCGCGATGGAGACGGCGGCGCTGCACGGCGCGCTGACCGACGGCCGCGTGGAGGAGCGACTCGGAGACCTCTCGTCGATGCGCCCCGACGTCGGAGGGCTCGACGTGACGCTGTCATCGACGCCGCTCACCGGCCTCGCGGCGGGCCTCGAGCAGCTGGTGACGTACCCGCACGGCTGCACCGAGCAGACGACGAGCCGCCTCGTCCCGCTGCTGCCGCTGCGTGAGCTCGCGCGCGACCTCGGCGTCGCGCTCCCTTCGGATCTCGACGCCGCCGTCGTGCGCGCCGTCGGGCGGTTGCTCGACAACCAGCGCGAGGGTGGAGATTTCGGGATGTGGCCCGGGTCGACCACCGGCTCCGACTGGCTCAGCGTGTACGCGACGTGGGGCCTCGACCTCGCGCGTCGACACGGCGTCGCGGTCGACGAGCGATCGCTGGGCCGGGCCCGCGCGCACCTGCTGTCGATGCTCGCGCGCTGGGGTGAGCTGTCCGACGGCAAGGTCACCGCGCCGTATGCGCTCGACGTCCTCACCGACGCCGTGGGGCAGCCCCACGTCGACGCCGACTCGCTCGCGGTCGTCGCCGATCAGCTGGTCGCCGCCCGGGCCGGGATGCCCGAGTTCTCTCGCGCGCTGTTGTTGCACGCGATGGCGAGGCTCGGCGCGCCGCGCTCGCAGCTCGACGCGCAGGTGACCGAGCTCGCCGCGGGGCTGCACGTGGACGGCGCCGTCGCGCGCTACGCCGGGCGAGACGAGTCGTACACGACGCACTTCGACTCCCAGCTGCGGACGAGCGCGCTCGTGCTGCGCGCGCTCCTCGCGGCCTCGCCGCGCCACCCGATGCTCGCGCCGCTCGCCCTCGGGCTCGTCCGCGACCGCTCGAGGGGCACCTGGCGCACGACGCAAGAGGCCGCCTGGGCGCTGCTCGCGCTGTCTGACTACGCGAAGACGCAGCAAGCGACGACGGGCGTGGCAGCGACAGCGTCGCTGGGAGGGCTCGACGTGCTGTCGCGGACCCTCTCTCCCTCCGGCGCGCCGGGCTCCGACGCTCGCGTGAGCGTGTCGATGGCGGAGCTGCTCCGCTCGCCGGACCGCTCGCTGGTGTTCGGCGCGCGCGGCGGGACGGCGCACTACGAGGCGCGCCTCAGGTTCACGCGGAGCTCGTTGCCAACCGATGACGTCGCGTCAGGGATCGAGCTCCACCGCCGGACCTACACGCTACCCAATCAACAACCATCCGGCGAGCTGCTCCGCTCGGGCGGGTGGCGCGTCGACGGAGACACGTTCGCCGAGGGCGCGACCGTGATGGTCGAGCTCGAGCTCATCACCTCCTCGCCTCGCAGGTTCGTCGTCATCGAGGATCCGCTCCCCGGCGGCTTCGAGAGCTGGGATCTCGACTTGCAGGGCGGCCCGCGCTGGCTCCGAAGGCTCGAGCGGGGCGCGAGCACGCGGACCGAGCGGCGCGACGATCGAGTCGTCTTCTTCGTCGACGACCTGTCGCCCGGCGTGCACCGGCTGTCGCACCTGATTCGCGCGACGCGGACGGGGTCCTACGTGACGCCGCCCGCGCGCGCCGAGGAGATGTATTCGCCCGAGACGTTCGGCCGCACCGCCGCGCGCACGATCGTGGTGCGATGACGGATCGAGTCGCGGCAGCCCGTCAGCCACGAGGGCGGCGCGACCGTCGCCGCGCGAACCACGACGCCGCGAGCGCGAACACCCAGGCGCCGCCGGAGGCCGTGGTCCCGCCGATCGCGCAGCCTCCTCCCTCGCCCTCCGCCATCGGGACGGCCGCGACCGGGCTCGCCTGGCCCGCCGCGCCGCTCGTGCCGGCCGACGCTGACATGCCCGCCGCGCCAGCGCTCCCCGCGGCGCCCTCGTCAACCTCGGGCTCGGGCTGAAACCGCGCGTCGTTGAGCGGACACGGAGACTTGACGGCCGCGGTCATCGGGCAGCCGGCGGCCGAGGGCGTCGTCGCGCAGCGCGTGGAGAACTTCACGGTGATGTCAGCGGAGGGCGACGCGCCGTACAGGTTGCGGATCGAGCTCTTCACGACGACCGTGTAGTCGGTGTCGGGCAGCCAGTCCGACGAGGGCTCGAGGACGATCACGTTGAGCCACTCGTCCCCGCGAAAGGTGTTGAACTTGGCGGGCACCAGCGCGTCGCCCGGGCCCCGGACGACCACCGAGTCGTCCTTGATCGACGCGCGATCGAGCCCGTGCCCGAAATAGACCACCACCCGCGCGTCGGCGCGCGTGTGATCGAGCGCGACGAGCGGGTACTCGTCGGACGGATAGGTGCCGATCACCACGCCGTCGGCCGAGTGATCGCCGTCGATGCGCCGCTCGAGCTGCTCGAAGTAGCGCCGCGCGACCTTGGACCCGAACGCGTACCCACCAGGCGCCGTCGGATCGAGGATCGCCTTGTGGGCCCACGGATATTTGGGCGCGAAGTCGGCGACGCCCGGCGCGAGCACCTTCACGACGGCGCCCATGCCCGAGCGGGCCGCGCTCATCGCCTTGTCGATCGCCGCCGGCGTGACCGGGTGCTTCGCGTACTTGCCGAACACGTCGGACGCGAACGCCGAGTCGTGGTCGAGCATCGGCACGAGCTGCCGCGAGAGGTCCGAGACCAGGAACACATCCATCGACATGTCGAGATCGTCAGGGCCGCCCGGATCGACCTGCACCGAGCGCTCGAAGACCAACGTGTCGAACGTCGAGTCGGTGATGCCGTGCGCCGCGAAGCCCATCAAGAACGCGATCTGCTTCTGTCCGTCTGGATCGGTCCAGGGCGAAGGGTACCGCGCGCGCACCTCGGAGATCCACCCGTCGACGTAGCCCTCCCAGTGCGGGATCTCTCCCTGATCGTAGTCAGATTTGTTGGTGTACCCCGAGTCAGGGAAGAACCCGCCGTTGATGAGGCGCAGCTCGTTCTTCGAGAGCGCCTGCTTGAGCTTGCCGTCGGGCAGCTGCTCGGCGGCGCACATCGCCATGTAGACGTGACCCTGCATGCCGGTCGCGTGCGCGACGGCGGGGGAGAGCGCGAGCGAGAGGGCGAGAGAGGACGCGAGGCGGCGCATGCTCCCCGTTCTGCACGAGGGCCCAGCGCAAGGCAACCTCGGTCCCTCGCTCCGCGCGCTCGGCGCCGCGCCGGCGCGCTTCGGAGGGGTCGACGTCGTGCGCAGGAGCTCGAGCGCGGCGACGTCCTCCGCGACGGTGGCGGTCGCGGGTGTTCAGCGCGCGATGACGAACTCTCTAGAAGTTCAGTTGTTACCGCAGGAGCAGCCGTTGACGGTGCAATTTCCGTAGTCGAACCCGCCCATGAAGCAAGACTGATTACAGTCTGGGGGCAGGCAGACGCAGCTCCCTGACTGGCAGGTGTCTCCGACGTCGCAGGGTGCGCCGCACGCGCCGCAGTTGGCGGGATCGGTCTGGAGGTTGGTGCAGGTGGGTCCGCAGGCCTGGGTGCCGCTGAAGCCGCAGGCCACGCACTGGACCTCGGCGCGGACCTCTTTCACCGTGCCGCTGCAGGGTTCGCCGAACACAGAGTTCGCCGCCTTGAATTTGCACTTCGTGCGACCTCCGCAAAGTGAAAACACGACAGAGGCGGCGGTGGCCGCGTCGCACTTTCCGGCGTGGTATGAGCCGCAAGCGCCGGTGGGAGTCCCGTAGCCTGCGAACACGACGGCGCCGATGACGCTCCCCTCCGGGCACTCGAGCGAGACGTCGCCGTTCTCCACGGCCTCGCCGCACACGGTAGGGAACACCTGCGCCTTCCCGCCTGCGCCCGCGGCGCCGCCGCTCGTCCCGCTCGCGCCGCCGCCCCCACCGGCGCCCCCACTCATCCCGCCGCCCCCACCGGCGCTCACACCACCCGCGCTCCCACTCATCCCGCTGCCCCCACCGGCGCTGACTCCACCGGCGCTCCCACTCATCCCGCCGCCACTGTTCGCCCCTCCGCCGCCACCCTGTCCGCCCGCGCTCCCGCCCTGCCCGCCGCCACCCTGTCCGCCCGCCTTCGCCTGGGGTTCCTCCGTGGAAGCCTCCCCCCGCGCACACGAGGACACGAGGAGGGCGACAAGTGCGAGCACGACGCGCATAGCGCCGCATGCTCGCACCGAATCGCCCCCGGCGAAACCCGCTCAGCGAGCGAAGCGAGCGCGAGCAAACCGCTCAGCGAGCGAAGCGAGCGCGAGCAACAAATCAAACAAAACCCCACCAAACACAAGCACCACAACGTAGCGAAAAGTAGCGAGCGAGCGGTGGCGAGAGCAAGCGAGGTCGGCGTTCGTCGCGCACAGCAAGGCTGGAAAGCCTTGCGAGCACGCGAACGCCGAGATCGCGCCGCTATCGCCGCCGCCCGCCGCTACTTTCCTTTGTTGGCGTTGACGAAGGAGTACGAGCCCGAGACGGAGGCAGCGCCCCCCTCGGGGGGGTCGAAGGAGAGGCCGCTCAGCACGCCGCGGATGCAGCTCACCACGCCGCCGCTCAGGCTGCCAGACGGGCTCACCGAGGCGTTGGACACCGAGCCCGAGCCGCTGATCGACAGCGTGTAGCTCACGCGGCCCTCCATGTCGGGGTTGGAGCCGAGGCCCGCCTGGTAGCAGCCGCGGATGCGTCCCTGCGCGCCGCGGAGCACGCGCTCGGCGCCGTTGATCTTGCCGGCGCTGACCGAGCCGCCGCCGCTGACGCTCGCCTTCGGCGCGGCGACCGCCGCGGTCGTGCCCGAGCCGTCGGAGCCTTGCGCGCCCTTGCCCGAGCCCGCGAGGTCACCGATGCCGCCGCCGCCGGGCTTCACCACGCCGCCGCCGCCGCCCATCTTCAGACCGCCGGGGCCGGTCGCGCCGACGCCGTCGGCCGATTTCGCGATCGCGTCGAGCTGTCCGGTGGGCACGTTCGAGTCGCTGAGCACGCCCGCGGTCGCGGGGCCCGAGTTCGACAGGACGCCGATGGTCGCGGCCTCCATCTGCGCGAGCTTGTCGAGCAGCGCGGCGCCCTGCGCGTTGGACATCTTCGCGCCGCCCTTGCCGGGCGCGTTCGACTTCGGGCCGCCGCTCGGCGTCGACTTCGCGGTCGGCTTGTCGGCGGGCTTGTCCTCGGGCTTGTCCTCGTCGGTCGTCTTCTTCTCCTCGACCGGCGGGGGAGGGGGCAGGCGCTTGATGTTGTCGACGAGGCCCGCGACGTCGGCCTCGTCGGGCAGCACCTTGTCGGACCAATCGGAGTAGAGGACGCCGATCGCGCCGAAGTGGAACAGGAACGAGAACGCCGAGATGATCGTCATCGACCAGTCGATCTTCTCGGCCATCCCCGACTTGACGCTCGCCGGCAGCTGCGGCTTCGGCTGCACCGGCGGCGGCGCGACGAACTGGAACAGGAACGTCGTCTCGCCGACCACGAGCTTGCCGCGCGAGTCCTCGGTGAGCTTGACCTGATAGGCGCCCTGGGGGTTGCGCTTCGCCTGGCCTCGCAGCGCGGCGAGATCGGTCGGGCCGCTCGGCAGCGCGATGCGCCCGGTCATCCCGTCGAGGAAGTTGAGGTGGTAGTCCTGCCCGACCAGCTCGAAGATCTTGAACGACGCCGGCAGGTTGGGGCCGACGACGACGAATGTGTTCTTCTCGGACGGGCCGATCGTCACGGTGGTGCGCTGCTTGATGACGCGCTCTTCGATCACCTTGCCGCCCTGCACGATGCCGATGCGGAGCACCTTGGGCCCCGTCGCCACCGGCATCGCCCGCATCACGGCGGTCATCCGACCCGGACGACCTGGCTGCCCCGACTGCGGACCTGCGTTCTGCGATTGCGTCATGCTGTTTCTCCAAGCCCCTGGGTGAGCACTCGGCCGAGCGACATCCAGAGCAGCCGGATAGTTCCGGTGGCGGGAGGCTAATACGCCCGGTCGGTCACCGTCCACCCCCGAGTGAGGCGCCGAGGCGCGCGGTCGGTCTGGGGAAGGGGAGGCGTCATCGCCGCGACTCGCGGCCGCGCCTCGTGGTAGCGTCCTCGGATCGCGCGGTCTTTCCGGCGCGTGACATCAAAGGAGATACTTCATCATGACCCTTCGGCGCACCTTCCTCGCTCGATCTTCTCTCGCAACGTCCGTGGCCGTCGGCGCGCTCGCCGTCGTGTCGTCCGCCCAGGCCGCCCCGGTCGCCGTGGTCCCCGCCGCGAGCGCGGTCGAGTCGGCGCCGCGCACCACCCAGGGAGACGGCTCGTGCGCGCACTTCGTGAAGGCCGCCGCGTCGGGCACCGTCAACACCGCCGCGCTCGCGATGGGCCTGCTGACCGGGTCGGGCACGCCCGCGCAGGCCGCGCCGCCGGGCCTCAACAACGCCGAGTCGTCGTTCCACGGCGTGATGTACCTCATCGACTACACCGACGCGACGACGCCCGCGGGCAATTTCCCGTACAACAACCTGCTGCCCTGGTCGCAGCGGAACGGCTTCGTCTGCGAGTCGCAGCAGCCGGTCGGCGTCCCCCCTCAGCCCTACGACTCGTTCGCCATGGTCGGGCGCGCGCTGATCAACATCAGGACGCCCGGCACGAAGACCATCGCGGTCGCGAGCGACGACGGCTACCGCCTCACGATCGGCGGCGTCGTCGTGTCCGCGTTCGACGCGAACCGCGGCCCCGCGCTCGACACGCGCCGCGTGACGTTCGAAGCTGCCGGCGTCTACGAGTACGAGTTCGTGTACTGGGAGCAGGGCGGCCTCGCGTTCTTCGAGGTCGCGATGTCCGACGACGAGGTCGTCTTCACCGGCAACTCGACCGCGAACCCGGCGGCGCCTGGAGACCCGGGCGCCGACGATCTCACGAGCCAGGGTGCGTCGAACGGCCTGCCCGCGAGCTTCCTCGCGCTCGGCGACGGGTCGACGAACAACGCGATCCTGTTCATCCGCGACGCCGACAAGACGGCCGACACGTGCGGCCCGAAGATCGGCCTGCCGAGCGACATCTGCATCATCAACGATCCGAGCCTGCTCTGCGGCAACGGCACGATCGACGCGCTCTCCGGCGGCGGCTCCGAGGAGTGCGACGACGCGGGCGTGGTGCCGAACGACGGCTGCTCGGACACCTGCACCCTCGAGCCCGGCTACCTCTGTGCCGGCGTGCCGAGCGTGTGCAGCCTCGACATCGACGGCGACGGCCTCACGAACGACCAGGAGGGCACGCTCGGCTCCGATCCGCGCAAGAAGGACACCGACGGTGACGGCCTCGAGGACGGCGTCGAGGCGCCGGGAGCGGTCGCGCAGGACACCGACGGCGACACGACGCCCGACGTGCTCGACACCGACGACGACGGCGACACCATCCCGACCGCGACCGAGATCGCGGACACCACCGCGAGCGGCGTCTCCACGGACGTCGACGGCACGGGCGGCGTGAACTGGCTCGACAAGGACGCCGACGGCGACGGCGCCGAGGACGGCGTCGAGGGCACGGGTGACCTCGACGGCGACGGCATCCCCAACTACCTCGACGCCGACGACAAGAACGGCCCGGCGGGCGTTCTCGACGGCGACGGTCTGCCGAACAAGCTCGAGACCGACACCGGGACCGATCCGAACAAAGCAGACACGGACGGCGACGGCCTCGACGACGGCGTCGAGGACGCCAACAAGGACGGGGTCGTCGACTCCACCGAGACCGATCCTCGCAAAGCCGACACCGATGGTGGCGGTGTCGATGACGGGACCGAGCTGAAGAAGGGTACGAACCCGCTCGATCCCAGCGACGACAACAACGGGACCGGCGGCGCGGGCGGCGGCGGCGGCGCGGGCGGCTCGGCGGGCGCAGGTGCCGGTGGTTCGGCCGGTGCGGGCGCCGGTGGTTCGGCGGGCGCGGGCGCGGCGGGCGCTGCGGGCGCGGGCGCGACCGGTGGCTCCGCGGGCAAGGCGGGTGCGGCGGGCTCCGGCGCGACCGGCGGCTCCGCGGGCAAGGCGGGCTCGGGCGGCGCGGCTGGTAAGGCTGGCTCGGGCGGCGCGGCTGGTAAGGCTGGTTCAGGCGGCGCGGCTGGCAAGGCTGGCTCGGCCGGCGCGGCTGGCAAGGCGGGCAGCGGCGGCTCCGCGGGCAAGGCAGGCGCGGCTGGCAGCGGCGGCGCGGCCGGCAAGGCGGGCTCCGCAGGCGCGACGGGCACCGCGGGCAAGGCAGGCGCAGGCGGCGCGGCCGTGGGCGGCAGCGCGGGCAAGGCGAACGCAGGCAGCACCGGCACGGGCGCGGGCAACGCGCCCGCGGCGACCGGGACGACGGGCGACGAGACCGAGCTCGAGGGCGGCTGCAGCGTCGCCGAGCCGGGCAGCTCGTCCGCGTCGTGGCTGGGCCTCGGGCTGCTCGCCGGCCTGGTGGCGCGCCTCCGTCGCCGCCGT
>CAUJFL010000024.1 GCA_963169165.1 Myxococcota bacterium | reverse complement strand
CGAGGTCCTTCGCGATCGCCTCGAGATCGGCGTCCTCGAGCTTCGGGTGGCTCGCGAACAGCTTCTCGTGGGCGGCCCAGAAGCCCTTGTCGCCCTTCTCCGCGCGGGCCTCGCGCGCGAGGATCGCGGCGGGGATGGCGCGGGGGTGGAACGGGAGCGGCTGGTCCTTCCAGACGATGCGGACCTTGTCCTTGTACTCGGCCCTCACCTTGGTCAGCGTCTCCTCGACCCGCTTGCAGAACGGGCACTGGTAGTCGCTGAAGATGACGATGGTGGCGAGCGCCGACGCGGGGCCCTCGACCGGCGAGTTACCGACGGGGACCTTCCAGACGGTGGTGTCCTCCTCGGCCTTCTTCGGCGGCTCGGCGGCCTTCTTCGCGGCCTCGGGCGGCGCCGCGGCCTTGTTCTCCTTCGAGACCTCGACGTAGAGCTTGTCAGCTTTCACGCCGGCCGCGAGCTTGGCCTTCGCCTTCTCCAGCTGCGCGTCGATGATCTCCTTGAACTTGTCGATCGGCTGCGCCCCGGAGAGCTCGACGCCGTTGATGTAGAAGTGCGGCGTGCCGTTGGCGCCGATCTTCTGCGAGAGCGCCATGTCGTCGTCGACCTTCTTTGCCACCGACGGATCGGCCTTGAACTTGGCGAACGTCGCCTTGTCGACGCCCGACTCGGCCGCCCACTTCTCGTAGTTGGCGTCGCCGAGATCCTTCTGGTTGTGGAAGGCGAGGCCGTGGAACTTCCAGAAGGCGTCGCTGCCCTTCGCGCGGAACACGGCCTCGGCCGCGATCGCCGCCGGGCGGGCGTTGGGGTGGAAGCTCAGCGGCTCGTTCTTCCAGACGACGCGGATCTTGTCCTTGCCGTACTGCTGCTTGATCTGGTCCATCGTCGTCTCGACCCTGGAGCAGAACGGGCACTGAAAGTCGCTGAACACGACGATGGTGACCGGCGCGTTGCGGTTGCCCCACATCGGGTCCTTCGCGTTGACCGGGACGGGCGAGTCGTCGTCGCTCCACGCGCCGCCGGCCTTGCCCGACGAGCTCGAGGAGTCGGCCGTCACGCCGCCGGCGCGGTGATCGTAGCTGTACATGAGCCCCGCGCCCGCGAGGAAGCACAGGACGAAACCAACGATGGAAGTGCCTTTGTCCATACCAGTAGCCATGGGGATTCTCTCTTTCGAATACAGGAAATACCGAGGGATCACGGCGCCACGCGCTGCGCGTCACGCCGAACGTCTTCTGCACGACGCCGTCGAGCCGGCGTCGTCGTGGAGGGGCGCGCGGGCGGGCCGCGCGTCAGCGGCGAGGGGGTCGCTCGATCTCGTGGACGAAATCGCGCGTCGGCGAGGCGTCTCGAGCGATGAGCTCGTGTACGTCGGCCGTTGAAGGTCGGATCGCCACGCGCACGCCGCCGAGGCTCGCGGGATCTAGGTGGACGCTGGCGTCGCGCGAGGTCTTCTCCTCGGACGAGCTCGAGACCGCCGCGCCCCGGATGGCCGCGCCGCGGCAGTCGTCGGCCGCGCCGATGGTGCCGCTCTCGACGGGCATCGATGGGGGCGGCGCGATCGCGGAAGCGCCTGACGGATCGCAGAGCCCGGCCACCTCGTCGGGGAGCTCGACGCCGGCCTGCGCGAGCGCGACGCACATCGCGACGACGTCCGGCGCGACGGAGATCGCCCGCGCGTCGCACGCCGCCGCACCGGCCCACGCCGCGCGCGGGGCGAGCAGCGCCGCCACCGCGAAGAGCGCGGACGCCATCCAGGCGAGCGGGCGGGACCAGACAGACAGCAAGCGGCGCGCAGCTTAGTCGGGACGTGATCGAACGCAAGTCGCGCAGGTCGCGGGGTCAGCCGGGCGACGACAGCAGGGCGCGCAGCTCGGGCTTCAGCACCTTGCCGACGGCGTTGCGCGGCAGCGAGGCGAGCTCGCGCACCTCTTGTGGGACCTTGTACGGCGCGAGGTGCGCCTTCGCGAACTCGCGGACCGACGCGGTGGACAGGTCGCCGTGCCCGCCGTCGCGCCGCACGACCGCGGCGACCACGCGCTCGCCCCAGCGCGGATCTTCGACGCCGACGACCGCGACCTCGGCGATCGCGGGGTGCAGCCGGAGCGCCTCCTCGATCTCGAGCGCGGACAGCTTGTAGCCGCCGCTCTTCAGGATATCGACGGAGGTGCGACCAAGTATTTTTACATATCCAGCTTCGTCGAGCGTCGCGGTGTCGCCGGTCAGGAACCACCCGTCGTCGAAGGCGCCCGCGTCGGCGTCGGGGCGGCGGAAGTAGCCCGCGAACACCGAGGGGCCGCGCACGCGGATCTCACCGGGTTCGCCCCGCGCCACGTCGCGCCCGCGCTCGTCGACGATCCGCAGCGAGACCGTCGAGAGGGGGGCGCCGACCGTCCCGGCGCGCCGCTCGCCGCGGAGCGGGTTGGTCGTGCCGACGCCGATCTCGGTCATGCCGAACCGCTCGAGCGGGATGTCGCCCGTCAGCTCGCGCCACCGCGCGGCCAGGCTCACGGGCAGCGCGGCCGAGCCGCTGGTCGCGAGGCGCAGGCGGCTCGCGGCGCGCTCGAACGCGGCGCGCTCGCTCGGTTCGAGCGCGTCCAGCTCCTCGAACATCCGGTGGTACATCGTCGGTACCGCCATCCAGAGCGTGGCGTCGGAGAGACGCTCCCACGCGCGCCGTCGGTCGAACCTGGGCAAGAGCTCGACGGTCGCGCCCGCCCACAGCGCCGTCAGCAGCGCGATCGCGACGCCGTGCATGTGGTGGAGCGGCAGCGCGTGCAGCAGCCGATCTTCGGGGCACACCTCCCAGGCTTCGCTCAGCAGCCGCGCCTGGGTCGCGAGGTTCGTGTGGGTCAGCAGGGCGCCCTTCGACCGCCCCGTCGTGCCGCTCGTGTAGAGCATCAGCGCGATCTCGCGCGCGGTGACGCGCGGCTCGAACGAGCCCGCCACGATCGCGGAGGGCTCGAGCGCGGCGGCCGGGAGCCACCCGGCGCGAGCCGATAGCGACGCTCCCACCAGCGCGAGCGTGGGCTCGGCGTCGGCGGCGAGCGCGCGGATCTCGGGCTCCGGGTGGAGCGGGGACAGCGGGACCGCGACCCCGCCGGCCAGCACCACGCCGAGCAACGACGCCACCCACGCGACGCTCGGCTCGCACAGGATGGCGACGCGGTCACCGGGCGCGACGCCGCGCTCCACCAGCGCCCGCGCGACACCCGACGCGCGCGCGAGCAGCGCCTCGTAGCTGCACGAGCCGTCGTCCGCGACGAGCGCGGGCCGTGGTGAGCGAGCGAGCGTCGCGAGGCGGTCGAGGAGCGCGGTCACGCCGCGCGTCTTGCGCCCACGTCGACGCGAGAGCAAGCCAGCCGCGGCATGCCGCCCCCTCCGAGCTTCTCGGTGCGCCTCGTCGCCGCTCGCGCGCTCGCGCCCTCTGTCCGTGAGCTGACGTTCGAGCGCGAGGACGGGCCGCTCGAGTTCGCACCGGGCCAGTGGGTGAACCTGCGCGTGCCGGTCGGCGGGCGAGAAGAGAAGCGCTCCTACTCGATCGCGTCGCCGCCCGAGCCCGGGGCGCGCTTCTCGCTCGCCGTCACGCGCGTCGACGGCGGCGCGGTGTCGCAGGCGCTGCACGAGCTCGCGGTCGGCGCGCAGCTGACGGCCGAGGGCCCCGCCGGGTTCTTCACGCGCGCGGCCGACGCCGGGCACCCATCGCTGCTGGTCGCCACCGGCACGGGGCTCTCTCCGCTCCGCTCGATGCTGCTCGCCGCCGTCGCCGCGGGCGCGCGCGAGCCGCTCTGGGTGGTGCTCGGCGTCCGCCACGAAGAGGACGCGCTCTACGAGGACGAGCTCCGCGCCCTCGCGGCGCGCTCGCCGAACGTGCGGGCGCTGATCACGCTGTCGCGGCCTCGGCGCGCCGCCGAGCATGTTGGATATGTTCAACAGCACGTGCCTGCGTTGCTCACCGAGCTCGCGCAGCTCGGTGAGCCGCCGCACGTCTACATTTGCGGGCTCGAGCGCATGGTGAAGGCGGTGCGCGACGTCGCGCGAAACCAGCTGGGCCTGCCGCGGCAGCGCGTCCACTCCGAGCGCTTCGACTGATCTCGACCTGCGGTCGACGAACGGTCATCCTGTCCCGATGCGCGCCCGCTTGCCCCTCTTCCTCGCCGCCTCCCTCGCGTTGCTCGCCTGCGCGGGCTCCGACTCGGGCTCCGATCTGACGCCGACCGGAGCGGCCGGCGCGACCCAGGTGGGGATGGGAGGCAGCGTCGCCGCGGGGGGCGCGACCGTGGGCGGGCACGCCGGAGTGGGGCAGGCCGGAACGGGGCAGGCCGGCGCGGCGCAGGCGGGCTCGGGCGGCGCGATCACGCCGCAGGTGAGCGCGGACGAGATCGGCTACGACGCGCGGAGCGCGCTGCCGTCGGGACAGTCCATCCTCTTCAACGACTGGGCCTCGAGCCCCAACCGCGTGCTCGCGATGACCCCCGACGGCGCGACCGTCACCGAGGTGTTCGCCGCGGCGCGCGTGTGGAGCATGGGCGTCTCCCACAAGGTCGATCGCATCGCGTTCTCCGCCGCCGATCCGAACCAGGCCTCGCACTACGGCGTGACCATCGGCGACGCCGTCCAGAACACGTGGATGTACGAGGTCGCGACCGCGAGCGTCGAGCTGATGGCGGGCGGCAACCTCAACGACGAGTGCCACGCGTTCTCCGACGACGACGCGTACCTCTACGTCTGTCGCCGCGCGGGCTTCGCCGACGGCGCGGCCCCGCCCGGCTACTCGCTCGCGCGCATCGACACCGTGACCCGCGCGACCGAGCAGCTGACCGAGCCCTCGCCGACGTCGCTCGCGCTCCACCCCCAGCCGCTGCCCGGCGGGAAATCGATCCTCTTCACGGAGGTCACCATCAGCGGAGGCAAGCAGAGCCGCGCGATCCGGGCGCTCGAGCTGTCGACCAAGGCGGCGACCGACGTGCGCGCGGGCGCGAGCCTCGGCGCGGTGTCACCCGAAGGCGCCCGCTACGTGTTCACCGACACCGCGAAGGGAGGGCTGTGGGTCGCGCCGCTCGCGGGCGGCGCCGCCGCGCAGGTGACGACCGACGCGGGGACCTCCCCGCGCTTCTCACCCGACGGGGCGAACGTCGCGTACCTCCTCCATGATGACGCCGGAAACTGCAGCCACGTCATGGTCGTGCCGGCCGACGGCAGCGGCAAGGGCTCGCCCACCAGGCTCCGCGACTGCGTGAAAACCAAGGAATTCATCACGCAGCTCGCGTGGGTCACGCGTTGACACAGCGCGCCCGGCCGTCCCTGGGCGTCAGGCAAGACCGCTCAGCAACCTACGTGCTCGATGTCGAGGTGGCGGCGAGCGCGACATCGACTGGTACGCGCCAGCTGCGACCACGTCTGGCGCCGGGAACTGGCGCATCCTGCTGAGCGCTGATGAGCACGACCGGGTTCAGCCAGGCCTCGGCTCTGGTTCGCGACTTCGGCCGAGCCGGCGACACGCCGGTGCCGATGGCCTGCGACGGGGACGGCAAGACCGAACTGGCGTTGTTCCGCTCGGGCGGCTGGACTGGAACCAACGTGCCACGGAACCGCCCGCAGCGCGCGTCAGTCGTCTGCGCAGCATCTGGTGGTTCCGGAAATTCTGACACCTTCTTTCCGGAAATTCTGAGCACCTCGTCGCCGCGCGTATCGTCGCCGCCGGCCTCGTCCGCGGGCAAGTGCTTCGTGCGCACGGAGGGGCCGTCGAGGCGCAGCACGCGACCGCG